>JBBQFW010000018.1:0-25498 GCA_038322445.1 Gemmatimonadales bacterium
ATCGCCAGCTTCCGTCGCGAGAAATTCGCCCCGCTGGGCGGGCCCGATGGCGGCGACGGAGGAAAGGGAGGAGACGTGATTCTACGCGCTGACAGCAACCTGGCCACGCTGCTTGACTACAGCTACCGCGACAAGTGGGAAGCGGAAAGCGGCAAGCATGGGAGCGGCTCGAACATGACGGGACATTCGGGCGCGGACATCACGCTGCCGGTGCCGCCCGGCACCGTCGTGCGCAACCACGAGACGGCGGAGATCGTGGGCGAGGTGCTCGAGGATGGCGACACCATCGTCCTCGCCAAGGGAGGCCGCGGCGGAAAGGGTAACAGCTGGTTCGCCACCTCCGTGCACCGCAGCCCACGTGAATGGCAGCCAGGTGAGGACGGTGAGTTGTTCACGCTCGAGCTGGAGCTCAAGCTCATCGCGGACATCGGCCTCGTTGGTCAGCCGAATGCCGGCAAGTCCACGCTGCTGTCCGTCATCAGCGCCGCGACACCAAAGATCGGCGACTACCCGTTCACCACGCTTGCGCCAAATCTGGGCGTCGTGCAGATGAGCGACAGCCGCACCTTCGTCGTCGCTGACATCCCCGGCATCATCGAGGGTGCGCACGAAGGGAAGGGACTGGGCCTCCAGTTCCTTCGCCACATCGAGCGCACCCGGCTGCTCGCTTTCCTGATCCCGATCGACTCGATGGATTGGCAGGCCGAGTACGACCAGCTTCGCAACGAGGTGGCGCAATACTCGTCCGAGCTCGCCGAGAAGCCGCACTGCGTTGTGTTCACGAAGATGGACTTGCTGGGCGAATCGGAACCAGCGCCCATCGAGGCACCCGAAGCCTTCGGGATCTACGCGATCTCTGCCGCCGGTCGTCTGGGACTGGAGGAGATCAAGCTGGCGTGGTGGCGACGGCTGCTCGCAATGCGCAAGGCGTCGATCCAGCCGATCAAGGATGTGGTGCTTCCGTGATCATTTGGTCGTGCTTCGTGATCGCGGGCCGCTGGTGACGTCGGCCGTCGCAGTATCCATGGCGACGGCTGCGATCGCGCGCGGCGATGCACGCTATCCCTCGTCGTTGCTCGACCTCGCGTCGCCACCAGCCCGGATCTGGGCGCGCGGTGATCGCCGGCTGCTCGACATGCCGTGTGTCGCGGTCGTGGGGACCAGGCGCGCCACACAGTACGCCGAGCGTGTAACGGCGCAGATTGCCACGACCCTTGTGCGCGCGGGCGCGTGCGTCGTGAGCGGCCTGGCGCGCGGCGTGGACGGGACGGCTCACCGCGCAGCCCTCGCTGCAGACGGCGCCACCATCGCGGTACTCGGCACCGGCGTGGACGTCGTCTACCCACGGGCACATGTCGCGCTGCAGGAGGAGATTGCGGGGCGCGGGCTACTGCTCTCCGAGCTCGAGCCGAGCAATCGTGCGCATGGCGGTTCGTTCCCGAATCGCAACCGGATCATCGCCGCCATTTCGTCAGTCACGATCGTGGTCGAGGGCGGTATTGGGAGTGGAGCGCTGATCACGGCAGAGCACGCGAGGGACCTGAACCGCATCGTGGCAGCGGTGCCCGGTCCGATCGACGTCCCGCAATCGCGAGGCAGCAACGAGCTGCTGCGCGATGGGGCTCATCCCATCACGAGCATGGCCGATCTCCTCGCGCTCACGGGCCTCACGGCGCCGATCACCATCGGCGACCTCCCCAAGGATGGCTGCGAGCGCCGTATCTGGGACGCCCTCGCGCTCGGCGCCGCGGACATCGACACGCTGTGCAGCCGGGCGCGGCTTCCCGCGCACGAGGGCATGGCCGCCGTGAGCGTGCTGGAGATGCGTGGATTGATCGAATGCGCACTCTCCGGGGAAGTGCGGCGGCTCTGAGTTCGAGCCCACTGTTGCGGAGGGAGAGGTCGGCGTGACGCGCCATGTCTACATCCACGTGCCGTTCTGTGCGCGCCGTTGCTCGTATTGCGACTTTGCGATTGCGATACGTCGGCACGTTCCGGTGGACGATTACGTCGCCGCACTCGACGCCGAGCTCACCGCGCGTTTTCAGGGAGTTGCGGTAGCGGAGGTCGATACGATCTACCTTGGCGGTGGCACGCCCTCGTTGCTCGGAGGCGACGGGGTGGCGCGCGCACTCGAGGCTGTCCAGCGTCGCTTCGCGGCCGTGCAAGGCGCGGAGATCACGATCGAGGCAAACCCGGACGATGTCACGCCACACGCGGTCTCCGCGTGGCGGGGAGCCGGTGTCAACCGGCTCTCGCTCGGCGCGCAGAGCTTTGATAATCATGCCCTCGCTTGGATGAACCGGAGCCACGACGCATCGGTGACCGCCAGGGCGGTCGACGTCGCGCGCGAGGGCGGAATCACAAACCTGTCACTCGACCTCATCTTTGCGCTCCCAACGGCGCTGTCGCGCGACTTCGAGCTCGACGTGCGGCGTGTGATCGATCTCGCCCCCGACCATGTGTCGCTCTACGGACTCACCATCGAGCCCGGGACGGCGTTGGGGAAATCCGTCGCGTCAGGCCTGACCGTCGAACAGCCGGAAGAAGGATACGAGCGCGACTATCTGATGGCTGATCGTCTCCTCACCGCCGCCGGGCTCGAGCACTATGAAGTCTCCAACTACGGTCGGCCCGGCCGGCGCGCCCGCCACAACTCGGCCTACTGGTCGGGCGCATCATATGTGGGACTGGGCCCGTCAGCGCATGGGTTTGACGGCAGCACGCGCCGGTGGAACCTGCGCACCTACGCACCATGGGCGGAGGCCACGCTCGGTGGCGCCGATCCCATCGGGGGCGACGAGTTGCTCACCGCGGAGAACCGCGAGGCGGAAGGGGTCTATCTCGGTCTGCGCTCCGATACGGGGCTGGAATTCCGTGTGAAAGAACGGTCACTCCTGCACACCTGGGAGAAAGCCGGATGGGTAACGGTCGGTGCGGACGGCCGCGTGCGATGCACCGTAGAGGGCTGGTTGCGCCTCGACTCGCTTGCCGCCGCCTTGACGCACCACCGAAGTCGTTAGCATATTTGAACTTATGACACCTGCCGATGAGCTCACGCCGCGGGAACGCCGCGTTCTCGAGGCGGTGATCAAGACGTATGTCCAGACCGCCGAACCGGCCGGTTCGCGGGTCCTGTCGCGTCGGTCCGGACTCGGGGTATCGCCGGCGACGATTCGCAACACCATGAGCGATCTCGAGGAGAAGGGTTTCCTCATGCACCCGCATACTTCGGCGGGCAGGGTCCCGACGGACAAGGCGTATCGATCGTACGTGGACTCGCTGCTCAATGCCCCACCCAGCCCGATTGTCAACGCCGAGCGAGACCGCTTGCGCGCGGAGATTTCGGCAAGCAACTCGACCATCGAGACCATCCTCCGTCGCGCGGCCCAGTCACTCGGGGTGCTCACGCAGGAACTTGGCGTAGCGCTTGGGCCACAGCTCGACGCCAGCGTGCTGCGCGCGCTCGACCTGGTGCGCGTAGGAGGTGATCGGCTCCTGCTCGTCCTCTCCCTCGACGGTGGCGTGGTGCGCACGGTGTTCGTCGAGGTGCGCGGGACGGTCGCCGACAGCGCCGTCAGCGAGGTCACGCGCGTTCTGAATGAACGCCTTGCCGGTCACACGCTCCGCGAATTGCGCGCATCGGTCGGGGAGCGGTTGCGGGACACGACGACGCACCGAGATGCGGAAGACCTCCTCAACATCTTCGTGCAGGAGGGTGAGCAGCTCCTCGATACCGCCATGCCCCTCACGGAGGGCAGTGTCATCGTGGGGCAGGCGAGCGTGCTCGCCTCGCAGCCGGAGTTCGACGGCGCCGCGAACTTGCGGAAGCTCCTGACGCTTACTGAGGAGCCGGCGCGTCTCGCGGACATCCTGCGCCGCACGCATGCGGCGGATGAGCGTCCCGGCGTGTGTATCACCATTGGTGGGGAGCACGGCGATCCGCGCCTCGACCAGTTCACGGTCGTCACGGCCGAGTATCATGCGGGATCGCTCACCGGGATCATCGGCGTGATCGGGCCCACCCGCATGTCGTACGACAAGGTCATTTCCCTCGTGCAGCACACGTCGCGTCTGTTGTCGGACCTGCTGTAGCATCACCAAACTTTCAGGATACAACCGCCTCCATGGCTGATTTCTACGTAACACTTGGCGTCGAGCGCACGGCCGCGGACGACGAGATCAAGAAGTCCTATCGCAAGCTGGCGATGGCGTCTCACCCGGACCGCAACGGCGGATCGAAGGAAGCCGAGGAGAAGTTCAAGGCCATTACCGAGGCGTACGACGTGCTGCGCGATCCCCAGAAGCGCGCTGCCTACGACCGGTACGGCGAGGCCGGGCTGCGCGGCGGTGGCGGCGGAGGGTTCCACCACGTCGACCTGTCCGAAGCGCTCGGCATCTTCATGCGCGACTTCGGCGGATTTGGCGGCGGGCTCGACGATCTGTTCGGCGGGCAGGGCCGGGGACAGCGTGCCGGGAACGACGTGAAGCTCGCGATGCCGCTGACGCTTGCCGAGGTCGCGACGGGTGTCGAGAAGGAGGTACGCATCAAGGTGCTCGACGCATGCGACGTCTGCGCCGGCACGGGCGCCGAGCCTGGCTCAAAGGCTCACACCTGCTCGACGTGCGCAGGTCAGGGTGAGGTGCGGCGCGCGCAACGCTCGTTCTTCGGCCAGTTCGTCGCGGTCACACCTTGCCCGAGCTGTCATGGCGAAGGCAAGCAGATCGACACGCCATGCAAGCGATGCAAGGGCGACGGACGCACCCGCAGCGACAAGACCATCAAGGTCTCCGTCCCTGCAGGTGTGGCCACCGGCCAATACATGACACTCCGCGGTGTGGGGAACATCGGTGCGCGGAAGGGTGAGCGTGGCGACGTGCACGTTGTCTTCGAGGTGGCGGACGATCCGCGATTTGAACGCGAGGGCGAGGATCTTTTCACCGAAGTGCTCATCACGTATCCGCAGCTCGTCATGGGCACGGTGATCCAGGTACCGACCGCCACGAGTACCGTTTCGCTCACGGTGCCACCTGCCACGCAGAGCGGGCAGATGTTTCACCTGCGTGGCCGCGGCCTCGCTCGGGTGAACGCTGCCGGCACGGGTGACCTGCACGTGCGCGTGCAGCTGTGGACGCCGGACTCGCTGACGGACGAGGAGGAGGAGCTCATCGCGCGGCTGGGAGAACTGCAGCGCAATGTGCCGAGTGAGCGCGAGAAGGGTCTCTGGGCGAAGATGAAAGAGGCACTCGGCGCATGAAGTGGCTGGCCGTGCGCGTCCGGCCCGGCGCGTCACGGTCTCGGGCACTCGCGGCGCTGTTCGAGGCAGGGTCGGAGGGCGTGCACGAGGCGGGGGACGAGCTGGTGACGCATTTCCCGGGAGACACCGATGGCGAGGCGGTTCGCACGCGCGTACTCGCCGCCGATCCCGACGCGCAGGTGACGCTCGAGCTCATTCCGGCCGTCGACTGGGCGGAGGAGTGGAAGAAGGGTGTGCGGGCGCACGATCTTGGCGCGCTGTCCATCGTGCCGCCCTGGCTCGCGGACGGACGCGATCCGGCCCGCACAGTGGTCATCGAGCCGCAGATGGCGTTCGGCACCGGTGAACACCAGACGACGCGCGGTGTCGTGCGGCTCCTGCCGGATGTGATTCGCCCGGGAGACCGCGTCGCCGATGTCGGATGCGGCAGTGCGGTGCTGTCCATCGCGGCGATCAAGCTTGGCGCGGGCCATGTGGTCGGCATCGAGATCGACCACGATTCCATCGAGAATGCCAACGAGAACGTCGCGCGCAACGGTGTCGCGGAGCGAGTGATGATTTTCGAGGGTGATGCGAACGTCTTCCTGCCGCTTGTTGCTCCCGTCCGCGTTGTTCTTGCCAACATCATTTCCACGGTATTGCTCCAGATGCTGCCGATGATCGCGTCGTCGCTCACGCCCGATGGCGAGGCGATCCTCAGCGGCATTCTGCTGGAGGAGCGCGAGATGATGTGCCGCGAGCTCGATGACGCTGGCTGGGACATCGTTGCGGAAGATGCGGAGGGGCTGTGGTGGAGCGCGCGCGTCACGCATCGGTAGGCACGTTCTACGCGCCGGGCGACTGGCGTAGCGGAGAGCGGGTGGAGCTCGACGCAGCAGCGGTGCATCACGCGACGGTCAAGCGGATCGCCGCGGGTGATGGCGTGCGGCTGACGGATGGCGCTGGTCGTCGTGCGGCAGGCGTGGTGGAGAGCGTGTCGAAGCGGAGTTGCGTGATCCTGCTCGCCGCCAAGGGGATCGAGGAGGTCGATCGGCCAACGCCTGTAGAGCTCTGGGCGCCTGTCGGAGATCGTGAGCGCATGCTCATGCTGGCGGAGAAGGCTGTGGAGCTGGGCGTCTTTTCCTGGCGGCCGATCGTGTACGCACGGTCGCGCTCCGTGTCGCCGCGCGGCGAGGGTGAGGCCTTTCGCGAGAAGGTCCGCCTGCGCCAGATCAGTGCCTTGGAGCAGTCGGGCGGCGCGTGGCTACCGGACGTTCACGCCGAAGCGTCGCTCGATGCCGCACTGAAGGCATGTGGCCCCGAGTCGTCTGCGCTCCGCGTGTTGCTCGATGTGGACGGCGAGTCGATTGCCAGCATGGGGCCGGCGATCAGGGGAAGCGTTGTGGTCGCGCTTGGACCGGAGGGTGGCCTCGAGGAACACGAGCGCGACAGGCTGATCACCCACGGCTGGCGTCCTGTCTCGCTTGGCGCGAACGTTCTGCGCTTCGAGACGGCTGGTATCGCCGCACTCTCCGCACTCGCCGTTCTCCGCGCGCTCTCACCGGCTGACCAATGACCGACAGTTGTCTCTTCTGCCGCATCGCACGCAAGGAGATCCCCGCCACCATCGTGTATGAGGACGAGACCATCGTGGCGTTTCGTGACATCGACGCGAAGGCGCCGACGCACGTGCTCGTCATTCCGCGCGACCATGTGGCGTCGCTGAATGACGCGAAGGATGCCCCACTGCTCGGCGCCCTCCAGATCGCAGCGGCGGCCATCGCGCGCGCCGAAGGGATCTCGGAGCGTGGGTATCGCACGGTGATGAACTGTGGCGCCGACGCGGGGCAGACCGTGTTTCATGTGCACCTGCACCTGCTGGGCGGACGTAAGCTCGGTTGGCCGCCTGGCTGATGCGCCTGCCGTACTTGCAGGATGATAGCAGGATAGGACGATAGGAAAACGTGCCTTGTCATCCTATCGTCCTATCATCCCAAAGCGCGGCGTGCCCTTCATTGCAGGGTCCCGGCGCTACGCGTAGATTCGGTGGTTCCCCCGACACGTGCAATGCCTCTCTTCGATACGCTCCAGACCGACCTCAACGCCGCACGCAAGGCGCTCGACAAGCCGCGTGTGCTCGTGCTCGGCACCATCTACTCCGACGCGAAGAACCGCAAGATCGAGCTGCGCCGCGACTTGACGGACGACGAGGTGATCGACGTCTTGCGCAAGGGGATCAAGCGTCGCCGTGAGTCGATCGAGATGTACGCCGGCAAGCGCGACGATCTCGCCGACAAGGAGCGCGCCGAAGTCACCATCCTTGAAGCGTACCTTCCCGCCGCCGTCAGCGACGAAGAGCTTCGCGCGGCCGTGCGGGTCGCCATCGCGGGCGGTGCGTCGCAGATCGGCGCGGTCATGGGCAAGGTGCTGCCGCAGTTCAAGGGACGCGCGGAGGGAAGCACCATCAATGCGATCGCGCGCGAGGAGCTGGGCAAGCAGGGGTGACTCGTCTTCGCTGGACAGCGGCACGGTACCCGGACTGGCGCACGTCGCGCTCGTTCGGGTTT
Organism: Gemmatimonadales bacterium; assembly: GCA_038322445.1. Lineage (GTDB taxonomy): Bacteria > Gemmatimonadota > Gemmatimonadetes > Gemmatimonadales > Gemmatimonadaceae > AG11. Next base: position 7,805 of record JBBQFW010000018.1, read on the forward strand.
TTGCGCTCGAGGTATTGCTAGTGTCCACCCTCAAACGGCGCTTCGACGTTCGGTTCGTCATTCCCGCGTACGCGGGAATCCATGTTCAGAAGCCCGAATGGATTCCCGCTTTCGCGGGAATGACGAGTTTCAGGATGGAGACTAGCTAGTGAACACCCACGCGCTCGCGATCCTCGAATTTCCGCGGTTGCTGGAGCTCGTGGCCGACCGTGCGTTCTCGGCGCCGGGTGCCGCGCGGGTGCGCGCGTTGACGCCGCGGTCGGAGCAGGCCTGGATCGAGGCCGAGCATCGGCGCGTGGCGGCGATGCGATCGCTGCTCGGCGGCGAACCTGTGTGGCGTCCCGAACCCGTTCCAGAGCTGACCGACGCCATCCAGCGGCTGCGCGTGGTGGGCAGTGTATGGAATGGCCAGGAGCTCGTGTCGGGCGGTGTGCTGCTTCGCTCGGCGCGGCGCACGCGCGATGCGCTACGCGACGATCGCCGTTCGCCGATCATCCGCGCGGTGCTCGGCTCATTCGCCGATCGCATGGTCGCGGCACGTCCCACGGAAGAGTTGATCGAGCGCGCGCTCGGCGAGGACGGCATCGTGAAGGACGATGCATCGCCCGCGCTTCGTCGCATCCGCCGCGAGCTGCGCTCATCGCACGGTGAGCTCATCCGCATCCTCGAGCGTGTCATGGGCAGCCTCGAAGCGCATCATCGCGCGCCGGACATGTCTGTCACGATCCGCGATGGTCGCTACGTGATTCCGGTACGGCGCGAGGGGGTGCGCGGTGTCGGCGGAATCGTGCATGGCACCTCCGGGACGGGCGGTCTCATGTTCGTGGAGCCGCCAGCCGCCGTGGAGTACGGCAATCGCATCCGCGAGCTGGAGTCGGAAGAGCAGGAGGAGGTCGAGCGCATTCTTGCGGAACTCACCGACCTCATTCGCCCGTTGCGCGAGGGCATGGCTGATTCGCTCGATGCGCTGACCGAGCTGGACTCGCTCCATGCGCGCGCGCGATATGCCATCGACTACGAGTGCACGCCTGCGGACCTCGTGCCAGCGCACGCGGGATTTGCGGTGCGCGACGCACGTCATCCGCTCCTGCTGGCGAAGGGCGTGGCCGTCGTGCCGTTTGACCTCGCCATGCTGCCTGAGGAACGGACGCTGCTCGTCTCCGGCCCGAACACGGGTGGCAAGACCGTGCTGCTCAAGGCCCTCGGCCTCGTGTCGATGATGTCGCAGGCGGGAATTCCCGCGCCAGTCGGCGCGGAGAGCCGCATACCGATCTTCGATGATGTGCTCGCCGACATCGGCGACGAACAGTCCATCGAGGCGAGTCTCTCGACCTTCTCGGCGCACCTGAAGAATCTCTCGGAGATTCTCCTGCGCGCCACGGGCCACACCCTTGTGCTCATCGACGAGCTGGGTTCGGGGACGGATCCGCAGGAGGGCGCGGCGCTCGGGTGGGCTATCCTCGAATCGCTCACCGCACGCGGTACGACGACGCTCGCGTCGACGCACCTGGGGCAGCTGAAGGAGCTCGCGACGCAGGTGCCCGGTGTCGTCAACGCCTCCCTGCAGTTCGATGCCGTGCAGCTCGCGCCCACGTACCGGCTCATCAAGGGCGTGCCGGGCCGATCGTATGGTATCAGCATCGCACGACGCCTCAATCTCCCGGAGAGTGTCGTAAATCGCGCCGAGGAGCGTCTCCCCCAGGGCGAGCGCGACATGGCCGCGCTCATCGAACGACTCGAGATGAAGGAGACCGAGCTCGCGTCGCGTGAGCGCGAGGCGGTCGCGATGGTGGATGACGCGCGGACGCGCATCGCGAACGTGGCGAAGCGCGAGCACAACGTGCGCGAGCGCGAGCGACAGGTCGAGAAGACGAGTCGCCAGGATGCGCGCAAGTACGTTCTCGAAGCGCGGGCCGAGATTGAACGTACCATCAAGGCACTGAAGCAGAAGGGCAGTGAGGCGGCCGACGCGGTAATCGACGAGATGGGTCGTGACGCCCGACGCAAGGCAGAGGACCTCGCGGCGAAGCAGGCAAACGTCATCGATCGACTCGATGCGGAAGACCGTGCACAGCAGCGGAAGCGCGGCACCGAGACGCCCGCGGATCGCACGCCACTCGCCGAGGGGGACACGGTGGAAGTGGGCACGCTCGGCGGAAAGCTCGGGCGGGTACTCGCGTTGCGGGGCAGGGACGCGATGATTGTCGTCGGTTCGATGAAGCTCACGGTGCAGGCCGCGACGCTGAGGAAGACGGCGCGTCCGGTTCAAGCGGCTGTCAGCTACATCGGTGATGCGCCTGAGGTTTACGTCAGCACCGAGGTCAATCTCCTCGGGATGCGGGCCGATGAAGCGGAAGGCATGGTGCTTCAGGCACTCGACAGTGCCATCCGTGCCGACCTCAAGTCGCTCCGCATCATCCACGGGAAGGGCACAGGTGCCCTCCGACAAGTCGTGGACGAGATGCTGCGCAAGGACACCCGTGTGCGTGAGTTCCACATGGCCGGGTGGAATGAAGGCGGCGCTGGCGTGACCATCGCGGAGTTTTCGTGATTCCCGACGAGACCGTCGAGCGTGTTCGTGAGAGCGCGGATATCGTCGGCATCATCGGCGAGTACGTGGAGCTCAAGCGCATGGGTTCCGACTTCCGCGGTCCATGCCCGTTCCACCAGGGAACGGGGCGCAACTTCTCGGTGTCGCCGAAGAAGGCGATGTACTACTGCTTCGTGTGCCATGAAGGCGGCGACGTTTTCAACTATCTCATGAAGCGGGTGGGCGTGGACTGGCCGACGGCGGTGAAGATGGTCGCCGAAAAGTCGGGCATCGAGGTGATCGAGACGCAGTCGCGCCGCACGGACGAGAAGGATTCGCGCGAACCACTCTGGGAAGTGAACGGGGCGGCGGCGGAGTACTTCCAACGGACGCTGTCCGAGGATGACCTTGGCCAGCATGCGCGGGCGTACGTCGAGGAGCGCGCAGTCTCACAGGATCTCGCGCGCAAGGTAGGACTGGGTTACGCGCCGCGCGAGATCGGCGTGATGCGCTCGTACCTCAACACGCTCGGCTTCGACGACGAGCGGCTCATCGAGGCCGGCCTGTTGATGCAGCCGGACTCTGGAACGGAACCACGGCCGCGGTTCCGCGACCGGCTCATGTTTCCGATCTTTGATCTTTCGGGGCGTGTTTCAGGGTTCGGTGGTCGGCTCCTCGGCCCAGGGGAGCCGAAGTACCTCAATTCGGCCGAGTCGCCCGTGTTCACGAAGGGCAAGCTGCTGTATGGGTTGAACTGGGCGAAGCAGGCGGCGCGCCGCGACGAGCGCATGCTCGTGGTGGAGGGCTATTTCGATGTCGTCCGACTCATTGGTGCGGGCATCGAGAGTGTCGTGGCGCCGATGGGCACTGCCCTCACCGATGAGCAGGCGAAGTTGATCCGGCGCTACACCGATCGCGTCTTCCTGCTCTACGATTCCGACAAGGCAGGCCTGAAGGCGACGTTCCGCTCGGGTGATGAGTTGCTGGCGCAGGGCGCCGCGGTCCAGGTCGTGACCCTTCCCGATGGCGAGGATCCCGACACCTTCGTGCGCACCCACGGCGCGCGTGGCCTCGACGTTCAGATTGCCAGCTCGATCGACGTGTTCGAGCGAAAGATCCAGATCCTCGAGCGCGGTGTCTTGTTCTCCGACCTGCGGAAGAAGCGGCAGGCGCTCGACCGCCTCCTGCCGACACTCCGGGCGACCAGCGATCCCCTCACGCGAGACATGTATCTCGGGTACGCGGCCACCGCTGCGGGGGTGACGCGCGAACTGCTCGAGCGGGAGCTGAGCGGGCCGCCGCGCACTCGGCGCAGTGGCGTCGTGCGCGGCCCGCTGTCGCTCGTCGAGACGGAGCCGGACCACCGGGCTCCGGTGCCTCGCGCCGAAGCGCCGCGTGTTCGGCAGGGCGAACGCCGTCGGGTCGCGGGGGAGCGTGCCGCGAGCGCGGAGCGGGAGCTGATGCGAGTGCTCCTTCACCGGCCGGCCTATTTCGAACAGGTGGTCGAGCGCATCGGGGAGGAGAGCTTCCGCGACGCCGACCTGCGGCACATTTTTGCCGCGCTCGTCGAGCACGGTGCCGACGTTGGGCCGGACGTGTTGGCGGAGCATCTGGACGGCGATGCGGTGGTCGTGATGCAGGAACTGCTGGAGGAGAATGGCGGACTTGACCACGTCGATGAAGCGGTGGCGGGCAGTCTTTCTGTAATGCACGAGCGGAGCCTCACGCTGCGCATGTCCGAGATCGACCGCGAGATGCCGATTGCGTCCGATGCACAGAAGGACGGTCTCACGCGCGAGAAGATGGCACTGACCGCCGAATTGCGACGCCTGAACGGCCAGTGGTGGAAGAAATTTCGCTGAGGCGTCGCGTCACGGGTTATGATCCAATGCTGGGCGTTGATCGCTCGTGCATCCACGTACTCACGTCCAACTCCCGCCATGCATCCTGACGTACAGTCCTTGCTCGCCGTGCAGGCCGATGACCTCGAGCTCTACCAGCTCGAAGACCGACTCGCTTCCCTCGCTCCCCGTCTCGCCGCGCTCGAGAAGGAACGCGGCAAGGTGGCGAGTCAGCTCGATCGCTCCCGTGCCTCCATCGACGCCGAAGAGTCGCGGCAGCGCGAGGCGTCGACCCATCTGGAGGCGAATCGCGCGCTCGTGGAACGGAGTCAGCGCGCCTATGAGAGCGTGACGTCCCCAAAGGAGGCGAACGCCGCAGTCGCGCAGCTGGAGCAGACCAAGCGCATGCTCGGCGAGTCGGAGCGCGAAATGGCGCAGGTGCAGGGACGCATCAATGAGCTGCGGCATGCCGTCTCCGACCTCGAAGTCGCCCTGACGGATGTCGAGGCGCGACAGGCGGACACGCGCGCGGCACTCGAGACGGAACGCGCGTCGATCGGCATGGAAGTCACGGTGGCGCAGCAGAAGCGCGCGAATACGGCGCGGGCGGTGCCCCCGGCGATGCTCAACAAGTACGATCGTGTGCGCGTGCGGAAGCGCAGTGAGTCGGTGTTCCCACTGCGGGACAAGTCCTGCAGTGCGTGCGACACCGCGATTCCCACGCAGCGACGCGCAGCCATGGCCGCGACCGGGTCGCTCGAGATGTGCGAAGGCTGCGGCGTGCTGCTCTATGCGGCAGAATGATCCGTCGCGGCGTTGAACAGGGAGACGTCGCGAAATAGCTTGAGGACATGACTGCCGCTGCCCCCGTCGCCCGGCCGAAGGCCCGCTGGATTCTTCCGCCGGCACCGGACCAGGCCACGGTCGACATCCTCCGCGCCGAGCTGCACCTCCCCGAGGTCATCTGCCGGCTGCTGGCCACGCGCGGTCATCTTCCCGCCGAATCCGCCAAGCGGTACCTGCGCCCGCGCCTCGACCAGCTCCTCCCACTCGATCAGATGCTCGACATGGGCCGGGCCGTCGAGCGACTCGTCCTGGCGGTGCGCTCGGGCGAGACGATCCTCGTGCACGGGGACTACGACGTGGACGGGATGTGCTCCACCACGCTGATGACGCGCGCGCTCCGGCTCCTGGGCGGCCACGTCGTGCCCTTCATTCCGGAGCGACTGGTCGATGGCTACGACCTTACCGACGCGGGCGTCCGCGCCGCGCACGCCGCCGGTGCGACGGTCGTCGTCACGTGTGACTGCGGCACGAGCGCGGTGAAGCCGGTCGCGGCGCTTCAGGCCGCGGGGATCGACGTCATCATCAGCGACCACCACCTGCCGGGTGGCGACCTGCCCAATGCCTTCGCCGTGCTGAATCCCAAGCGCCCCGGGTGCGAGTCCGCCGACAAGGATCTCGCGGCCGTGGGCGTAGCCTTCAAGCTCGCCCTCGCCGTCACGCGCGCCCTCGGCGGCAACGAAAACAACGTCTACGGCATGCTCGACCTCGTTGCGCTGGCGACGATCGCCGACGTGGCTCCCCTTCGCGGCGAGAATCGCGTGTTCGCACGCTATGGGCTGAAGATGCTCGCGGAATCCCAGAACCTCGGGCTTCGCGCGCTGGTGCGCGCGGCAGGTCTCGATGGCAAGCCGTTGACGGCGGGGCGTGTGGGATTTATTCTCGCCCCGCGACTAAATGCGGTGGGGCGACTGGGAAAGGCGTTGCGTGGCGTCGAGCTGCTCACTGCGACGACCGAGCACCAGGCCAACACGATTGCGCGCGAGCTCGAGGAGTTGAACGCCCGGCGGCAGGAGATCGACCGTGCGGTGTTACGCGAGGCGCGCGAGCGGGTGTTGCAGATGGATCTCGACGAGACGTTCGGCATCGTGCTCTCGTCCGAGGTCCAATCGAGTGTCGATGCGCAGGGCAAGGTGCATCAAGGCTGGCATCCAGGCGTCATCGGCATCGTCGCGTCGCGGCTCGTCGAGGAGTTCGGGCGTCCCACGATCCTGATCGGCCTCGATGGGGATGAGGGCAAGGGGTCGGGACGATCGATCTCGCGCTTCGACCTGCACGGGGGGATCGGCCGTTGCAGCCACTTGCTCCGGCGGTTCGGCGGTCATCGCAGCGCGGCCGGCGTCACCATTGCACGCGACGCCGTGGAGGAGTTCACCCGCTGCTTCAACGAGGGCGCGCGGTCGATGCTCACGCTCGACGACCTGGTGCCGGAGTTCCGCGTCGACCTCGAGGTGGACATCGCCGACGTGACGCTGGAGTTCGAGGCGCTGCTTCGCCACCTCGAGCCGTGCGGCATGAGCAATCCCTCGCCCATGCTCGTCACGCGCGGCGTACGGCTCACCGCGCCGCCAAAACTCATTGGAGACGGAGGGCTGAAGCTCTGCATCGATACCGTCACGCGTGAGCCCCTCGAGGCGATCGCCTGGTCGATGGGTTCGCGCATCGGCGAAGTCGACCGGACGAAGACCTACGACATCGCGTATCGGCTCGAGCGCGACGAGTTTCGTGGCAAGGTGCGGCTCCAGGCGCGCCTCGCCGACTTCCGCGTCGCGTAGCATGCGCATCGTCGCGGGGCAGTGGCGCGGGCGACGGCTGGTGGCGCCCGCGGGCGACGTCGCGCGCCCGACGGCCGATCGCGTGCGCGAGGCGTGGATGAGCATCGTCAATCCCTGGCTCGCCGACGCACGGGTCCTCGACCTCTTTGCCGGCTCGGGCGCCCTCGGGATCGAGGCCCTGTCACGCGGTGCCGTGAGTGCCGACTTCGTCGAAAGCGCCGCCGCCAGCCTGAAGGCGATCGGCGAGAACCTGCAGGGCGTTGGGGCAGGCGGCGAGGCACGCGTCATCAAGGCCGATGCGATCGCCTTCCTTGGCACGCTCGGCGCCCATGCCTACGACGTGGCGTTCGCCGATCCGCCCTACGATCGCGGTCTCGCCGCGCAGGTGGCCGAGGCGTGGCTCGCGGTCCCATTCGCGGACGTGCTTGGCATAGAGCACCGCGCGTTCGAGAAGCTCCCCGCCGGCGGTGAGCGCCGAAAGTACGGCGGCACCGCCATCACGTTCTACCGCGCGGAATGACGGCACCGCGCGTTGCGCTTTCGAATGCCGGCGTCGATTCTTCCCGGGTGCCGAATTCCCGAATCGCGATCTATGCCGGCAGCTTCGACCCGATCACGCGAGGTCATGAAGACCTCATCCGTCGGAGCCTCGAGTTCGTCGATACGCTCGTCGTGGCGGTGGCCACGAACTCCTCGAAGTCGCCACTGTTCTCCATTGAGGAGCGCGTGGCGCTCATTCGCGAGTCTCTGGGAGACGACGAGCACATCCAGGTGCGGTCGTTCGGCGGGTTGACGGTTGATTTCGCGCGCGAGGTGGGTGCGTCGCTGCTCATCCGTGGACTCCGCGCCGTGAGCGACTTCGAGTACGAATACCAGATGGCGCTCATGAACCGCCATCTGTCGCCGCGCCTCGAGACGGTGTTCATGGTGCCGTCGCTGGACACCACCTACATCAGCGCGAGCCTCGTGCGGGAAGTGGCACGCTACGGCGGTGACGTGAATGACCTCGTGCATCCGGTGATCGCCAGGGCACTTCGCGCCAAGCTCTCGCCGGCATGACCTTTCTCGCATCCCTGCATGCGCGCGCTGCGGCGCAACGGCGGCGCATCCTGTTTCCCGAGGCGGGCGACCCGCGAACGCGCGAAGCGGTGCGCCAGCTCAAGGCGCGCGGCGTCGTCGAACCGGTGCTGGTGGGGACCGCCGAGCAGGCGATGGAAGGCATCGAGCTCGTCGAGGTTCGCCCCGGTGCACTCGCCGACGAGGTCGCCGCGCAGATCTTTGCCATCCGGTCCCCGAAAGGCATGACGGAGGAGGTCGCCGCCGGCCATGCCGCCAACCCGCTCCTCGTCGCGGATGCCCTCGTGCGGTGGAGCCGGGCCGAAGGATGCGTCGCGGGTGCGGCCCACACGTCGGCCGACGTCGTGCGCGCCGCCCTCTGGCTCATCGGTCCCGGGGACAATGTGCGGACCATCTCCAGCGCGTTCTACATGGACGTGCCCGCCTTTCGCAGCGCCGATGGCGAGGTCCTCACGTTTACCGATTGCGCCGTGGTGAAGCGTCCAACGGCGGGGCAACTCGTGGATATTGCGCTGAGTGCGGCACGCGACCGACGGCTCATTGTTGGCGACGAGCCGCGCATTGCGTTTCTTTCGTTCAGTACGAAAGGCAGTGGGGGCGGCGAGAGTGTAACCCGAATTCGCGCGGCGGTGGATGAGATCCAGCGTGTCGCACCTGAGCTCGCCGTGGACGGAGAATTGCAAGGAGATGCCGCGCTCATCCTGGACGTCGCGGCACGAAAGGCGCCAGAGAGCCCGGTCGGGGGAAAGGCGAATGTGCTGGTCTTTCCGGACCTCGATGCCGGGAACATCGCCTACAAGCTGGTGCAGCGACTGGCGTCGGCGCGTGCGATCGGACCTATCCTTCAGGGGATGCGTCGTCCGTGCAACGATCTCTCGCGTGGGGCGAGCGCTGAAGACATCTTCAATGTGGCCGCGATCACCGCACTGCAGGCGGGCGACTCGGCGGGCACACCACTGAACGGGATCCGTCAGGAGAAAGGCATATGAGCTTCTCGATCAAGAAGCAGGGTGAAATCGTCGTGGTCGATGTCGAAGGGCAACTCATCGTGGGCAATCGCCAGGAGCTCAAGCAGAAGGTGCTGGACGAGCTCGAGCGCGGCGAGAAGAAATTCCTCATCGACTTCGCGCAGACGGGCTACATCGACAGCTCCGGGCTGGGCGTGCTGGTCTCGCTGTCGAAGAAGATTCGCGAACAGGGCGGGGAGCTCCGGCTCGCCAACCTGAACGATGATCTTCGCACGTTGTTCGAGCTCACCAAGCTCGACACGCTGTTCCAGATTTCCGACACGCGCGACCGCGCCCTGTCGAGCTTCTGACCCCGATTCGATGACGCTGGCGCGGTCCGTCACTCGACGGGCCGCGTCTCGTCGTCCACCTGCCTCCAGCGCCGTGTTCCCTCGCCGCTACCAGTGACGCCATCCATGATAGCGACTCCGCCGCCAACTCCTGCCGGCGGACTGCGCGTGTCGCTCCAGATCGATATCCCGAGCGACGTCGCCTACATCGAGCGCGTCGTCGACCTCGTGCGACATCCCTGCGCCGAGCTCTCGTACAACAAGCATCAACTCGCGTTGAACGTGCCGGTGGCGCTGAGCGAAGCGCTCTCCAACGCGATCCTGCGTGCCAACAACGAACGGGCGGACAAGCGCGTGCACGTCAGGGCGAACGTCGATGCAGATCGTTTGGTGGTCGAGATCGTCGACGAGGGCACGCCGTTCGACCTCGACGCCAAGACCCGGGATGCCACCGATGGCGACAACCTCGAGCGGGAGGATGGGCGCGGCCTGTTCCTCATGCGCAAGCTCATGGACGGCGTCGAACGTTTTGATTCCCCCGCGGGCGCCAATTCGGGGAACGTCGTGCGCCTCACCCTCGCACGCGCGTGAGCGAGCTTGGCGATGTCCTCAGTGCGTTCCATGAGGCCACCGCCTGCCACATCGCCGTCTGGTCCCGCGATCGCGAAGCCGCCCCGCTGCGATTCGTCGCCGGAACGCAGCGCACCGAGGCGCCGCGTGAAGAGTGGTTGCCGACGGACGGCACCATGCGGGACGTGGACACGCCGGACGGTACGCTCCTCCTGCTCACCGTGCGCGGTCCCCGTCCCGCCTGGATGGCGCTGGGCCCATGCGGGATCGAGACGAAGCTCCTCGAGGGATATATCCAGTTTCTCCGGCCCATCGTGGCACAGTTCCTCCAGAACAGCCTGGAGGTCGAGCACGCCGCGACTGAGCTCGCCGAGCGTTACGAGGAGATCAACCTCCTCTACTCCATCAGTGAGATCCTCGGTCGCACGGTGTCGCTGGAGGAAGGCGCGTCGACGATCCTGCGTGAGGTGAGTGAAACAGTAGGGGCGCATCGGGGATCGATTCTCGTCGTCGACCGTGAGGCGAACGCCCTCCAGGTGATCGCGCGCTTCGGGGGCGAGGGTATCGCGACGGCGCCCATCGCCCTCGACGACAGCTGCAGTGTGAGCGCGCACGTGTTTCGCACGCTGCACTCGGTCATCGTGGAAGAGAATGAGATGCCCTGCGAGGCGGAGCTCGGCTTCCGTCGCGGCGCGATGCTCACGGTGCCGATCGTGTGGACCGCGCAGGATGGCAGTGAGCCGCTTGGCGTGGTGAACCTCTCCGATCGGCGCTCGGGGCAGGCCTTCACGGCGGGCGACCAGAAGCTCGTCACTGCGATCGCGAGCCAGATCGGCGCCGCCATCCAGAACGCACGGCTCGTCCGCCGCTCGCTGGACCAGCAGCGCCTGCAGCAGGAGATGCAGCTTGCCCACAACCTGCAGATGAAGCTCCTGCCCGACGCGGCGCATGCCGCGCCCGCCGCCACCGTGGCCGCGCGCGTTGTTCCCGCGGAAGATGTCGGCGGCGACTTCTACAACCTGTACCGTCTGTCGAACGAGCGCATCGGCATCATGATCGGCGACGTGTCCGGGCACGGATACCAGGCCGCGCTCATCATGGCGCTCACGATGAGCGCATCGGCGATTCACGCGCAAGGCACCGATGATCCCGCCGAGATGCTGCACCGGTTGTACTCGAGCCTGCAGGAGGAGCTCAACACCACCGAGATGTTCGTCAGCGCCTTCTACGCGGTCGTCGACCGGCGTGCGGGCGTGCTGCGCTACGGCAACATGGGACATCCGCACGCCTTCGTCGTGAATCGCGATGGCTCCATCGACCGGCTCCTGGCCGGCGGCCCGCCGCTTGGCATGCTGGACGCCGCGCCCACATCGGAGTCGCGCCGGTGGGACGCCGACGGGGATGTGCTGCTCCTCTTCACCGACGGCATTACCGACGCGCGCAATCGCGAGGGCGTGCGGCTCGACGAGCGGCCGGTGCTCGATTGTGTGCGCGAGCATCGCCACGAAACGCCGGCACAGATCTCGGCGCACGTCTTCCGCCTGCTCGACGAATACACCGGCGACGTTCCCCGCCTCGACGACCTCACGCTCGTCGTGCTGAAGAGCTGACGACCATGAGCGACGATGCGCGCGTGCCTCGCCGTGACCGCGCGGGCTTTCCGCCCACCCGCAAGAGTCTCGGCCAGCACTTCCTCAACGATCGGCGCATCCTCGGGCGCATCGCGGACGCGCTGCACCTCACCGGCTCGGAGACCGTGCTGGAAATCGGCCCCGGGCGCGGCGCGCTGACGGACATCCTCGTCGAGCGAGCAGGGCGACTGATCGCCATCGAGTACGATCGTGCGCTCGCTGAAATGTTGCGGCAGCGCTACGCCCGCCGCAGCAACGTGCTCATCGCGGAGGGCGACGTCCTCCAGGTGGCGCTCGGCGAGCTTGCCGCAGGGCCCTATGTGCTCGTCGGCAATGTGCCGTACTACATCACCACGCCGATTCTCTTTCACGCGCTGGTGCCCCCGCGCGCGGAGCGAGCCGTCTACCTCGTGCAGAAGGAGGTCGCAGATCGGCTCAGCGCGGCGCCGGGAACGAAGGAATACGGCGCGCTGACCGTGAACGTCGCCGCGTATGCGACCGCGCAGACGCTCTTCAAGGTGCCAGCGTCGGCATTCTCACCGCCGCCGAAGGTCGAGAGTGCGGTGGTGCGCGTGACGCCGCGCACGGAGTCGCTCGTATCGGTCGATGAGGAGCGCTCGTTCAGGATGCTGGTACAGGGCGCTTTCGGCATGCGCCGGAAGCAGATGCGACGCGTGATCCGCTCACTGCGCGCACTGGATGTGGCGGCGGCTGAAGATGTGCTCGAACGCTCCGGGATCGATCCGGATGCGCGGCCGGAAACGCTGTCGCCCGAGCAGTTCGCGCGACTGCTCCGAGCCTTGGCCCCAGCGGTGGCGGGCTAGGTGATCGCTATTTGGTCTCCATCCTGAAACTCGTCATTCCCGCGCACGCGGGAATGACGAACGCATTGCAAAAGCACGGTTTCAGGATGGACACTGGTTGATCGCTAATTGCTGTTCGTCAAGGCGAAGGTCAGTCCTTCCAGCTCCATCGCCATGTTGACCGTTTTCACCGTCACGTCCGTTGGCGCGTGGAGCTGCACGGGCGCGAAGTTCAGCACCGCCTTGATTCCCGCGCGGTTCACGCGGTCGAGGACCGATTGTGCCGCATCGGTGGGCGTCGCGAGGACCGCGATTTCCGGATGTTCGGAGGCGACGTCTGCCTCGAACCGCGCCATGTCGCGGATCTCGATCCCTTCGAGGGTGCGGCCGATCTTGTCCGGATTCGTGTCGTAGGCGGCCATGATCGAGAAGCCGCGCTGCCGGAACCCGCGGTACTGCGCCAGCGCCGCGCCGATCTTGCCTGCGCCGACGATCACCACCTTCCACTGGCGTCCGAGGCCAAGGATGTCGCGGATTGCCGTCGCCAACTCGGGAACCGAGTAGCCGAGGCCGCGCTTGCCGAACGAGCCGAAGAACGACAGGTCCTTGCGCACCTGGGCCGACGTCGTGCCCCCTCGGCGCGCGAGCTCGTCGCTGGAGACCGTAGCCAGCCCGCGCTCCTCGAAATCCTCGAGAAACCGCAGGTAAATGGAGAGTCGGCGGACGGTGGAATCGGCGATGCGTTTCAAGGGCGTTTCGGCACTTGTGAATAGATTCACAAAGTAGTGTGTTCTAATACCCGGCACCAGCGACCGGGTTCGCCTGGCACGCCAACGTCTTGAACCGTATGCACATGCCGGACAGGCGTATCGCGCGGCATCGGATTATCTTCGGGCCATGAGCGTGCATATCACTTCGGAGATCGGGCGGCTCCGATCGGTCATCGTTCACACCCCAGGCGCCGAGCTGCTCGGGGTGACGCCAACCACGCGCGAGGCGTACCTCTACGACGACCTGCCGGATGCCGACCTGGCGCGCGCAGAGCATCGAGGATTCACCGCGGTCCTCGAGCGGTTCAGCGCCGTCCACGAAGTGCGAACACTGCTGGCGGACGTCCTCGCGAATCGGGAGACGCGCGAGCTCCTCGTCCGGGAAACCATGCACGTGGTGCCGAGCGAGCCGCTCGCCCGCGAGATCGAGGCGTTACCGGCAGACGCCCTCGTGACGATGCTCATCGAGGGGCGTGTGGAGACGCCCGGTCCCCTGGCGACCACGCTCAACGAGTTTGGCTACGAACTGCCGCCGCTACCGAATCTCTTCTTTACTCGGGACTCGGCCATGGCGGTTGGCGACCACTTGCTCGTCGGATCCATGCGCCACGGGATCCGATGGCCGGAAGAGCTCATCATGAAGGCGTTGTTCAGCTATCACCCGCTCCTGACGAACAACGGCATCATCTTCGACGGATCGACGGAGCGACGTCTCAACTACACGCTCGAGGGCGGCGATCTGCACACGCTGCGCGAGGACCTCGTCGTGATCGGGTTCAGCGAGCGGTCGAGTCCCGGCGCGATCGACTACCTCGCCTCGGTGCTGTTCGCGCAGACGACGGTGACGGACATCCTCATCGTCGTGATGCCGCGGGAGAACACGGCCATTCACCTGGACATGATCTTCTCGCAAGTGGACCGCGGGCTGTGCGTGTGCTTCCCGCCGCACTTCACTGGTCCGGAGCGACTCAGTGTGCTGCACTGGAAGAAGGGCGAAACGCGCCTCACCGAGAAGTCCGACATGTTCGCCGCACTTGCGGACGTCGGCATGCCGATGACGCCTATCTTTGCCGGCGGTCCGCGACGTGTGCTCCAGGAGCGCGAACAGTGGGCTTCGGGCTGCAACTTCGTCGCCCTGCGTCCCGGCCTCGTGCTCTCGTATGCGCGCAACATGGGGACGCTGCGCGAGATGGAGCGTGCAGGCTTCGCCATTGTTCCCGGTGAACGGTACCTCGATGGGAGCGTCGCCATCGCCGACGACGAGCGCGCGGTCATCACGTTCGCTGGCGGTGAGCTCGTGCGCGGCGGCGGCGGCCCGCGTTGCATGACCTGCCCGGTGCACCGGGACGAGATCTGATGGCAAGCGGTACACGATCATCGCGCGTGGGCGCACACAGTATCGACGCGATGTCGGGCATGCAGCTGGAACTCGATGTTCCCGCCGGCGTGGTCGCGTGCGCGGCATCCACCGTGCTCATCGACCGCGCGGTCGACTACCTCAAGGGCGGGCCGGCGAGCTCGCAGGCGCTCGTCGCCAGCGTGTGCCAGCTGTCGTCGCTTCCTGCCACCATCGCCGAGCACATGGCGGTGACGCTGCTGCGTGAGCATGGGCGATTCGTGCGCACGCCAGACGGCGCGTGGCGGCTCAGCGAGCCTGCGCCTCCCGCGTGGCGCACGGAGCCTGTCGACCACGAACCGTTGCTGTCGGAACTTTCATTCGCCGTCGTGGACGTTGAGACGACGGGCGGCCAGTTCCGTTCTGGCGACCGCATCACCGAAATCGCCGTCGTGCTCGTGCGGGATGGCCGGATCCAGGACGTCTACGAGACGCTGGTGAACCCGGAGCGCTCCATCCCGCCAATCATCACCCGCATCACGAACATCAATTGGGAGATGGTGCGCGACATGGCGCCGTTCAGTGGCATTTGCGATCGGGTCGTGCAGGCGGTGGACGGTCACGTCTTCGTGGCGCACAACGCCGCCTTCGACTGGCGGTTCGTGTGCGCCGAGGTGGAGCGGACGTCGGGGCGCGCGCTGACGGGTCGTCGACTGTGCACGGTGCGCCTCGCGCGCCGGCTCCTGCCGCAGCTTCGTTCGCGCTCCCTCGATTGGGTGGCGCATCACTACAACGTCGAGATTCCGGTGGGACGGCGTCATCGCGCGGGGGGCGACGCGATCGCCACCGCGGAGTGCCTCGTGCGCCTGCTGGCGGACGCACGCAACCATGGGTGCGAACGCTGGTCCGAGCTCGAGCGCTTTCTCGCCACGGGCAACGCGGCGGTGCGTAACAAGAAGCGACGCACTCGCCGACAACACGCCATGCCGCATCCGGTGGACAAGGACACCACCGCCTGAGCGTGGCGCCGGTCTCTGACGTGAGGGCCGCTGGCGGCCCGAGGGTGGCCCGGCGGCGAGGACCGTCATTTCCGCCGCGAGCGGAGGCGTGGTTTGTCATTCCCGCCGCGAGCGGAGGCGTGGTCCATCATTTCCGCAAACGCGGGGATCCATTTAGGTTTTGCCGCATGCCGCTCCTTCCTCTCGTTCAGTCGCGCACGGTGGGCTCGCTGCGGGTCCATGCCCTCCAGGCGGGGCTTCAGCAACTCGATGGCGGCGCCATGTTCGGCGTCGTTCCCAAGGTCCTCTGGGAGCGAAAGATCCCGGCGGACTCGCGCAATCGCATTCCCCTCGGCATGCGGTGCCTGCTCGTGGAGCACCCGGACGCACTGGTCCTCATCGACACCGGCGCCGGGAACAAGGAGTCCGCCAAGTTTCACGACATCTACGGGATCGAGAATGCCCCAGTGGGAGAGGCGGGTCCCACGCAACTCGAGAGCGCGCTTTCGCTCGCGGGCTTCGAGTCCGACGATGTTACCCTCGTCATCAGCAGCCACCTCCACTTCGATCATGCAGGCGGCAACACGCGTGTCGACGACGGCGGAACGATCGTTCCGTCCTTTCGAAATGCCCGCTACATCGCGCGACGCGGCGAATGGGAGTGGGCGCATCACACGAACGAGCGCACGGCAGCGAGCTACTTCGGGCGCAACTACGATCCCATTCTCGAGGCGGGCGTGCTGGAATTGGTCGACGATGATCGGGAGGTACTTCCGGGCATCGCGCTCCGACATACGCCGGGCCACACGCCCCATCATCAGGGCATCCTGGTCACGTCGGGCAACGAGCGCATGTTCTTCGCGGCGGACATGGCGCCGACGAGCGCGCATGTACCGCTGCCCTGGATCATGGGCTACGACGTGGAGCCTCTTCGCACCCTCGAGTCGAAGCGACGCATCTGGACGGAGGCGGCGGACGAACGCTGGACCGTCATGTTCGAGCACGACTCGGTGAATGCATTCGGCCGGATCGTGAATGATGGGAAGGGGTATTCCGCCGAGGTGCTTTGACACACGGCGGGGTGCCCGCATGACGGGTTGCCGGCGGGCGCGGCTTGACATATGGCTCGAACGCCCTACGTTACGCCCTGACAACTAGCTAAGTGGTGTCCGACACTCTTGGGCACCCACCCTCTGGCCCTCGTGCAGCTTGCGAGGTGTGCTACAGGAGTTCAGGAAGACGGCTCGTACCTCGCCAATCGTGGGGGTAGTGCGCCTTTTTGCGGACTCTTCTACTCCAGAAGGTCCGCATTTTTGTTCTTCTTTTCCTCGAGGTATACGAGTATTCAGGACACCACCAAGCGCGTGCGGGTCAATCGCATGATTCGCATCAGCCCGGTCCGCGTGATCGGCGCCGACGGTTCACAACTCGGCATTCTCGAGGTGGACACGGCGCTCCGGATGGCGGAAGAAGCCGGGTTGGATCTCGTTGAAGTCGCCGCAACGGCTCGGCCGCCCGTGGTCCGCATCATGGATTACGGCAAGTACAAGTTCGAGATGGCCAAGCAGGCGCGGGTCGCGAAGAAGAAGCAGCACGTCATCGAGCTGAAGGAAGTGAAGTATCGCCCCGGCATCGATGACCACGATTTCGAGACGAAGACGCGGCATGCGCGCCGTTTCCTCGAGGAGAAGAACAAGGTCAAGGTCACCATGATGTTCCGTGGTCGCCAGGTAGCACATCCCGAGCTCGGTCAGCAGGTACTCGACCGGGTCAGCAGTTCACTCGCCGACATCGGAAAGATCGAGAGCGCAGGCCGGCTCGAAGGGAAGTCCATGACGATGATTCTCACGCCCAAATAGCAGGTCGTGTCATGCCGAAAATGAAGACGCACAAGGGCGCTGCCAAGCGCTTCAAGTTGACAGGCACCGGAAAGGTCAAGCGGTTCAAGGCATTCAAGAGCCACATCCTCACCAAGAAGTCCTCGAAGCGGAAGCGCAATCTGCGCCGCGCGGGGCTCATCGCCACGAACGGCGAACAGAAGCGAATCAAGCGCCTCATTCAGGCCGCTTAATAGGAGCCGACTATGCCACGCGCCGTATCGAACGTCCCGCGCCTCAAGCGCAAGAAAGCAATTCTCAAGCACGCCCGCGGCGCCTTCGGCGCCCGTTCCAAGCTGTGGAAGGCCGCCAAGGAAACCGTCGAGCGCGGCTGGGTGTACGCCTA
>JBBQFW010000019.1:0-25283 GCA_038322445.1 Gemmatimonadales bacterium
TCCGCTCGCAGGACGGCCGACCCCTCGCCGACGCAGAGGTTCGCGTGGCGAGTGCCGGCTTCATCACGACCACGGGCAACGATGGGCGCTTCTCGATGGGCGGACTGCCTGCCGGCACACAGCTCTTCTATGTCCGGCGCCTGGGATACGCGACGGTGGAGGGCGACATCGACCTCCGTGCGGATCGCAACGTGACGCACGACGTGTCCCTCAAGCGCCTCGTGGCGCTTGACTCCGTTCGCGTGGTGGCGCAGCGCGGACGGTTCGGCGACTTCGACCGCAACCGCCGTACGAACTTCTTCGCCGAGTTCCTCACGAGCACGGAGATCGAGCGCAATCACCCGCAACAGGTCACGGACCTCATCTTCCGACTCGGCGGATTTTCGATCTCCGGCTTTGGTCCGGATGCGAAGGTGATTTCGAACCGGGCATCGCACAAGAATCAGTACTGCACGGAAGCAAACGTGGTCATCGATGGTGCCGAACACGCGACGGCGAATTTCCTGCCGGTGGAGCGGATCTATGGCATCGAGGCGTACCGCGACGAGATCACGGCGCCGGTGGGCATGGACGCACGGTGCGGCCTGATCGTGCTGTGGACAAAGGAGTACCATGCGGTGCCCAGGCGCGACGCGGCGAGCGACAGCGCCCACGTCAGATCCCCGTTCGTCAAATGACGCAGATGGCAGACGACTGACCGCACACGTCCTCCCATGCTTCGTGGTACCCGCATACGTTTGAGCGGAGAGCACGCGACCCCGACACCGAGTACCTGACTGAATATTCGTAGCCTGCTGGAACGCACACTGGGTGCGGCCTACACAATCGAGCGCGAGCTTGGCGGCGGCGGGATGTCACGCGTCTTCGTGGCCGTGGAGGCCGCTCTCGACCGCAAGGTCGTGATCAAGGTGCTCGCGCCAGAGCTCGCCGCCTCCGTGTCCGCCGACCGCTTCGCACGCGAGATCCGCCTCGCCGCCAGGCTGCAGCAGGCCAACATCGTCACGCTGCTTTGGGCGGGCGAGACCGAGGCGGAATCCGACGGCACGCGCGGCCTGCCCTTCTACGCGATGCCGTTCGTGGAAGGGCAGTCGCTCCGCCACCTCCTCGCGTCCGGCGATGTCCTTCCTGAAGGCCAGGTGGTGCACGTGCTGCGCGACATCGCGCGCGCACTGGCATACGCGCACGAGCATGGGGTCGTCCATCGCGACATCAAGCCGGAGAATATCCTCCTCTCAGGCGAAACGGCGGTCGTCACGGATTTCGGCATTGCGAAGGCGCTCGCGGAGTCGCGCACGCAGACCGACACCGCGACGCTCACCGGCATCGGCGGGTTCGTGGGCACGCCGCAGTACATGGCTCCGGAGCAGTTTCTGGGCGACGCGGACGCGGACCACCGTGTGGACCTCTACGCATTCGGCTGCCTGGCGTACGAGCTGCTCGCCGGACAGCCCCCCTTTCACGGCCGCGCGGCGAGCCGCCTGTTCGCAGCGCACGTCAACGAGTTGCCGCCATCCGTGGAAATGCTTCGTCCCGAGGTGTCCCCCGCGCTGACGTCGCTCGTCCAGCGCTGCCTCGCGAAGAATCCGGACGAACGACCGCACGATGCGCGCGAAGTCCTCCTCGCGCTTGATTTTGTCGCGACGCCAAGGACGGGTGCGGCCTTGCCGGTGCCAGCGGCGATGGCGCGGTCGCCGTCGGGCGGCGCGTCGCTCGGCACGCGCTGGTGGGTGGCGGGAGTTGCAGCCGCGGTGATCCTCATCGCAGTGGGTTGGCAGATCCTGGGCAGCGGGGACGCCGACGCGACGGCCGGCCCCGTGCAGATGGTGGTGCTGCCCTTCATCAACGTGGGTGGCGACCCGGCACAGGAATACTTCGCGGATGGAATGTCCGTCGCGCTCACGACCGCACTGAGCAAGGTGCGTGGTCTGCAGCTCACGGCGCGCAGCCTCGCCTTCACCTACAAAGGCAAGCCGGTGGACGTCCGCAAGGTGGGCGCGGAGCTCGGCGTCAGTACAGTGCTGGAGGGCACGGTGCAGCGCGCGGGCAACAGGCTGCGCGTTACCGGACAGCTCACCAACGCGAAGGATGGCAGCGTCCGCTGGACGGGCTCGTACGATCGCGCCGTGGACGACCTTTTCACCGTGCAGGACAACATCACCGACGCGATCGTCGGCGAGTTGCGCGGGCGACTTACGGGCACGGGCGTCGGCGGCCGGCGCCGCAACGCCGCGGGCACCACGAACCTCGATGCGTACGACCGCTTCATGCGCGGCGTATACCTGCTCGACCATCGCGGCGCCGGCGTGGCGCAGGCGGTAGGACTGTTCAACGACGCCATCGCTCTCGACAGCGCATTCGCACCAGCGTACGCCAAGCTCAGCGAAGCCCTCGAACTACTGCCCTACTTCACGACGACGCCTGCCGCCTCTGTCGAGCAGCGCGCGATGGCCGCCGCGCAACATGCCCTCGCGCTCGATTCCACGATCGCAGAGGCGCACATCGGGCTCGCGCTCCTGCACGGCCACGCCTACCGGTGGAAGGAGGCCGACGAGCAATTCCATCTCGCGATGGCCGACGATTCCTCGTCCGCGGTGGTGCGGATGCAGTACGGGCGGAACCTCGTGCAGATGGGCCGTCTCGACGACGCCATCACGCAGCTCCGTGTCGCCACGCGCCTCGACCCGCTTTCGGCCACCGCCTTCGTGTGGCTCGCGCACGTCTACGCGATCCAGGGCCGCGGCGATTCCGCGACGGCCATCGCGCGCCACGGTCACGACATCGATCCTGACCTGTTGCTCGGCCGCGGCCTCGGAGCGCTCGATCTGGCGTGGGCGGGACATGGCGCCGAGTCACGTGCGCTACTCGCCGGATTCGAGGCGTCGGCTCCCTGGATGGGCCAGAGTGCGCTCGCTCTCGCGGCTGCCGGTGATACCGCGGGCGCGCTGCGCGTCCGACGAGACCTCGAGCGACTGCCGAGTGACACCTGGATGGTGCACGCTGCGCTGAGCTACGCCAACCTCGCCGTCGGCGATACGTCGCGTGCGCTGAGCGAGATGGAGGCGTCGCGCGCGGCGCGCGAGATTTTCCCCAAGTGGCTGAGCCTCTACGACCGGGTCTTCAATCCGGTGCGGAAGAGCGCGCGATTCGCCGCGATCGCGCAGTCATTCGGACTTCCAGACGCGGCACGGTAGCGAAGCGAGCGACGAGTTCGAGCTGGAGCCAACCCGTGCAGAGACGACAGTTGTCAGCTGTCTGCCTCAGTTAGTTGTTAGTAGGGAGTGCGTCGAAAGGGGCGATGGCCGAAGTTCGCGCCCTTGCGCCCGTGCCGGAACTGACGCGGATGGCTGATTGGCGGTCGGCTCCGGGTTGGCCGCCTTGGCGCAACGCCTGCCGCGCACATCACACTTATCGACGTCTGACAGATGCGCGATTCGCGCCCACGAGCTGTCGGCAGGCAGCCATTTCACGGCCGCAACGTGTGAATCGGGCCTGCCGAGGATATCCCGGAAAGGCGTATAGCGATCGCCCTCGTGGTACAGATCGCGATGGTATCAGTGCGGAAGCGCTGAAACGTGAGGAAGCCCGCCAGGACGCTATCCGCAGTCGCTATTCAGGCATCAACACGTGCCCCCGAGTGCGACACGGCAACCGGAGGTAATGCAGCAGTCGCCGGGCGCTCGGTGCGTGGGGCGTCATGCCCGCAGCCAAGAACGCCAGCACCGAGCGCCAAGAAAAGGCGACCGGACTGAGTGGGCCGCGTCCGGAGCGGGCACCGAAGCGTGGGTACTGGTACCGCTAGACTCAATACTGACGCTGGCTATTGACTGCAGGCCCCGCCGTTGCAGTCACGAACGCTCATCCGACGACAGCCGGCGCTCGCGCTGGAAGGTATGACTCCATGTTCATACCCAAGTAGATGGTCAGCAGCACCAGCGATGCCGAGAGCAGGAACGGCAGCGGCAGCGCAATGTCGAACAACAAGCCGAAGACGATCGGGAAGATGACGCGCGCCGAGCCGCCAAAGGTCTGCTGCACGCCCATATAGAGTCCGCGCTCGTTGTTCGGGATCACGCGGGAGAGCATCGCCGTCACGCAGGGGAACGTGAACGCCGTTCCGAGCGGGAGGAGCGCGACCGCCAGCGCGAGCGGCACGTACGGAAGCCAGGCCACCGCGCTCGCCGGAAGGAAGCCGCCGAGCAGGGCGGCGAAATGGGCGGGGTCGGCGATTGGCTTCGTGAACGCCATCGCGGCAATTCCGGTCGCGAGCAACATCAGGCCCATGCGCGACAGGCGCACCTCCCCGAACCGGTCGATCATCTTGCCGAGGATCAACGCCCGCGTGAGCACACTGATGACGCCGGTGTACGTGAAGAAGAAACCGATCGTCCGCTCCGTAACGCCGAAACGGACCGAGAGATAGAGCGCGAGCATCGACGTCACGCCCTGAAAGGCGCCGAGCGCAATCGCGTAGATCCAGATCAGCCGCGATGAAGGCGCAGCAGAGTGCGTAATGACATGCACGATCGCGTCCCGCGAGCGGGCGCTCTTGGTGGTGTCGGCCTTCGACTGCGCGGCCTCGTGCATGTCGCGCGACTCGTCGAGAAACTTCCACGCGAACCCGATGTTCGCGACGCAAAGGCCGGCGGCAAAAAGTCCCGGCCCCTGCACACCCCACGCGTGCGTGAGCGATCCCAGCACCGGCCCGATCGCGACGCCGGCATTCGTCGCCGCCGAAAGCCAGCCGAGTGCCTTGGCGCGTTCGTCGGGCTGCGTCGCGTCGGCGACATAGGCCTGGATCACGCTCACCGTTCCGCCGCCGGCGCCCTGCACGAGCCGGCAGAGAAACAGGAAGAACAGCGGATGCGGCAGCTCCAGCGCGTACCCGAAAATCACATACGCGATCGCGGACGCCGAGAGGCCCACGAGCAGTGCCGGACGTCGGCCATAGGCGTCGGAGAGACGTCCCCACATGGGCGCCGTGAGCAACTGCGCCACGGCAAATGAGCTCACCAGAAGCCCCACCACGAGTCCACCCTCGCCCAGCGACTTCGCATAGAACGGGAGGAGCGGAATCACCATCAGCAGCCCCACCATGTCGATGAAGGCCGTGATCATCAGGATCCACAGCTTGTGCTGGCTGCCAGATCTCATCCGTGACCTTCGCGAACGGTCATTCGGCAGTCGTCTTCCCGAGCGCTGCCGGTGCCGCCGCCCGTCCGACGATCCCAGCCAGCGCGACGATGGTGAGCACGTAAGGAATCATCTCGACAAACTGCGACGGAATGAGTTGCGTTCCCTGGAGCTGGATCTGGAGCGTCTCTGCAGCAGCAAACAGCAGGCATGCGAGTCCGGCCCGTACCGGATCCCATCGCCCGAAGATGATGGCGGCCAGTGCGATGAAGCCGCGTCCCGCCGTCATCTGGTCGGTAAACTGATGCTGGTCGAGCGACAGGTACGCTCCGCCGAGTCCGGCGATCATCCCACTGAGCGCCACCGCGATGTAACGGACGCGCACCACCGGTACGCCGACCGACTCCGCCGCAGCGGGATGCTCGCCAACGGCGCGCACGCGAAGCCCGAACGGCGTGCGATACAGCACCCACGACACCACCGGGATGACGGCGATGCCGATCCAGACGAGCGGATTGAGCGCGAGGGCGAGGAATCCGGTTCCACTTCCCTTCAGCTCGAAGCCGGGAATGCGCGGCGAGTTCGACGAGCTGTCGAAGATCAGACGAAGAAAGAATCGAGTCAGCCCTATTGCCAACAAGTTGATGGCGATGCCGACGACCACCTGGTCGGCCTTGAAGCGGATCGCGCTGACGGCGTAAAGCAGGGCGAGCATACCGCCGCCGACGATCGCTGCGAGCACCCCCATCCACGGCGCACCAGCGTAGTAGCTCCCGACGGCCGCGCAGAATGCCCCACCGAGCATGTAGCCTTCGAGCGACAGGCCGATGAGCCCCGCGCGTTCGCTCAGCACTCCGCCCGCGGCAGCGAGCAGGTACGGGATCGCGATGCGCACCGTCTGCGCGAGAAAGTCGAGCGCGTTCATGACTCGGACCTCCGGCGCGAAATGCGCAGCAAGCGGCGAACCTCGGGCACGGACGTCGCCACGGCGAGAATGACGACCGCCTGGAGCACGTCCACCATCTGCTTCGGCACGAGGGCGTTCACCGCGAGACCGCCCTGCGACAACGTCGCAAAGAGCAACGCGGCGACCACGATTCCGGCTGGATGATTCCGACCTACCAGCGCCACCGCGATACCGAGAAATCCTGCCCCCGACGCGAAGCCTTCCTCATAGTAGTGCTTGTAGCCGATCACGTAGTTCAACCCACCGATGCCGGCAATCGCGCCGGACATCGCGAGCGCGCGCCACGTCACGCGCGCGACGTTCACGCCGGCATACTCCGCCGCCCGCGCCTGGAGTCCGAGCGCACGCAGCTCGAATCCCTGCCGCGTGCGGAAGAGATACCAACCGAGTGCGATGGCCGTCGCGATCGCCAGCAGGATGATCGCGTTGGCCGCCGATCCATGAAAGGGCGACATCACGTCGCCAAGGCGCCAGAGCGCACCACTCTTCAGCTCGGGCGTGTGCAGCGTGTCCGGCACGTGCACCTTCGCGCTCGTGAGGTAGTTCAGCAACGCCAGCACGATGAAGTTCAACATGATCGTGACGATCACTTCGTGGGCGCCGAATCGCGCCTTCAGTATCCCCGGCACCGCTCCCACAACGCCGCCACCCAGAGCGGCAGCGAGTATGAAGAACGGAAGGCAGAGCAGCGCAGGTATGCCCGCCGGAAGCAGCAGGCCTGCGAGCGCCGCACAGAACCCGCCCGCCGCGAGCTGGCTCTCGGCGCCGATGTTGAAGAGACCGGCGCGGAGCCCGAGTCCGACCGCGAGTCCGGTAAAGACGAGCGTCGTTGCCTTGTAGAGCACCTGGCCGAATCCATACGCGTTGCCCCACGTCCCTTCGAGCAACAGCCGGAAGACGGCGCCAGGTGACTGCCCGAAGGTGAGGATGAGCACGTCGCCGACGACGGCAGCGATCAATAGCGCGACGATCGGCGGCAACACCGCCTCCTCGATCACCGTGCGGCGGCTCATGCCGCGTGCTCCGCGCCCGTCATGTACGGCGCCAGCGCATCGGGCGACGCCTCGCTGCGCGACATCACGATCGCGAAGCGCCCGCCGTACATCACGGCGATGCGATCGGCGAGCGCGAGCACCTCGGCAAGGTCTGCCGAGACGAGCAGGATGGCCTTACCCTGGTCGCGTGCCTCGCGAAGGCGGGCGTGGATGAACTCGATCGCGCCGACGTCGACGCCGCGCGTCGGTTGCGCCGCCAGCAACACCTTGAAGTCACGCGCCATCTCGCGTGCGACGACGATCTTCTGCTGGTTGCCACCCGACAGCGCGCGCGCGGGCAACGAGGGATCGGCCGGCCGGATGTCGTAGCGCTCGACCAGCTCGCGCGCGTGCGCAGCGATGCGCCCGGCGTCCAGCATGAAACCGCTCGTGAAGCGATGCTGCTGGCCGAGGATGAGGTTGTCGGCAATGCTGTAGTCGAGCACGAGCCCGCGTTCGTGGCGGTCTTCAGGAATGTGCGACAGTCCCGCGTTTCCCCGCTCGCGCACCGAGAGTGGCACCAGTTCACGGCCGCCGAGTGTGATCGTCCCATCGGCAGACCGCAGGCCGGCCAACGCTTCGATGAGCTCCGTCTGCCCGTTCCCCTCGACGCCGGCGATGCCGAGGATTTCCCCGGGCGCGATGCTGAAGCTGACGCCATTCACCACGGCGGTGCGGCGATTCCCGATGACGGTGAGGTTCTGAACGCTGAGCAGCACCGCCCCGGGCGACGTGCCGCTGATGGTGCTGCCGGCGTAGTCGGCGTCGAGCGCCAGCGCCACGTCGCGACCGACCATGGCGCGCGCGATCGCCTGTGGCGTTGCACCGGCGCTCGCCATGCGGGTGACGGTGGCACCCTGCCGCATCACCGTGATCGAGTCGGAGACGTCGATCACCTCGTCGAGCTTGTGCGTGATGAGCACCACCGTGCCACCGGCATCGCGCAGGGAACGCAGCACCGCCCAGAGCTCGCGCACCTCGAATGGCGAGAGCACGGCGGTCGGCTCGTCGAGGATGAGGATCTTCGCCCCACGGTAGAGCGTCTTGAGGATCTCGACGCGCTGCGCCTCGCCCACCGACAGGTCTGCCACGAGTCGATTGGCCGGCACCGCCAGTCCTGTGCGCACACTCAGCGCGTTCACGGCACGCTCGGCCGCCTGGCGGTCCAGCACCAGCCCCTTCGTGACCTCGCAGCCGAGGACGACGTTCTCGGCGACCGTGAGCGTGGGTACCAGCATGAAGTGCTGGTGGACCATACCCACGCCGTTCGCGATCGCCTCCGACGTGGACCATCCCGTGACGTCGCGTCCGTTCACTTCCATGCGACCGGCATTCGGCGCGTAGAGGCCGCTGAGGATTCGCATCAACGTCGACTTGCCGGCGCCGTTTTCCCCGACGAGCGCGTGAATCTCGCCCTGCGCGACCTCGAGGTCGGCGCCGCGATTCGCCATCACCGCACCGAATGACTTCTCGATGCCGGTCATCCGGATGGCAGGGTTCATTTCGTGCTGGGGACGGAGATGCGGCCGGCGATGATGTCCTGCTTCAGCGCTTCGACGCGCGTGCGGACCGCGGCAGGGATCAGCTTCTCGTTGTTGCGATCGAACACGTAGCCGACGCCACCTTCCGCGAGTCCGTACTGGTAGATGCCACCCTTGAAGCGATTCTCCTTGATGCGCTTGATCGTGTCGAAGACCGCGTTGTCGACACCCTTGACCATGCTTGTGAGCACGTAGCCCGGTGCTTCGTTGTACTGATCCGCGTCGACGCCGATGGCCAGCTTGCCGGTCTGGCGCGCGGCCTCGAAGACGCCGAGTCCCGTGGAGCCCGACGCGTGAAAGATCACGTTCACGCCCTGCTGATACTGGCTGAGCGCGAGCTCCTTGCCCTTGCCGGGATTCCGGAACGCCTCGGGTGTGACACCGGCGTACTGCGAGAGCACCTCGCAATCCGGGCAGACCGCCTTCACGCCAGCCGTGTAGCCGACCTCGAACTTGTGGATCAGCGGGAAGTTCATGCCGCCCACGAAGCCGACCTTCTTCGACTTGCCCACCAGCGCGGCAATCGCGCCGACCAGGAACGAGCCCTGTTCCTCGCGAAACTTGAGCGCGGCGAGATTCGGCGGCGGTGGAATGACCTTGCCGTCCTTGTCCTGCGCGAGGGAGTAATCGATGCCCGCGAACTTCGTGTTGGGGTACTCCTTGGCGAGCTGAGTGAGGTCATCGGTGAAGATGAAGCCGACGCCCATCACGATGTCCATGCCCTCGGCCGCCAGGAGTCGCAGGCCGGCTTCGCGATCCGATCCTTCGCCCGGCTCGATGAAGCGCACGCGGACGCCCAGCTCCTTCTCGGCGCGTTCGGCGCCGAGGTACGCGCCGTCGTTGAACGACTTGTCGCCACGGCCGCCCATGTCGAACACGATGCCGACGTCGATGGCATTGCCCGTGAGTGGCGCGGCTGCGCCGGACGGGTGGACGAGCAGGAGGGCGACGTGCACGACGAGCAGCACGCCGATGAAAACGAGGAGCTTGCGCATTGGACGGGAAAAGTCGTTGCCGGGCAGGGTCGCGGCAACCCGCTCTCTGGGTGGGACCGTCTGACAGTCAGACCCGGGCGGCGGCTTCGCGGCGCCCTCGTCGGACAGCGGGTCAACCGAAGTCTGACAGCTGTTGCCTGCACGGCTCGGTCCCCTGGCGTGAATGCAGGTTGTGTGAACACGCTGGCGGCAAAAGCGGCGCATCAACCCGGCTGTGTATCTGGAACAGCTGTCAGACCAGTCGGTCGACCCGCTGTCAGACGAGCAGCCGCGCGGCGGCGAGCGGGTCAGACTGTCAGACCGTCAGACCCTCAGTATCTTCCCCGGATGCCAGATCGTACCCGCACCCGGTTCCTCGTCGTCGGCAGTGGGATCGCCGGCCTGCACGCTGCGTGGCGTGCGTCGCAACATGGCGACGTGCTCCTGCTCACGAAGCGATCGCTCTTCGACAGCGCCACCGCCTATGCGCAAGGCGGCATTGCCGCGGCACTCGGCGCTGGCGATTCCGCGAAGCTCCATCGGCAGGACACGCTGGCGGCCGGTGCCGCGCTGTGCGATGCCGCTGCCGTGCAAGTGCTCGTGGAGGAAGGGCCGGCGCGCGTCCGTGAGCTCCAGATCGCGGGCGCCGAGTTCGACCTCGATCCCAAGGGCGAGTTGCTGCTCGGCCTCGAGGCGGCGCATTCGGCGAACCGTATCGTCCACGCGCACGGCGACCAGACCGGCGCGGAGGTCGCGCGTACGCTCATCGCCCGCGTGCGGGCGAGCAAACGGATCAAGGTGCTCGAGCGCGCGCGGGTGCTCGACATCATCGTGCAGCGCGGCGCGTGCATCGGCGTGCGCGCCAGCGTTGCGGGCGCAGCGGTGGAGATTTTCGCGGACGCTACCGTGCTCGCGACCGGAGGATGCGGACAGGTCTACCGTTACACGACGAATCCCGTCGTCGCCACGGGCGATGGGTACGCCATTGCGCATCGTGCGGGTGTGACGCTCGCGGACATGGAGTTCGTGCAGTTCCATCCCACGGCGCTCGATACGCCGGAAAATCCGCTCGCGCTCATCAGCGAGGCCGTGCGCGGGGAGGGGGCCATCCTCGTCAACGAGCGCGGTGTGCGCTTCATGCAGAAGGTGCATGCCCGCGCGGAACTTGCGCCGCGCGACATCGTGGCGCGCGCGATCTTCCGGGAGCAACGCCGCCATCGCGTCTATCTCGACGCGCGCAAGCTCGGCCGCGGCTTTGCGAAGCGATTTCCGGGCATTTTCGCCCTGTGCAGGGCGCGCGGCATCGATCCACGAAAGGACCTGATTCCCGTCACGCCAGCGGCGCATTACATGATGGGTGGTATCGTCACCGACCTCAACGGCCGATCGACCATGTCCAGGCTATACGCGGTGGGAGAAGTGGCCAGGACCGGAGTCCATGGAGCGAATCGGCTTGCGTCGAACTCCTTGCTCGAGGGGCTGGTCTTTGCGGAACGGGTGGCGCGAGACCTCGTGAGCGCGGCACCCTTGAAGCAACTTCCGGCGGCAAAGCGCTGGGAAGTTCCGCCGCTTCCTGACCGCGGTGCGGCACAGGTTGCGGCGGACAGGGTACGAGAAGTCATGTGGCTGAATGCGGGCATCTCGCGCACGGCGAAAGGACTGCGCACCGCCACCATGGACCTGGCGGAGATCGAGGAGCGGTTGCCCGAGGGCGCGACCGAAGAGCTGAACCTGGTGCAGACGGCGCAGCGGATTGTCGAGGGCGCCATGCGTCGGAAGGAGTCACGAGGCGGACACTACCGAAGCGACTTCCCGAGGTCGAAAAGCAATTGGCGAGGCAGGCACATCGAGCTATGAGCAGCGGGCCGGTGTGTGCCATCGTCGGGCCCCGGATGCGATGAACATCCTCGTCGCCGAAGACGACAAGGCCCTGTCACGCATGATCTGCACTGTGCTTCAGCAGGGTGGGCACATCTGCGTGCCAGCGTACGACGCAATGCAGACATTCATGTATGCCATGAAGCAGGCGCCCGACCTCATCCTGCTCGACGTCAACATGCCCGGCGGCACCGGGGTTGGCGTGCTTCAGAAGCTCAAGAACTCGACGAAGACGTCGTCCATCCCGGTTGTGGTGCTCAGCGGGAGCATCGACCCCGCGCTGCCCGCGCAGGTAGTGGAGATGGGGGCATTTCGCTACCTCGCCAAGCCGGTCGACCCCGAGCTGCTGAATCAGGCCGTCGTCGAGGCCACCCGCTAACGGTGTCCGCGCGGCGGCATGCCCGCGCGGACCGTAAGTCCTGATCAGCCGCGCGAGCCGCCCGAGCCGCCGCCTGAACCACCTGACGACCCCGTACCACCCGACGCCTTCGCGCCCGTCGAGCCGTACTTGCCTCCCTTCTTGCCCGAGCTGTCGGTCTTTCCCTGGTCGGTGCCATGCTGCGCGTTGCCACCCTGGCCGCCCGGCATGCCCTTCTTCTCCTTGCCCTTCTTGTTCGTGCTCGATCCCCCGTCCGTCTTCGCCATGTGATACGCTCCCGATGGTGTGGCCCGCAATGCAGCCAACTGGTTTGCCCACGCTGCTGCTGCGGGATGTTGGCATTTAGGGTGCCGGGTCCGGCGCCACGCTCAACGAGCCACTTCAGGCGGGCGGGGAGTAGACTCTCGGCAACGGCGACTACGCCGCGCCGGCCGCGAGCGCGGAGGTGCAGTGCGAGCAGCGAAGCGCCAGGGCGGGGATCGACGAAAGGCACTGCGGGCATTCCTTCATCTTCGGCGCCTCGACGACGGTCTTCGGCGCCTGAAAGCGGTTCACCTGCTTCACGATGAGGTACACGGCGAAGGCAACGATGAGGAAATCGACCACCGACTGGAGGAACAGGCCGTAGTTGATCGTGGCCGCGCCCGCGGCCTTCGCCGCGGCCAGCGAGGCGTGGTGCGCGCCGGACAGGTCGAAGAAGAGCGACGAGAAGTCCGCCTTCCCAAGGAGCACCCCGATGGGCGGCATGAGCACGTCGGCAACGAAGGACGTCACGATCTTGCCGAACGCCGCGCCGATCACAAGACCGACGGCAAGGTCGAGCACATTGCCGCGCATCGCGAATGCCTTGAATTCCTTGAGCATGGTTCCCGGAGTTGGAGTTCGGTCGAGTGCGCATTGCACGTACGCCGTGAGCATGCAGGCAAATGGCCGAATCCGCCAGCATCCTGCGGATGAACGACATACCCCGGATTTCCGCACGCCACTATGTTTGGACGATGGGAACCAGCCAGACCGCGGTTCGCAGCCGCGAGGAGCAGATCGCCGAATTACAGGGTGAGATCAAGGCCCTTGCCCGCGAGAGAAATGCCGTCGTGCTCGCGCACAACTACGAGCGCGCCGAGGTGCAGGACGTCGCCGACTATGTCGGAGATTCGCTTGGTTTGTCGCGCGAAGCGGCAAAGACCGGCGCCGACGTCATCGTCTTCTGCGGCGTGCATTTCATGGCCGAAACGGCAGCCGTGCTCTCGCCGCAGAAGATCGTGCTGCTGCCCGACCTCGCGGCGGGCTGCTCGCTCGCCTCGATGATCGACGCCGAACAGCTCCGCGCCTGGAAGGCCGAGCATCCGGGCGCCGTCGTCGTCTCGTACGTGAACACCACGGCCGAGGTGAAGGCGGAGAGCGACTATTGCTGCACGTCGGGCAATGCGGTGGAGGTCGTCAACGCCATCCCCGCCGACACCGAGATCCTCTTCTGTCCCGACATGTTCCTCGGCGCGCATGTGAAGCGCATGAGCGGGCGTGAGAACATCCGCATCTGGATGGGCGAGTGCCACGTGCACGCGGGCATCGATCCGGAGGACCTTCGGCTCAAGCGCGCGGAGCATCCGGGCGCCGAGTTCCTCATTCATCCCGAGTGCGGCTGTACCACGAGCGTGCTCGAGGCGATGTCGGCCGGCGCGGTCGATGCGGAGGGTGTGCAGATCCTGTCGACGGAAGGGATGATCAGGCGGCCCGCGATCTCGCCAGCCGACGAGTTCATCGTCGCCACCGAGGTGGGCATCCTCCATCGGTTGCGGCGCGAGAATCCCGAGAAGCGGTTCTTCGCGGCGAACGACCTGGCGAGCTGCGCCTACATGAAGGTGACGACGCTGCCGAAGGTGAAGCGGGCGCTCGAGCGGATGCAACATCGGATCACGGTTCCGACACCGATTGCCGATCGTGCGCGCAGGGCGATCGAGCGGATGATCGCGATTGGCGGACAGCAGCCGTTGAGCCCAGTTCCGGAAGCGACCGTCGATCCGGGCGAGTAGTGCTGCGAGGGAGGTATGTGTTCGGCATTCCCGCGTCCGCGGGAATGACGGCACCTTCAGGACGCTCGCTTTGAAATTCGGAGCGCACCACGGAGACGCAATGACGCCAGAACATCATGAGTTCGAGGAGGCCCGCCCGCCACGACGCATCACGCCGCTGAGCGTTCCGGCGGTGGGCAACGTGGGCCTGCTGCGCTTTCCCTACGCACAGGGTGAGCTTCGCGCCCTCGTGAAGAGCGCGCTCGACGAGGATGGGGCGTTCAACGACCTGACGACCATCGCGACGGTCGTGTCCGATCGGCATGCGCGCGGCAGGCTCGTTGCGCGGGCGCCGGGTGTCATCTGCGGAATTCCGCTCGCGGTGGAGGCGTTCTGCATGCTGGACGCGAAGGTCACGTTGCGCGTGGACTGCGAGGACGGCACCCGTGTACAGCCGGGCGACGGTGTGCTCTACCTCTCGGGACACGCACGCGCGCTACTCGCGGCCGAGCGGGTGGCCTTGAATTTCATGCAGCGGCTCTCGGGTGTGGCATCTGCGACCGCACGCTACGTGGATGCAGTGCGCGGCACGCACGCGAAGATCCTCGACACACGGAAGACGACGCCCGGATGGCGCCTGCTCGAGAAGTACGCCGTGCGCGCGGGTGGCGGCACCAACCATCGGCTGAACCTGTCGACCGCGGTGCTCATCAAGGACAACCACCTCGCGTCGGTGGACGGGGATGTCGCCCTTGCTGTGCGTCGTGCGCGCGACCTCGCGCCCGTGGGTACAAAGGTCGAGGTGGAGTGCGACCGGATCGAGCAGGTCCAGGCGGCGATCGATGCCGAGGCGGACATCATCATGCTGGACAACATGAGCATGGCGCAGATGCACGAGTGCGTTGGGCTGGTGGGCGGTCGTGCGATCGTCGAAGCCTCGGGAGGCGTCAACCTCGAGACCGTGCGGGCGATCGCGGAAACCGGCGTCGACTGGATCTCGGTGGGCGCGCTGACGCATTCGTCGCCCGCGCTCGACCTTGCCCTCGACTTCGAGTAGTGCCGCGATCGCGGACGAAGGATTTCGGCACTCGCCGGAATGCCGAAGGACGCGGGCCGATGCGCAGGCAAATGACGAGCTTCGCGGGCCGATGCGCAGGCAAATGACGAGCTTCGCGTGCCGATGCACCTGATGGAGCGGATCCTCCGCGTCCCCCTGCTCGCCAAGCTCGCCGGCGCCAACCTGCTCATCGTCGCCTCGGCGCTGATCGGCCTGGTCATCGAGCGTCGCCTGAATACGCCGGGCAGCGCGGTGTCCATCCTGGGCCTCGCCCTTGCGGCCAGCCTCATCGTCAACCTCGCGTTGGTC
Source organism: Gemmatimonadales bacterium (assembly GCA_038322445.1). Classification (GTDB taxonomy): domain Bacteria; phylum Gemmatimonadota; class Gemmatimonadetes; order Gemmatimonadales; family Gemmatimonadaceae; genus AG11. The sequence goes on from JBBQFW010000019.1 coordinate 15,282, forward strand.
TACGTTGCGCTTCGTCCGCTCTCGGACCTCGAGCTGACGGCGACGCGACTCAGTGCCGGCGACATGGACGCGCGGGTGCCGATGAGTGTCCTCGCTGATCGCGACATGGCGCGCGTGGGCACGACCCTGAATGCGTTGCTCGACCGGCTCACGGAGGATCGCGCGCGTGAGCGCCGGTTGGCGGCGCAGGTCATCAGCGCGCAGGACGAGGAGCGGGCGCGCGTCGCGCGTGAGCTGCATGACTCCACGGCACAGACCCTCACCGCGATCCTCCTCCAGCTCGGCGCGGCGGCGCGGGAGAGCACGTCGGAGCCGCTCGATGCGCGCATCGCCACGCTGCGGGAATTGGCGGCCGAAGCGCTCGAGGAGGTGCGGTCGATGTCGCATACCATGCACCCGCGCGTGCTCGACGACCTCGGGCTGGCTGCCGCGCTGGAATGGCTCGCGCGGCAGGCGAGGGAACAGGGGCCGATGAGCGTCGATGTGGATGCGGTCGAGGTCGATGTTGCCATCCCCGCCGCAGTCGCGGCGGCATTGTATCGTGTGGCGCAGGAGGCGCTGCGCAATTCGGCGCGTCATGCGAACGCGTCGCATGTGGACATCCGGCTGCGGCAGGACGGACGAAGCGCGATGCTGGAGATCGAGGACGATGGGGTGGGATTCGACGTGGCCCAAGCGGAGAAGCGCCGGCCGGGAATGGGATTGTTTTCCATGCGGGAGCGGGTCGGGCTGGTGAACGGGCGACTCGCGGTCCGCAGCGCACGGGGGCGCGGGACGTCCGTGACCGCCACCGTGCCCATCACCGTTTCATGAGGTAGCACTGATGCCAATCCGGGTGGTGCTGGTGGATGATCACACCATTGTTCGTACGGGCCTGAAGGCCGTGCTCGGTGCGGATCCCGACATCGAGGTCGTCGGCGAGGCGGCGGGTGGGAATGAGGCCGTGGCGTTGCTGACGCGCATCGAGGCCGACGTCGTCGTGATGGACCTCTCGATGGCCGACGGCGACGGCATCTCGGCGACGCGGACGATCACGTCGCGCGGGGAGCCGGGAGCCCGGGTGCTCGTGCTCACGATGCATTCGGAGGAGGCGTATCTCGAGGCGGTGCTCGAGGCGGGGGCGTCCGGCTACCTCGTGAAGAGCACGGCGGACCGTGAGCTCGTGGATGCGGTGCGGGCGGTGGCGCGCGGCGAGGTGTGGGTGCAGCCAGCGGCTGCGCGCGTGCTCGCGCAGGGTACCCGCCGGCGCGAGGAGCGGGCGTCGGACCAGTCGCGCTTCGAGCGGCTGACCGAGCGCGAGCGGTCGGTCATGCAGCTGATCGCGGCGGGATATACGGCGCCGGAGATCGGGGAGCAGCTGTCGATCAGCCCGAAAACCGTGGATACGTACAAGCAGCGCATCAACGACAAGCTCGGGCTCACGCATCGCGCGGACTACGTGAAGCTGGCGCTCAAGCTGGGGCTGTTGCAGACGCCGCTGTCGTAATCCGCGGCTTTGCGGTTGAGGTGAAGCCCCGGGAAAACCGGCTGTTGCGCCGGTACTCACTGCATCGGGTGGCGGGATTGGCGGGTTTCCTGTTCGTTCGTCGGAAGCGTCGCGGCTTCTGAGTAGTGGCATCGAGATGGTCACGTCGTCCGTGGCCCCACCCCGGGGGCGACGTCCGCCGTCAGGCCATCAGGTCCGCACAACTCTTCACGATGGCGTGACAGTTCCGGCAGAGAAGCTTGCAGTTCCGCCACCAGAGGTCGGTGGACCCGCACCAGTCGCAGGTCTCGGGGACATCGGTGTTCGGCGGAGTAGCGGGGGCTGTCGGCGGCATCAGCAGGTGTCGGGGCGCATTGTGTCGTGGGCCGAAAGCCCTGAGTATTGACGCATGACACCACCTGCAAGTGACCGCCCCACCGAAGTAGGACTCATCGGCTTCGGACTTGGCGGAGCCACCTTCCATGCGCCGTTCATCTCGGCGACGCCCGGACTGCGCCTCGCCGCCGTGATGACGAGCGATCCCGCGCGGCGCCACGGTGTGGAGGCGCGATATCCCGAGACGAAAGTCGTCGCAGGGATCGACGAACTCCTTGCATTGTCGCCGCGGCTGGAGTTGATCGCAATCAGTTCACCGAATGCGTCGCACTGTCCGCTGGCGCGCGCGGCGCTCGAGGCGGGCCGCAATGTCGTCGTCGACAAGCCCTTTGCGGTCACTTCGATGCAGGCGCGTGAGCTTGGCGCAATCGCCACGGCGAACGGCGTGCTCGCGATGCCATTCCAGAATCGTCGCTGGGACGGCGATTTCCTCACCCTGCGCAAGCTCATTGCCGACGAGAAGCTGGGGCGGATCTTTCGCTTCGAGTCGCGGTTCGACCGCTGGCGCGGCGAGCCCAAGCCGGGCTGGATGCGTGAGGACTGGGTGGATCGTGCGGAGAACATCGTACACGACATCGCGACCCATCTCATCGATCAGGCGCTGGTGCTGTTCGGGCCGGTGTCGCATGTCTACGCCGAGCTGACGGCGAGGCGAGCGGGGGTCGTGTCGTTCGACGATGCCTTCCTGGCGCTCACGCATGCGAACGGCGTGAGCTCGCACCTTTCCATGAGTGCAAGCGCCGGGCAGGCGGGGCCGCGCATGAGCGTGTTCGCGGCGAAGGGCGCGTACATCAAGTACGGGCTCGACGTGCAGGAGGATGCGTTGCGCGGTGGGATGCGTCCTACTGATCCGTTGTATGGCGAGGAGCCTTCGGAGAAATGGGGGACGCTTGTTGGGCCGGCGGTGAACGAGAGTGTGCCGACGGTGGCTGGTGCGTATCCGCGGTTCTATGCGGGGGTGGCGCGGGCGATACGTGATGGTGCGGCCCCACCGGTGGCCGTGGCTGACGTGGTGGCGGGGCTGGAGATCATCGAGGCTTCGTTCGTGTCGAATGCGAGCAAGCAGGTGGTCGCATTGTAGGGACAACTGCCTCGGGCTGGTTCCTCGGGCGTTTTGAGTGGTGATTGCCCTTTGCCTCGGCGTAACACCCTCGGGCAGGCTCCTCAGACATTGGAGGACTCGGATGACGCGGATAGTGCGGATCACCGCGGATTTCTCCATGTAAGGTCACGCGTCGTCGTGGGGACGCCTGCTTCTGGCGCAGGAGAGAATTCTCTGTGTTTTGAGTGCGGATTTTGGGTGGCGGTGCTGTATCGGCGTTGATCCGCTCGATCCGCGTCATCCGTGCTAAACCGCCGTCTGTGGGGCATGTCAAGGCGGCGAGCGCCCTACCACTTCCGACAGCGCTTCAGGGAGTCTGGCGATGCGCGCAACGAGACTCCGCGTGGCGTTCCTGCCAAGTATCCGACGGGTGGCGAAGCGGACCGAGTGCACCCACCAGTTGGGTGGGTGCACTCGGTAGACGATCAGCGCCGCGACTGACCGCTCGATGATGAATTAGTGGGCAGCGTGGGCCGGTGCGCCCTTCGGCAGCAGGACACCGTTGATGATATGGATGACGCCATTCGATGCCTGGACGTCGGCTGTCACGACCTGCGCACCGTTCACGTAGACCTTTCCTGCACGGACCACGATGTCGAGCTGCTCGCCGTTGACGGTCTTCGGCTTCGCGCCGTTCGACTTCACGATGTCGGCGGCCATGACCTTGCCGCTCACCACGTGGTAGGTGAGGATCGACGTCAGCTTCGCCTTGTCCGCGAGCAGGGCTTCGACCGTTCCGGCCGGCAGCTTGGCGAATGCGGCGTCCGTCGGCGCGAAGACCGTGAACGGCCCCGGGCCTTCGAGCGTCTCGATGAGGCCGGCGGCCTTGAGCGCTGCGGCAAGGGTATTGAACTGACCGGCTTCCACGGCGACCTGCACGATGTTCTTCATGGGCTTCATCTCCATGGAGGACATCTGAGCCGACGCGATGGCGGGCAGGGTGATGAGAGCCGCGAGCGCGGCGGCGGCAAAACGGGTGCGGGTGTTCATGTCGATCTCCGGTGGTGGTGTGGGCCGAGGCGGCACTGCCGGGTCGTCGTTCACCGGCAGATCGTGTTGGCCAACTGTCCGCAGGACAGTATCTGTCTAACGATTGTCGAGGTATTATGCCGCCTTGGATGACTTTTGTCAAGCATCTGTCCATTAATATCCTTGACATTCGTTAGACACATCACGTAAAGTGAGCTCATGAAAGAGCTTCCGGATTCTGACAGAATCGACAAGCGGCATCCGATTGCTGTCGTCGCCGAGCGGACTGGGTTGAGCCAGGACGTGCTCAGGGTTTGGGAGCGCCGCTATTCCGCCGTCGAGCCTCACCGTGGAACTGGTGGACAGCGCGTCTACAGTGACGCCGACATTGCGCGGCTCACGATGCTCAACGCCGTCACCCGCGCCGGCCGGAGCATCGGACAGGTTGCTTCACTGCCGGACGCCGCCCTGGCCGCGCTGCTCGAGGAGGACGGCGCGGCCCGGGAGCAGCGCGTGGCGCTGCCCGATGCTTCGCTTGCTACGCGCCGCACGGTCGAGACGGCGCTCGTGCACGCGCGCGCGCTCGATACGGCCGCGCTCCACGAGATCCTGACTCGCGCGGCTGCCACACACGGGATCTCGAACTTCCTCGAGCTCGTCGCCGTGCCGCTGCTCCGTCGCCTCGGCGATGAGTGGCATTCAGGCCGATTGGCACCAGCGCAGGAGCATGTCGCGACCGCCGTGCTTCACGACATCATTGTCGACACCATGCGCGGCTTCGCACAGCGCAACGGCGCGCCGCGGATCGTCGTCGCCACCCCAGCCGGCGAGCGACATGCGATCGGCGCCGCGCTCGTTGGCGCCGCCGCCGCGGTTCACGGCTGGAACGTCCTTTACTTTGGCGGCGATCTACCGGCCAATGAGATCGCCGAGGCGGCGCGTGTGTCGCGGGCCCAGGTGGTGGCGGTGAGCATCGTGTTCGTCCAGCACCGCGAGCACCTGCTCGACGAGATGCGGACACTGCGCGCAGAGATCCCCGACGGGGTGGTGCTGATCGCCGGTGGCGCGGGCGCCGGATCGATCCGTGCCGAATTGACGGCGCTCGGCATACGCGTCGAGACGAGTGTGCCAGGACTGCTTGCGGCCCTGGCGGAGAGCGGGGGGGAGGCGTGACCGCGATTGCGCCGCGCGCTTCAGCCGCGAGTAACTGCTTCTCAGTGATCGTCCGTGAGCTCGACCTTCCTTGCGAAATCATAGAGCGTGAGACGCCGCAGTAGATAGAAGGACATCCAGTAATTGCGCAGCGCCTGCACATTCGCCAGCACGGCCGCGTCCTTCTCTCCCTGTGCGAGATACAGCGCATCGTTCTGGATCTTGCCGATGATGTACCGGTTGCGCGCCACCTCGAACTGCTTTGCCGCCACCGTGTCGGCCTTTGCGGCCAGCAGCACATTCCGCTGCGCCTGCTGAAGACCGAGTGCCGCAAAGCGCGCATCCTCCTCGAGCTGATCGTGCCGCATCCGGTTGTTCGCCGCCGAACGCTCGGCGAATGCGGTCGCTTCCTGGATGTCGGCGGCGCCTTTGCCCCACTGGAGCATCGGGAGGTTGACACCCACCGTGAGCGTCTGGCTGCCGAGTGGCGCCTGGTAGGCCGGTCCGAAGGTGGCCGCAGTCTGGTTGAACCCGGCGCTCGCGACGATCGACGCGTTGAACCGGTTGTTCGCCCTCGCCTGGGCGATGGCGCGCTTCGTCGTCGTGTTGTCGAGTTCATTCTGCTGGGTGGCGCTCGAGTTCTTGAGCGCCTGCGCCACGGCGATGTCGGGATCCGCCTCGACGACCGGGATGGAGTCGGGCGTCACGATCGTGAGCGCTCGTCCGGCCGGATAGGCGGTGACGCGACGAAGTGCCGCCTCCGCGCGATCGCGATTGAGCTTGGCGTCGTCGACCGCGGCGCGCGCGCGCAGCAGCGCCAGCTCGCTCTTCAGCAGGTCATTCTCCCCAATCCTGCCGACCTCGTATCGCCCCTTGTTCAGCGTGTACAGCGTGTCGTTCACGGCGGCATTGAACGCGGCGTTCGCCAGGGCCATCTGCTGCGCGTAGAGGTTGAAGAACGCGTCGGCGGTCGTGCGGGCGACGTCCTCCCGGGCCTCGAGGTACGCGCGCTCCGCGACCACGGCACTGAGTGACTGCACCCGCTCCTCCCACATGAGCGAATTGGGCTTGAACAGGTCCTGCTGGATGCTCACGATGATCGGTGAGGATTGATACAGCGTTGACCGCTTGTTCTCTCCATAGAGATCGAGTCGCGAGAGCTGCGAGCCGACCTGCACGGTGCCGCCGGTAAGCGGTAACCGCTGGCTGAAGCCGAGTGTCATGGACGACTGGTTCTGCGCCTGCCCGATGAACTGGGTGGACCCGTCGGGGAGGGTGATGGCGTTGATGCCGTGATTGACGTTTGCCGCATTGCCCTGGAGAAAGAGCTGGGGCCTGAGGCCGGCGTTGAACGCGTTGTCGTGGTAGTGGGCGGCGTCGCGGGAGCTGCGCGCCACATGCGCCTGCGGACCCTGCTGCTGCGCCATCTGAATGGCGTCCTGCAGGGTGAGGGTCTGTCGGGTGGGCGCCTGCGCGTGTGTAACGGCGGGTAGTGAAAGCGCGGCTAGCAGCAACGAGCGACGCATCAGAGATCTCACGACGGGAAAGGTGAACCACACGAAGGAAAAGATTCACCGCAGAGGACGCAGGGGACTACGGGTCTACGGCGATACCGGCTGCGGCTTTCATTGCCGAATACCAAAGAGGGACCTCGCTTACGGACGGCCAGGGCGGTGCGAGGCCCTTTGTCGGCGTGTCCTCTGCGTTCTCTGCGGCAAAGGTTCTTGGCAAAGCCCAAAAATGGATTCCCGCCTTCGCGGGAATGACGAACACTGGTTCACTCGTAGCGCAGACACACGATTGGATCCTGCTTCGCCGCATTGCGCGCCGGCATGATTCCGAACACCAGGCCAACCGCGACCGACACACCGAACGCCACCACCACGGACGTGATCGACACTATGGCGTGAATCTTCGCGATGTGCTCGATCACCACTGCGAGGATGCACCCCACGATGATCCCGGCGATGCCGCCGGCGAGGCTGATCATCACCGCTTCGCTGAGGAACTGCGCCAGCACGTCCTTCTGCGTGGCGCCCATGGCTCGGCGCACACCGATCTCCTTGATGCGCTCGAGGATCGACGCCAGCATGATGTTCATGATGCCGATGCCGCCGACAATCAACGAGATGGACGCAATGGCGCCGAGCACGACGTTGAAGATGGCCTTGGTATTCTGCTCCTGTTTGAGCAGCAGTTCCGGCACGCTGATCTCGAAATCCGTGACGTCATTGTGGCGGCGCTGGAGCATCCGTCGCACGACGTCCGCCACGGCCGAGACATCCTGCGAGCTCGCGACCTGCACGATCACCTTGTCCAGCTGGTGGTAGTTCCGCTTCTCGGCGCGCTGCTCGTCCGTCTGCGTGGAGTCGTTCGAGTTCGCCTCCTGCGCCGCGACCTCCATCTCGGACTGCGTGACCTCACCGCGATTGCGGTAGCGCAGCAGCATGCTCTGCAGCGGGACATAGACGTCCATGTTCGCGTCGCGAATACCGAGATGCTTTGCGGTCTCTGATGAGACCTTCCGGTCCTCGAGCACGCCGACGACGGTGAGCCACTGTGTGCCGACCTTGATCGGATGACCGACGGGACTCTCGCTGGTGAAGAAGCGCGACTTCACGCCCGGCCCGATGATCGCCACGGGCAGTGCCTGCGCAAAATGCCGCGGCAGGAAATTGGCGCCCTCGGCGAGATGGAGGTTACTGACGTCGAAGTAGTTGGAATCAACGCCGACGACCTTGCCCGAGCGGTGATGTCCCTCGCGCGTGATCACACTGTTGATCACCACCTCGCTACTCGTCGCGTGCACGGCGGCGAGCGTCGCCTTGATGGCCTGCGCGTCGAGGTACGTGAGGCCGGGCGTGAACTTCTTCGCCTGCTTCCTGGTGTCGTCCTTCTCGTTCTTGCCTTCCTTCTGCTCGATGATCGGCGTGATGACGATGTTGTTGGCGCCGAGGAGCTTCATCTGCGCGAGGATCTCCTGCTCGGCGCCGTTGCCGATGGCGAGCATCGCGATCACGGAGGCGACGCCGAAGAGGATGCCGAGCGACGTGAGACTCGCCCGCAGCTTGTTGTGCACGACGGCTTCTGCCGCGATGCCGCCGCTGAACATGATGTGCGTGGCGAGGGCGCGGCCGCGCGATGGAGCCACGGCGCCCGGCTCGAGGGGAACAGCGGTCACGGATCAGCCCTTTGGCTTGGGCGCCGGAACGGGCGCTGGCGTTGCTGGCGGAGCGGGAGTGCCAACGGCCCTGGTGAATCCGCCTGCCGGGGGCGGCACTACCGCCGGCACCTTCACGCTTTTCGCCGTGTCGCCGCTGGAGACCGGCGCCGTGATGGGCTTGAGGCCGTCGATCTTCTCGACCTTCACGTCGGACTTGTCGGTGGGCGGAACGAGCAGCACCCGATCATCCCTGGTGAGGCCGCGGCGCACGATGATCTCGTTGTCATTCGAGACGCCGGTCTCGATCATCTGCTTCACGACGCGGGCGCCGCTCTTCTTGTAGGCGTACTGGTAGCCGGCCTCGTTCACCACCGCCTCCAGCGGTATCGACAGCACGTTGGGGACGGACGCCGTCTCGATCGCGTTCGCTGTCGTCATCCCGGGGCGCAGGGTGGTGTCGGCCCTGCTGATGTCGATCTTCACCTCGAAGACCTTCGAGTCCTGGTTCGGCTTCTGCTCGCCGACGTTCGCGATGTGCGTGACGACCCCGTCGAGCTTCTTCGTGGCGTCCGCGTCGAGGGTGATCTGCACCTTCTGGCCGACCGCGATCTTCCGGACGTCGACCTCATTGATGTATGTCTGCGACTCCATCTGGGTGAGGTCGGGCAGGGTGGCGACGGAATTCTCCCACGCGTTCCACTGCGATCCCACGCCCTTCTTCTTGCCGTTCCAGTCGCGCAGGTAGATCACCATGCCGGGCGCTGGCGCCTTCACGGTGAAATCCGAGATGAAGGCCTGGATGTTCTTCAGGTTGTTCTGCTGACGACCCAGGTCGGCGCCGACGGACGACATCTTGGCGACGGCCTGCCTGGTCTTCGTGTCGAGGTTCCGCTTTGACTGCGCCAACCCGCGATCCGCCTTCTCATAATCGATCTCGGCCTGCCGCTTCAGCGTGGGCGCTTCGTACTTCGCCTGCTCCTTGGCGAGCTTCTTCTCCTCGAGCAGGTACTCGGCGGTGCGGACATCCTCGCGCGCCTGGGCGAGGTTCAGCGTGGAGTCGAGCTGCGCGGTGGTGTAATCCGCCTGCGCCTTCTGCAAGTCGAGCGTGACGCTCGCGAGCTTGGTCGCCGCCGGTGCCTTGTCGAGCTCCGCGATGACGTCGCCGGTCTTTACCAGCGAACCTTCCGGCACGATGGACGAGATCTTGGTCTGGTAGACGTTCGCCGCCTGCCCGCCCGTGGGGCCGGTGACCTGCACGAACTTTCGCGCTCGCAGCTCGCCGGTGGTGGTGACGATCACCTTGAACGCGCCCTGCTTCACCGGCGCAATGAGCGACGCCTCGGCGGCCGATGCGCTTGATGGCCACTTATACCAGGCCGCCGCACCGGCAATGAAGACCACGGCAATGATCGGTAGCCAGCGTTTACGGAGCTGTTGCATCGCGAGGATCTCGGAGCGGGTGGGACCTGCGGACCTGACAGCCATGAGGACCTTACGGCGGCTCTACGCAGCCCGCAATACGAGTCATCATTAGGAGATGATGACAACGAGATGGCGAGGAGGTTACGAGCGCGCTTCGATGCCGTTGGACACCGGGACGGGCAGAACGGTTGGAAACATGACATACTTGGGTTCGCCGTTCCTCGCGCTTCCCCCGTCCGACGCTTGCCGCCCCGGTAATCGCCTCGCATGCAGCTCATTGACGTGCTGTCCACCGCACTTGCCGAGATTCTCGCCAACAAGCTGCGCAGCTTC
>JBBQFW010000020.1:0-25257 GCA_038322445.1 Gemmatimonadales bacterium
CATCGAGAAGGAGCTCGGCGTCGAGCGCGACAAGATGACCGACGAAGCGAGCTTCATCGAAGACCTCGGGGCCGACAGCCTCGACATCGTCGAGCTGGTGATGGAATTCGAGAAGGAGTTCAACATCGACATCCCCGACGAGGACGCGGAGAAGCTGCGCACGGTCGGTGATGCGGTGGCCTACCTGGACGGCAAGGTCGGCGCGTAGTGCGACGTCGGGTCGTCGTCACGGGTCTCGGTGCCGTAACGCCAATCGGAAACGACGTGGCGACGACGTGGCGTGCCATGCAGGACGGAGTATCGGGCGCGTCCGTGATTACGAAGTTCGATGCGTCCGCATTTCCAGTGCGGTTCGCATGCGAGCTGAAGGGGTTCGATCCGCTCGGCACGATGGAGCGGAAGGAAGCCAAGCGCGCGGATCCCTACACGCAGTACGCGGTGGCGGCTTCGGTCGAGGCCATGGCCGATGCGGGGCTCACGGGGGGCAGCTACGACGTCGATCGGCTCGGCGTCATCGTGGGCAGCGGCATCGGTGGATTGAAGAGCTTCGAGGAGCAGCACGACACCTACCGGGAGCGGGGCGCCAGCAAGATCAGCCCGTTTTTCATCCCCATGTTCATCGCTGACATCGCGGCGGGCGTCGTGTCCATGAAGTTCAATGCGCGCGGACCGAACTACGCGACGGTGTCCGCCTGCGCCACCAGCGCCCACGCGATTGGCGATGCGTTCCGCACCATCCAGTACGGCGACGCCGACATCATCATCTGCGGCGGTTCCGAGGCCGCGGTCACGGCGATGTCGATTGGTGGCTTTGCGAACATGACGGCACTCTCCACGCGGAACGACAGTCCGGAAACGGCCTCGCGCCCCTTCGACAAGGATCGCGATGGCTTCGTCATGGGCGAAGGCGCGGGCATCGTCATCCTCGAGGAACTCGAACACGCGCTCGCGCGCGGCGCGAAGATCTACGGCGAGATGGGCGGCTATCGCGCCACGGGCGATGCGTACCACCTCACAGGGCAGTTGCCCGAGCACGAGGGATTGCAGCGGGCCATGCGCGGCGCCCTGGCCGACGCGGGCCTCACGGCCGCGGATGTCGACTACGTGAACGCGCATGGAACTTCCACGCCGCTGAACGACTCTAACGAGGCGAAGGCAATCGCCGCGGTGTTCGGCGAGTACGCCGACAAGCTCAGCATCTCGTCCACCAAGTCGATGACCGGCCACATGCTCGGCGCGGCGGGTGGCGTCGAGTTCATTGCCGCAACACTGGCCATGCGGGATCAGGTCATCCCGCCGACGATCAATTACCGTACGCCCGATCCCGATTGCGGCGAGCTGGACTTCACGCCGAATGCCGCCAAGCCGCGTCAGGTGCGCGCGGTGCTCAGCAACAGCGCCGGATTTGGCGGCCACAATGTCTCGATCGTCGTCAAGCGTTTTCAGGAGTAACGTCGTGCCCATCGCCGTGCCGTTCGACCGCTCACGCATCTCCGACCCGGCGCTCCTGCCGATCGCCGACATGGTCACTGCAGGTGAGCGCCTGACGCACGACGATGGCGTCACGCTGTTCGCCAGCGCGGACCTTCTCGGGCTCGGTGCCATGGCCGATGCGGCCAACCGCGCCCGCAACGGCAACCAGGTCACGTTCGCGGCGAACCAGCATATCAATCCCACGAACGTCTGCATCCTCCGCAAGACGTGCGTGTTCTGCTCATACGCGCGCCTGCCGAAGGAAGCCGGCGCGTATCGCTACACAAGGGATCAGGTGTGGGAAGAAGCGGCACGCGTTGACGGCGACCTCACGCGCGAATTCCACATTGTCGGTGGTCTCGACATGCAGGCCGGATTTGCGTACTACGACGAGATGTTCCGCGGACTCAAGGCGCGGCATCCGCAGGTCCACATCAAGGCGCTGACGGCCGTCGAGATCGCACACATCGCCCGCATCGACAAGATGTCCGTGCGCGACGTGCTCATCGGGCTGCGCGAGGCGGGCCTCGACACGATGCCGGGCGGCGGCGCCGAGGTGTTCAGCCCGGGCGTTCGCGCCACGATCGCGGAGAAGAAGCTGTCGGGCACGGAGTACATCGACGTCCACCGGACGGCGCACGAACTGGGCATCCGCACGAACTGCACGATGCTCTACGGCCACGTCGAGACGTATGACGACCGCATGCACCACCTCGGCATGCTGCGCGATCTGCAAGACGAGACGGGCGGATTTCTCGCCTACATCCCGCTCGCATACCACCCGGACAACAACGAGCTCGGCGTCGAGCTGGGCCGTACCGGCACCGCCACGACCGGATTCGACGACCTGAAGAACCTCGCGGTTGGTCGGCTGTTCCTCGACAATTTCACGCACGTGAAGTCGCACTGGATCATGGTCACGCCGCAGATCTCGCAGATCTCGCTGGACTTCGGCGTAAACGATCTCGAGGGCACGGTGGTCCGTGAGAAGATCTATCACGAGGCCGGCGCGCACACGTCGCAGGCCATGTCGCTCGACGAGATCGTCCGCATCATCCGCGGGGCGGGAAAGGTTCCCGCGGAGCGTGACTCCTTCTACAACGTATTGCGCGTCTTCGACGAGCCACCGTGCCCGCAGGCACAGGCGGCGTAGTGAAGCCGGAATTGAGCCATGCGATCGTCATTCCCGCGCAAGCGGGAATCCATGTTGAATCAACCCGGAAATGGATCCCCGCTTGCGCGGGGATGACGGTCAACTGAGGACTGTGGCGATGCGCGTCGGCAGGATTCCGTACATCAACTGCTACCCGGTGTACGGCGCGATCGACCGGCAGTTAGTGGATCTCGACGCTCAGCTCGTGGATGGCATTCCCTCCGCGCTGAACCTTGCCATGAGCGTCGGGGCGCTCGACGTCAGCGTCATCTCCGCCGTCGAGTACGCCCGCGATGCGGCGCGGTATCTCCTGTTGCCCGACCTCGCCATCTCGTGCGACGGACCGGTGCGCAGCGTCATGCTCTTCGCGCGTCGGCCAGCGGAGTCGCTCGGTGGCGGACGCGTGCTCGTGAGCCGGAGCTCGATGACCAGTGTCGAGCTGCTGCGGCTGATGTTCCAGCAGGTGTGGAAGGCTGCGCCGGCCTTTGTGCCAGCCGACGCCGAAATATCCGACCTCGAACGCAGCGGGGCGCAGCCCCATGATGCACGGCTCATCATCGGCGACGCGGCGCTCCTCCTGACCTCCGGTGCGAGCGCGCTCGCCGCCGACTACCCGTACGTCTACGACCTCGGCCAGGTCTGGAAGGAGTGGACGGGACTGCCGTTCGTCTTCGCTGTCTGGGTGGCGCAGCGCACCACGCCCGTCGCAGGCGCGCTCGCCGTGCACGCGCAACTCATCGAGTCGCGCAACTGGGGTCTCGACCATCTCGACGCGCTCTCCTGCCAGGCCGCCGAGGCCACCGGCGTCTCCAGGGCAGCCGCGCTGCAGTATCTTTCGGACCTCGATTACGGCCTGCGCTACGAGCACCTGGCGGGGCTGACCACCTTCTTCGGCAAGCTGGCCGCCAGCGGTCGCGTTCCGAACGGCTCCCTCGCATTCCTCCCGGCCGCCTGAGGCCTACCATGCGCGACCTGCTCGATTTCTACACGCACGCACCGCTGCTCGAACTGGGCGCTGAGGCGGATCGCGTCCGACAGCAGTTGCATCCGCACAACACGGTCACGTACATCGTCGACCGCAACATCAACTACACGAACGTCTGTGTGGCGGACTGTGGATTCTGCGCATTCTACCGCCGCCCGAAAGACGCGGAAGGCTGGACGCTGTCGTACGAGCAGATTGGCGCGAAGATCGACGAGGCCAAGGCGCTCGGGGGCGTGCAGATCCTCATGCAGGGGGGCCACAATCCGTACATCCCCTTCGAGTGGTATCTCGACCTGCTGCGCTACATCAAGACGTACCATCCCATTCACGTGCACGGCTTCAGCCCCAGCGAGGTGGATTTCTGGGCGAAATTGTACCGCATGGAAGCGCGGGACGTGATCCGTGAACTCCAGAAGGCGGGGCTGAATTCCATTCCCGGCGGCGGCGGTGAGATCCTCGTGCAGCGCGTGCGCGATGAGGTCGCGAAGAAGAAGGCGGGCGCCGATCGCTGGCTGGAGATCATGGAGATCGCGCACCAGGAGGGCATGAAGACCTCCGTGACCATGATGTATGGCATCGGGGAGACGCTGGCCGAGCGGCTCGAGCACCTCGAGCGCGTGCGCGAGGTACAGGCACGCACCGGGGGATTCACGGCCTTCATCTGCTGGCCGCTGCAGCCGGAAAACACGCCGCGCATGTCGCACATGCAGAAGACGGACGCCATCGAGTATCTCCGCACCGTGGCGATCTCGCGCATCGCGCTGCAGAACGTGCCCAACATCCAGTCCAGCTGGGTCACCATGGGCATGAAGGTCGGCCAGACGGCGCTGCGCTTCGGGTGCAATGATTTCGGCTCGCTGATGATCGAGGAGAACGTGGTCTCGGCGGCCAATACCACGCACCGGACATCCATCGCGGAGATGGAGCGACTCATCAACGACGCGGGCTTCAAGGCCGCACGCCGCCGCCAGGACTATTCGATCATCCAGCCCGAAGCAGTGGTCGCCGCTGCGTGAGCGGCGCCTCCGTCATACGCAGCGGCATCGGCTACGACTCGCACCGCTTCGCACCGGGCGGGCCACTGACGCTCGGCGGGGTCGCGATCCCGAGCGACGTCCACCTGCAAGGCCATTCGGACGGCGACGCCATCGCGCACGCGATCACCGACGCCATTCTTGGCGCGGCGGCCCTTGGCGACATCGGCGCCATGTTCTCCGACACGGACCCGGAGAACGCGGGGCGCGATTCCATGGAGATGCTGCGACACGCGGTGGAACGCCTGCACGGGGCAGGCTGGCGTGTGCAGCAGCTCGACGTCGTGGTGATCGCCGAGACGCCGAAGATTGCGCCTCATCGGGACGCGATGCGCGAGATCATTGCGCAAGTCGCCGACGTGCAGCCGGCTGACGTGAGCATCAAGGGAAAGACGAACGAAGGGATGGGCTTCGTCGGACGCGGCGAAGGCATCGCCTGCATCGCGACGGCGACGGTGGTCTCACGCTAGCGGCGGGCGCGTGATCGCAACAGAGGCGCGGTCTCGTGCCTTCCTGCTGCCGCGGTTCGCTGACTACATCGCGTTGGAGCAGGGCCTCTCGCCGCGAACGATCGAGGCGTACCAGCGTGACCTGGCGCGATTCGCCGAATACGCAGAGCTGAAGGGTACCGCGGCGCCAGCCGGCATTACGGCCACGATGCTGCGCGAGTTCGTGTATCACCTCAAGGACCTCGGCCTCGCTCCCGCGTCGATCCGCCGAAGCGTGTCCGCCATCCGCACCTGGTTCAAGTTCCTCATCGGCGACGGGATCCTCTCGGCGGATCCGAGCGAGCGGCTCGAGACGCCCAAGCGGTGGCGATCGTTGCCCGAAGTGCTGACGATCGATGAAGTCCAGCGGTTGATGGCCTCCCCGACCCTCGACGATGCCCTCGTCTTTCGCGATCGCGCGCTCCTCGAGCTGGCCTACGGTGCCGGCTTGCGGGTGTCCGAGTGGATCACGCTGAGCGTGCGGGACCTCATGCTGGACGAAGGTGTGGTCCGCGTCTTCGGCAAAGGCAGCAAGGAGCGGTTGGTCCCGATCGGGCGGGCGGCGATCACGGCGACTGCCGTCTACCTGCGCGAGCTGCGGCCGAAGCTCGAGAAGGGCGAAGGGAAGGGCGTGCTGTTCCTCAATGCGCGTGGCAAGCCGCTCACGCGCATGGGCGCGTGGAAAATCCTCCGCGGCCATGTGGAGCGCGCGGCGATCACGAAGCACGTGTCGCCCCATACGCTGCGGCACTCGTTCGCCACGCACCTGCTGGAGGGTGGGGCCGACCTCCGCGCGGTACAGGAGATGCTCGGCCACGTTGATATCGCGACCACGCAGATCTACACCCACGTGGATCGGGAGTACCTCCGTCAGGTGCATCGGAGTTATCATCCGAGAGGCTGAACAGCAGGATCATGGACGACAGGATGACAGAAGCATGCCCTGTTCTCCCCAGCTCCTATCCTCCTATCCTCCTATTCTTCCCGCCGTATGCTTCTCGTTATCGACAACTACGATTCCTTTACCTACAACCTCGTCCAGTATCTTGGTGAACTGGGCGCGGAGGTAGTGGTCCGGCGGAATGACGCAGTGACGATCGACGAGATTGGCGCCATGGCTCCGGCTGGCCTGATCCTGTCGCCAGGTCCGTGTGCTCCCGCGCAGGCCGGCATTACGGTCGCGGCGATCCAGGCGTTCGGCGCGCACATCCCGACCCTCGGGGTATGCCTCGGCCACCAGGCGATCGGCGAGGCGTACGGGGGAAGGGTGGTGCGTGCGGCCCGCGCCGTGCATGGGAAGACGTCGCGCATCGATCACGACGCCAGCGGCATCTTCGAAGGACTGCCGACACCACTCGTGGTCGGTCGGTACCATTCACTGGTCGTGGAACGCTCGACGCTGCCAAAGGCGCTCCAGGTGGTCGCCACGTCGGCCGATGATCCCGAAGAGATTCATGCGCTGCGTCATGTCACTTACCCCGTGTGGGGTGTGCAGTTTCACCCGGAATCCGTGCTCACTCCCGATGGTAAGCAGTTACTGCGCAACTTCCTGGGCCTGATCGCCGCGTGAAGCGCACCATACTCCCGCTGCTGCTCTGTGCCGCCTCCGCGCACGCGCAGGATGTCGCCGTGCATACCGGCGCCGGTCGTCGGTCCGCGGAATTCGTACGCGAGGCCGTGTCGCAGCCGCATGTCGTCGTGCAGGGCACCGGCCGGCTCGACGTGCCGCGCGACAGCACCATCACCTCGACGCTGATCGTCATCGGCCGTCCGACGTACCTCGCCGGCAAGGTGCAGGGAAATGTCGTCGTCATTGGCGCCGACCTCTTCCTTCGCCCGGGTGCGGACGTAGCGGGTCACGCCGTCGCGATTGGCGGCACCGTGGCGCCGACCACCCTCGGACGGGTCGGCGGCCGCATCGAGAGCTATCAGGACGACGTCTACGACGTTTCGCAGGGCCCGACAGGCACGGTGCTCGATCTGCGACAGGTTGCGATGGAGGATCCCATTCCCCTCGTCCAGACGAACGGGATCTACGGGATCATGATTCCCACGTACGAGCGCGTCGACGGTCTCTCGCTTCCGCTGGGGGCTCTCGTCACCCTGCCTGGTGGTGCCGTTGTCCTGGAGCCAACCGTTACGTACCGAAGCCGCCTGGGCGCTTGGGATCCATCGATCAACGCACTGGTCAACGAGGGCGGAGCAGTGCATTTCGCGGGCAGGGCGGGCTACTTCACACGGACGAACGACGCGTGGAACTACTCGGACCTGGTGAATTCAGCCACGTCGTTCTTCGGCGGCCTCGATTCGCGCAACTACTTCCGATCCAAGACGGCAGAGGGGCGTATCTTTGCAGCGGTCGCGCGTCCTGGTCTTACCCTTGAGCCGTTCATTGGGGGTCGCTACGAGAGTGTCAGCGCGATCACGGCGGCGGGCAATGTCTTCAGCGTGAAGGGCCGGAAGTCCGATGAGAAGATTGCCCGGATCAACCCGTCCGTTGACGCCGGCACCATCGGTTCGGGACTGGTCGGCGCACAGCTGTACGACACCCTGGGCCTGGTGACGAGCCGCCTTCGCGTGGAGGCGGAGCAGAGCTTCACGACGGTCACCGGAACGGGACGCTTCACGCAGTTCACGCTCGATGGTCGGCTCGGCTTCCCAACGTTCGGCACACAGAGTCTCCGCTTCCGTGCCCACGCGGTCGGCACGCTCGGCGACAGCGTGGCCCGGGCACGCTACGCATACCTTGGTGGGAGTGGCACGCTGCCGGTCGTCGAGCTGCTGGAACTCGGCGGCACCGACCTCCTCTTCGTCGAAAGTCGTTACATGATCCCGCTCCCCGGGATTGTGCTTCCGCTGGTCGGGTCACCGGTGATCACGCTTCGGCATCTCATTGGTTCGGCGGGAGTGGGTTCACTACCCCGTCTCGAGCAGGAGATCGGCGCGGGCCTCGGCCTCAGCGCGCTACGTCTGGATTACACGACGGACGCTGGCGGCAACCGCGGACACAAGTTCGGCATCGGCATCTCGCTCGGACCGTAATCACGCTGGCGCTGGGCGATCCGTACGCGTAACTTAGTTGGCGTGAAAGTTGCAGCCGCGCCCCGCCTCGCGTGAAAACGCTCGCCATCATTCCAGCCCGGCTGGGTGCCACGCGGCTTCCGCGCAAACCACTACGTCTCCTCGCCGGCGTTCCCGTGATACTGCGGGTGCTGCAGCGGGTCCAGGCACTCCGCGCCGCGGATGCCGTGGTAGTGGCCACGGATAGCGACGAGATCGCCGCAATCGTTGGCGCGGCGGGCGGGCGCGCTGTCATGACGTCCACGGACCATCCCTCGGGCACCGACCGTGTGGCAGAGGTTGCACGACGCATCGAGTTCCGCGGCTATGACGCGATTGTCAACGTGCAGGGCGACGAGCCGTTCGTGTCCTCGGCAGCGGTGAAGGGCGCCCTCAGTCAGGTGACGGCGCGCGGCCTGCCGCTCGGCACCGCCGCGGTGGTCGCACGGCCGGAGGTGCTGTCGTCGGCCGATGTCGTGAAGGTCGTGACCGATGATGCTGATGGCGCGATGTATTTTTCGCGCGCGCCCATTCCATACCTGCGGGACGACGCCGACGTCGGCGAGCGCGACGCCCGCGTGCTGCATCACATCGGTGTGTACGCCTACACCCCCGAGTCGCTGGAACGCTGGATCGCCCTCCCGCCGCATCCGCTGGAGCGGATCGAGCGCCTCGAGCAGTTGCGTCCACTCGCGGCAGGCATGCGCATGGGCGTGGCCATCATTCAGGGCCCGCTGCGCGCGGGCATCGACACCGAAGCCGATCTTGAACGCGCCAATCGTGAGTGGCAGACCTCTACCGTGATGGACGACTGATGCAGACCAGCACTCGGCAGCACCCCACCAAGTTCATCTTCGTGACCGGCGGCGTCGTGTCATCGCTGGGCAAGGGCATTGCCGCCGCCTCGCTCGGCCGCCTGCTCGTGGAGCGGGGTCTCCGCGTGACCATGATGAAGTTCGACCCGTACCTCAACGTCGACCCCGGAACCATGTCGCCGTTCCAGCATGGCGAGGTATTCGTCACGGACGACGGCGCCGAGACGGATCTCGACCTCGGGCACTACGAGCGTTTCATCGATCGGTCGCTGTCGCAGGCGAACAACGTCACCACGGGGCGCATCTACCTCAACGTGATCACGAAGGAGCGCCGCGGCGAATACCTCGGGTCCACCGTGCAGGTGATTCCACACATCACCGACGAGATCAAGAGCGCTATGCGGCGCGTCGCGCCCGAGAACGACATCGTGATCGTGGAGATCGGCGGCACCGTCGGCGACATCGAATCGCAGCCCTTCCTCGAAGCCATCAGGCAGTTCCGGCATGATGTCGGGCGCGACAACGCGATCTTCGTGCACCTCACGCTCATTCCCTACATCGCCGCGGCGGGCGAGCTGAAGACGAAGCCGACGCAGCATTCCGTGCGCGAGCTCATGCAGCTCGGTATTCAGCCGGACATCCTCATCGTCCGCACGGAGCGCCCACTCTCCGACGACATCAAGCGCAAGATCGCCCTCTTCTGCAACGTGGAGTTTGGCGCGGTGATCGAGTCGCCCGACGTGAAGTCGATCTACCAGATCCCGCTGAAGTTCAAGGAGCAGGGTTTCGATGACAAGGTGCTGCAGAAGTTCGGACTCGAGCGCGCGGCGCCCGACCTGACCGCCTGGAAGGAGATGGTGCAGCGCGTCTTGGCGCCGCACGAGCGGGTGCGGATTGCGGTGGTCGGCAAGTACACGGACTTCGTCGACAGCTACAAGAGCGTGCAGGAGTCCCTGATCCATGGCGGTATCGCGAACGACGTCGGCGTCGACATCTCGTGGGTGTCGAGCGACAGCTTCACCGACGCCGCCGCAGCGCGACAGATACTCGGGGAGCACGACGCGCTGCTCGTTCCCGGAGGGTTCGGCGTACGCGGCGTGGAAGGGATGGTGGAGGCGATTCGTGCCGCCCGCGAGTATGGCGTCCCGTTCTTCGGCATCTGCCTCGGCATGCAGACGGCCATCATCGAGTTCGCGCGCAACGTGTGCGGGCTCGACGACAGCCACTCGTCGGAGTTCGCCCCGGAGTGCGACAACGCCGTCATTGCGCTGATGGAATCGCAGCAGCACGTCACGGACATGGGCGGGACCATGCGCCTTGGTGCGTATCCCTGCCGCCTGGCGCGCGGTTCGCGGGCGGCGGACGTGTACGGAGTTGCGGAGGTGAGCGAGCGTCACCGTCACCGCTACGAGGTAGCCAATCAGTATCGCGAAATGTTCGTCGAGCATGGATTGCGACTGAGCGGCCTCTCGCCCGATGGTCAGCTCGTCGAGATCGTGGAGTTTCCCGCGCATCCGTGGTTCATCGGCTGCCAGTTCCATCCGGAGCTGCAGTCGCGCCCCACGCGGCCCCACCCGCTGTTCTCCGGCTTCATCGCCGCCGCCGTCGGAGCGCGGCGACGGAAGGGCGCCGCGCACGACGCTACCACGACCGCCGCCGCGCACTCATGAGCCGAGTGCTCTTCCGGCGCGACGCGCTCTTCCTGATCGCCGGCCCCTGTGTGCTCGAGGACGACGCCCTGAACCTCCGCGTGGGCGAGCACCTCGCGCGACTCGCGGAGCACGTGCCCGGCGGGATCATCTTCAAGTCGAGCTTCGACAAGGCGAATCGGTCCAATGCCGGCGCGTTTCGCGGGCCTGGCCTCGATGAGGGACTCGCCGCGCTCGACCGCGTCCGCTCGGCGACGGGCTTGCCCATCCTCACCGATGTGCACCTCCCCGAACAATGCGCCGCAGCCGGCGCTATTGCGGATGTGCTTCAGATTCCTGCGTTCCTGTCGCGACAGACCGACTTGCTGCTCGCGGCGGGTTCCGCCGGGAAGGCAGTGAATGTGAAGAAGGGCCAGTGGATGCACCCTGAGGCGATGCGCGGTGCCGTCGCGAAGGTACGACAGGGCTACCACGATGCCGGACATCGGGGTGAGCTGGAAGTCGCCGCGACCGAGCGCGGGACATTCTTTGGGTACGGGGATCTCGTCGTGGACTTTCGCGCGACGCCGCGCATGCGCGCCGCATGCGACGCGCCCGTCATCTTCGACGCGACGCACAGCGTGCAGCAGCCGGGACGCGGCGAGGGCGGCACGAGTGGCGGGGCCCGCGAATTCATTCCGGTGCTCACGCTGGCCGCCTGTGCGGCGGGCGTGGATGGACTGTTCATGGAAACGCATCCCGACCCTGACCATGCGCCGAGCGACGGGTCGAACATGATGCCGCTGGACAAGCTCGACGACCTGGTGCGCCGCGCAGTCGACGTGTGGGCGTGCGCGCGACGATGATCGATGCCGCGCTCGCGGAGACGATCCGCCTCGTGGTGCTCGATGTCGACGGCGTGCTCACCGACGGCGGGATCTACCTCGGTGCCGTGGACGGCAAGCCGCTGGAATTCAAGCGCTACGACATCCAGGACGGGCTTGGGATCTTTCTGCTGCAGAAGGCCGGGATTCGTGTGGCGATCATTACTGGACGCGTATCGGAGAGCGTGCGGCTGCGGGCCACGGAGCTGGGAATCGACGACCTTGCGCAGGATCCCAACGCGCAGAAGTTGCCGGCGTTGCTCTCGATGCTCGACAAGCATGGCATCGCGCCGTCCGAGACGGCATTCGTCGGCGACGATTTCCCCGACCTCGCCGTGTTGCGACTGGTGGGATTGCCGGTCGCCGTAGGGAACGCGGTACCCGAGATCGCGCGCGTCTGCGCCGTCACGCTTTCGCGTTCTGGCGGACGGGGCGCCGTGCGCGAGTTCGCAGAGATGCTCCTGCGTGCGCGAGGGCAGTGGGACGTCGTGACGGAGCGCTACGTTGCGGAGCGGTCGCTGCCGATTTCGCGTCCCGTGCCATGACGACCGCGCAGGTCATCGAGCGGGGCCGACGCGTCGTTCGCATGGAGGCGGAAGCGCTCGCGGCAGCGCAGGAACGTCTCGACGGACGCTTCGCCGAGGCGGTCATGCTGATCGCGTCGTGTGCGGGTCGCGTGATCGTCACGGGCGTCGGCAAGTCGGGATTGATCGGCCGCAAGATCGCGGCGACGCTGACGTCCACCGGCACCCCGTCGATCTTCCTCCACCCGATGGATAGTGTCCACGGCGACCTTGGCATCGTGGGTACGGGCGACGTGGCGGTGCTCATCTCGAAGTCCGGCGAGTCAGACGAGCTCCTCGCGCTCCTCGAACATCTGCAGGGACTCGGGGTAACGTCGATCGGCATTATCGGCCAGCCGGGCTCCGCGCTTGCGCGCCTGTGCACGGTGGTGCTGGACGCCTGGGTGCGCGAGGAAGCGTGCCCGCACGACCTCGCGCCCACGACGAGCACCACCGTCGCGCTCGCGCTGGGCGATGCACTGGCCGTCACGGTATTGGAAGAGAAAGGCTTTCGTCGCGAGGACTTTGCCCGATTGCACCCGGGCGGTGCGCTGGGTCGCCGCCTGATCACGCGGGTCGATGAGGTGATGGTGCGGCAACCACTCCCGATCCTTCCCGCGGGAAGCACCTTGCGTCAGGCGGTCGTGGTGCTAGCGGAGCAGCGCGGGATCGTGCTCGTCGCGGGCGAGGACAAGGTGCTGCTGGGCGTTCTGACTTCGGGAGACCTTACGCGATTCATGGAACATGAAGCAGACGTACTCACCTGTCCGGTCGAGCGCATCATGACGGGTACCCCTCGGGTCGCGCTACTGGGCGAACTCGCGAGCGCCGTCGCCTACCGCATGGAGACGCACGGCGTGATGGCAATGCCCGTTCTCGATGGCGACGGACGCGTGAATGGCGTCGCGCACCTGCATGATCTCATGCGGGCACGCGTCGCATGATGGCGAGGAAACTGTGGGTCCTGATTGTCACGGCGGCACTGGTCGCGTGCCGGACCAAAGGCACCGCACCACCGGTGGAGGCCCGGGCAACGCTCGCCGACAGCGCTGAGCAGATGCTGGTCACCACGCGATCGCTGCTGGTCGACCGCGGCGTGCAGCGCGGTGAGATGTTCGCGGACACGGTGTACGTCTTCGACGACAATACGCGGTTCGACATGCGCAAGGTGCGCGTGACGTTCAACACCGCCTCGGGCGCGAAGGACGGCGTCATGACCGCCAATCGTGGCATCTACAACGTGCGCAACGGCACGCTGGAGGGCTTCGGCAACGTCGTCCTCGTCAGCAACGACGGCAAGCGACTCACCTCGCCGCAGCTCAAGTACATGCAATCGATGAATGAAGTCTCGAGCGATACCTCGTTTACGCTGGTCGAGCCGGGCAAGACGGTCTCGGGCATCGGGCTGCGGGCCGATCCGCAGATGACGCGCGTAAAGGTCCTGCGCAATTTCGGCGGCAAGGGGGGTTCCTTCACCCTCCCGGGGCAGTGATGCGGACGTCCTTCACGGCATTTGTCGCGTGCGCGGTTGCGGCCCAGGGCGCCTTGGCGCAGGCGGCCGACGCGCCCAAGGGGCGGTGCAAGTTCGAGATCGACCAGTCGCCGTCGACCAGCTTCATCACCAACAAGCTCCCGAGTGGGCAGTACAACAGCTATCTCGGCGGCGGCGTCACCGCGCGGTGCCGGGCCCAGAACATTGTCCTCAAGTCGGATAGCCTGGAGCAGTACGGAGACGAAGGCCGATTCTATTTCATCGGCCATGTGGACTATCGCGAGCCGCGCCTCAAGCTCAAGTCCGAGTTCCTCACCTACTTCCAGCGCGACGAGCGCATCCTCGCGATCAACACCGTGGATGCGCAGCTGCCCAGCGGCTCCTCGTTGAAGGGACCATCGCTGGAGTTCTTCCGCCCGATCCCGAAAGTGCGCCCGAAGCAGCAGGGCATCGCGATCGGTCGCCCGACGATGTCCATTATCGACAAGGATGCGCAAGGCAAGCCGCAGCCACCGGTGAACCTCACCGGCAACAGCATCTGGCTCAACGGTGACAGCATCGTCGCGTCGTCGGGCAACGTCGTCGTCGTGCGGCCAGAGCTCACGGCCACGGGCGACTCCCTCTACCTCGACAGCGGGCAGGGGCTACTCCGCATCATGCGCAATCCGCGCATGGTCGGCACCAAGGGTCGTCCCTTCACGCTGACCGGGGAGACGATCGACCTGCTGACGCGCAAGAAGAAGCTCGAGCGCATCCTCGCGAAGAATCGTGGCGTCGCGGTGAGTGAAGACCTCAACCTGAAGTCGGATACGATCGACTTCCGCGTGTCGGACGACCTGTTGCAACGCGCCATCGTGTGGGGGAAGAGCCGCGCGTTCGCCACGTCGCCCAGCCAGACCATCTCGGCCGATTCCATCGACGTCCTCATGCCGGCGCAGAAGGTGAAGGAGATGCACGCCGTTCGCGGCGCGTCGGCCCTCGGGTTGCCGGACACGACGAAGTTCAACCTCGCGCCAGACGATCGCTTCGATCGCCTCACCGGTGACACCATCGTGGCGCAATTCGATTCCACGCCGGCGCGCGACACCACGACGAAGCCGCGCATTCGCGAGCTCGTCGCGATCGGCAACGCGACGTCCTATCAGCACCTCGCGCCACAGGACACTTCGCTGCGCTTGCCTGCCATCAACTACATTTGCGGCAAGCGCATCACCGTGACGTTCGATTCGGCGAAGGTGAGGCGCGTGGAGATCGTGAATTCCGATCCACCGTGCAGCGGCGCGTACGCGGAGCCCCACGCGGATTCCACCGCCCGGAAGGCAGGTGGTGCGCGGCCGGCAGTGCCGAAGGGCAGCGCCGCCCCGACACCGGCGACTCCGAGTTCGCCTCCCGCCACTCCGCCACCCGCGGCACCACCTGTTGTGCGAAAGCCCGAATGACCACGCCCCTGGGTCCTCACGTGCACGTGCTCATCGACCGCCTCGCACGCGGCGATCGCTCGACGGCGTTGGCGTTGCGCGCGCTCATCAGCGCCGCTGACGACGGCGGGTATGCCACCATGGATCAGGTGGCGCTCGTCTATCGGCAGGACCACCTCGCGGCCCAGCGCGCCGCGGGACGCGACGCCGAGCGTGAGGCTGGAGAGTTGAGCATGGATCAGGTGCGCGCCCACCTCGCCAATTCGGTGCTGCCGCGGCTTGCGTCCGAGGGCATCGTGGAATTGCCGGCGGCGGGATTGCTCGAGGCAACCGCGCGTGTGCGCCTGTCGCCGCCACTCTGGGCCGAAGTGAGGAATGCGCGCACCGAGGTCGAGGAGGCGCTTCGGCACACCGGTGAGCACGCGGCGCCACGGGAGGCGCGGAGCACCACTGACTTCACCCAGCCGGCGCTCGCGGGCAGCGTGCTTGAGGCAACCGGGCTTTCGAAGGTCTATCGTAGACGCCGGGTGGTCAACGATGTGGCCCTCCGCTTGCAACAGGGCGAGATTGTCGGACTGCTGGGCCCGAATGGGGCAGGGAAGACCACCACGTTCTACATGATTGTGGGGCTCATCCAGCCACTATCGGGTCGCATCATGCTGGACGGTGTGGACATCACCGCCATGCCCATGTATCAGCGGGCGCGAAAGGGAATTGGCTACCTCTCCCAGGAGCCCTCCATCTTCCGCAAGCTGTCCGTCGAGGAGAACATCATGGCCATCCTCGAGACGTTGCCCCTCTCGCGCGAGCAGCGGGCGGCTCGTCTCGAGCACCTCCTCGACGAGTTGAGTATCAAGCATCTCCGGCGCAGCAAGGCCTATCAACTGTCTGGCGGCGAACGCCGACGCCTCGAGATCACGCGAGCACTTGTCACGGAGCCCAAGTTCATGATGCTGGATGAGCCGTTTGCCGGCGTGGACCCCATCGCCGTGCATGACATCCAGGGGATCGTGGCGAACTTGCGGACGCGCGGAATCGGCGTATTGATCAGCGATCACAATGTGGAGCAGACTCTGGATATCGTGGACCGCGCATACATCATGTTCGATGGACAGGTACAGGTCTCCGGCACGGTGCGCGAGCTCGTGTTCGACGACATCGTAGCCACGAAATACCTCGGCCCGACCCTCTCCGCGCGCCTGCGCGCCCGGTTCGAGCGCGAGATGCAGGGAGAAAGCGAATGAGACCCGGACTCGGACAACACACCCAGCTCAAGCAGGAGCTGAAGATCAATCCACGCCTCTATCAGGCGATGGATCTGCTCTACATGCCGCTGCTCGACCTCCAGAACCACCTCAAGCAGGAGCTCCTCAACAATCCGTTCCTCGACATGATCGAGCCGGATGAGGAGGACGAGGAGGACGGCACCGAGCAGGCGGAGGACGAAAGTCCCGAGACGGAGGCGGAGAAGGAGGAAAAGGGCGAGATCGATTGGGAGGAAATCCTCCTCGATGGGTTCGACGCCGGCGGCCGACGTGAGGAGCACGAGGAGCGGGAGTACTACGAGCCCGTGACCGTCGATACCCGCGACCTCGCGGATCACCTCCGCGATCAGGTGTCGCTGCTCGACCTGAACGGACGCCAGATGTACCTCGCCGATGAGTTCATCGGCAACATCAATGAAGACGGGTACCTCGCGTGCGGCCTCGAGAAGATCGTCGAGGGCGTGAATGAAAGCGTGCAGAAGGTGGTCGAGGAGCTCGACCAGGATGTCGAGGACCTCCGGCTCTACACGCTCGGAGAGGCCGACGACATGCTCACCATCGTGCAGAGCCTTGACCCGCCAGGCGTGGGCGCGCGCGACCTGCGTGAGTGCCTCATGCTGCAGTTGCGTGAAGCGGGCCTGGAGCACTCGGTGCCGTTCCGGCTCGTGCGCGATTGCTTCGACGAGCTCATTGCCCACCGGTGGAGCGAGATCTCCAAGCGCTTCGGCATCAGTCCCACCGATGTGCAGAAGGCCGCCGACGAGATCGCGAAGCTCGATCCCAAGCCCGGACTCGTCTACAGCGATGCCAGCGACAACTACATCATCCCGGACCTGATCGTTGACAAGATCGACGGGAAGTACTTCGTCTTCCTCAACGACGCCAACCTGCCGCGCCTGAAGCTCAGCAAGGCCTACCAGGAGATCGCCCGCGACAAGAAGAAGTTCGACGGGGAGAACAAGGAGTTCATCTCGAACAAGCTGAACTCCGCGAACTGGATGATCCAGGCCATCGAGCAGCGTCGCCAGACCATGCTGAAGGTCATGAACTACATCGTCGAGCGGCAGCGGGAGTTCTTCGAGAAGGGCGTGCAGTTCCTCAAGCCGCTCACGCTGCGCGAGGTTGCGGAAGTCATCAGCATGCACGAGAGCACGGTGAGTCGCGTGACGAACGAGAAGTTCGTGCAGACGCCGCGTGGCGTGCTGCCGCTCAAGTTCTTCTTCTCGTCCGGCCTGTCCACCACGGCCGGTGAGGACGTCTCGGCGCGCGGCATCAAGGCGCAGATCCAGAAGCTCGTGTCGGAGGAGAATCCCAAGCACCCGCTCACCGATCAGGCGATCGTGAACATCCTGAAGGAGACGGGCGTGCAGATCGCGCGGCGCACCGTCGCGAAGTACCGCGACCAGCTGGGTGTCCTCTCGGCGCGCATGCGAAAGCGGGTATGATGACGGACGAACGCGCGCGGGTATCAACGCCGTTCGTCGCTTCGTCGCACCGGAAAGTTGACGTCTCCGTACTCGTGCCGGCCAAGGACGAGGCGGAGAACCTCCCGCTCTTCATGCAGTTGGCGGCCGAGACGTTCGCGGCACATCCGGACACCCGCTACGAGGTCGTCGTCATCGACGACGGCTCGGTCGACGACAGCTGGGACGTGCTCGCCCGGCTACAGGCAGAATACCCCTTCCTGCGCGTGGTACGACATCGCGTGAAGCGCGGAATCGCGGACGCACTGCGCACCGGCTACCTGAATTCCACCGGCGACATCCTGGTCTTCTACCCGGCGGACCTTCAGTTCAAGCCGGAAGACATCCCCCGGCTCGTGCGCCCGATCCTCGACGGCAACGCCGACATGGTGACCGGCTTCAAGGAAGGGAAGTACGAGAAGGCCTTCGTCTCCAACATCTACAACGGCTTGAGCCGCACGCTGTTCAACGTGCCGGTGAAGGACCTCAACTCGGTGAAGGCTTACCGGCGTGAAGTGATGGACGCGCTGCCCGTGCGCCCCGATTGGCATCGCTACATGATCGTGATCGCCGCGGCCGAGGGCTTCAGTGTCACGGAGATTCCTGTTCCGTTGTACCCACGCAATGCGGGCAAGTCGAAGTTCGGCCTCTCGCGCATTCCGATCGGCTTGCTGGACATGCTGTCGGTGTGGTTCGACTTGAATTTCGGGAAAAAACCCCTGCTGCTGTTCGGCATGCTGGGCCTTGCACTCTTCACCATCGGGTTCCTGGCCGGTATCATCGCGCTCGTTGCCCTCGCCGTGGATCGCGTCGGCTACCGCTGGATCTGGACGCTCATCACCACCTGCCTCATCCTCGGCAGCGTTCTCTTCGCGGCAGGAATCCTCGGCGAACAGATCGCCGGACAACGCGCCGAGGTCCGCGAGCTGCGGCGTCGGCTGGACGAGATGGCCGGCCCCGATCACTCGGGCCACTGACGCATGAACGTACTGTTCCTGACCCACAATTTCCCGCGCGACGAAGGCGATCCTGCCGGCTCATTCATCCTTCGCCTCGCGAATGCGCTGGCGGCCGAAGGCGTGCGTGTCCGCGTCGTGGCGCCGGGCGCGAAGGGCCTCGCGGCGCACGTGCGCATGGGCGAGGTGCAGGTGGATCGCTTCCGCTACGCGCCGCGCCGCTTCGAGACGCTGGCCTACGGCGGCAACATGGCGGAGCAGGTGCGCGACACGTGGAGCGCTCGCTTTACGCTCGTGGGTTTCCTCGGCGCGGAATTCCAGGCCGGCGTGCAGGCGAAGCGTGATTTCCAGCCGGACGTCGTGCACGCGCACTGGTGGTTTCCCAATGGACTCGCGGCGGCATGGGTCGCCAGGATGAGCGGGGTACCCCTGGTGACGACGCTGCACGGCACGGACGTGCGCATGGCGCGCAACATCGTCGTCTCGCGCCCCGCATTTCGGCGCGTGCTCCAGCAGTCGAGTGCGGTCACCGCCGTGTCGCACTGGCTGGCCGCGGAGGCGCAAGCCATCGTGAGCATTCGTCCGCCCCTGGTGGCACCAATGCCGGTCGCGACCGAGTTGTTCGAGCCGGCGCCATCAAGCGAACGGGCGCGACGGCTGCTGTTTGTCGGCCGGCTGACCGCGCAGAAGGGCACGGATCTCCTCGTCCACGCGCTGGCCGCGCTGCCGCAGGACATCGGGCTCGACATCGTGGGCGATGGTCCGGAGCGCGGTGCGCTCGAGACGCTCGCCGCCGACCTCGGCGTGCACCAACGCGTCACGTTTCACGGCGCCCGAAAGCAGTTCGAGCTCGGTGCATTCTACCAGCGCGCCGTGGCGCTCGTCGTTCCGTCATCCGAAGAAGGACTCGGCCTGGTCGCCGTTGAAGCACAGCTGTGCGAAACGCCAGTGATCGCGTTCGACTCCGGCGGGCTCCCCGATGTGATTCAGCATGAGCGGACTGGATTTCTCGTGAGGGAGCGGTCCGCCGACGCGCTCGCGGCTGGCATTCGAACCGTGCTGGAGCGTGTCGATCGCGGCGCAGCGCTCGGAGAGGCAGGCAGACTCCATGCGCTCGCGACGTTCGCGCCCCAGTCCGTCGCGCGGCGATATGCCGATATCTACCGCTCGGTAGTTGGAACCAGCACGACGTAAGTCGCTGCTGCGGGCCGGCGGCTGGATCCTCGCCGCCTTCGTACTGGCGCGAGTGAGTCTCTCCCTCGCGCGCGGCCTGGGCGAGCTGCGCGACCAACCCCTGCGTGGGCACCCGGCGTGGGGGCTCATCGTCGGGTCCGGCGTGGCGTTCCTGTTGGCGCACTGCGTGCTCGTCGTCACGTGGCGGATGGTTCTTTCGTGCTGGGGCGAGCACCTGCCGTTCTGGAGCGCCGCGCGTGTCTGGAGCGTGTCGAACCTCGGGCGCTATGTGCCAGGGAAGATCTGGCAGATCGGCGCGATGGGCGCGATGGCCCGGGAGCTCGACGTCTCACCAGTTGCGGCGTCCGGATCCGCATTGCTCGGTACGCTTGTCAACATCGCAGCGGGATTCGTCGTCGCGCTCATGAGCGGACATGCGCTGCTGTTGTCGCAGGTGCCCACGGCGATGCGCGCGTTGTCCGTGACGGTGATCCTTGCTGCAGCCGGTTCACTCCTGCTGCTGCCCTTCCTCATGCCGCGCGTGGCGGGCGCCGTTAGCCGCATCGCGGGGCACCCGCTGCAGGCAACCCTTCCGATGCGGGCGGTGGTCTATTCGCTGATCGGTAACGTGCTCGCTTGGCTCGTGTATGGCGCCGCTTTTCGGCTTTTCATGACCGGCGTGCTCGGGCGCTCGACTGGCGGGTATCTCACCTATCTGGCAGCTTACACCAGCTCCTATCTCATCGGTTACATTTTTCTCTTCGCTCCGGCCGGCGTCGGTTTTCGCGAGACGGCCATGCTGGAACTTCTTCAGGTTGCCGGACTGGCGTCGCGCCCTGAAGCGGCGTTGGTCACGTTGACATCACGGATCTGGCTGACGCTTCTCGAGGTCGTGCCGGCTCTCCTTTTCTGGACGCATCACCGCATGCGCCGACGCGTGACGACTCTCGACGAATCGGATGCCCCGAGCTGAGACAATTTCCGCGGTCCCTGACGATACGGGACCGCGTTTCGCGATGGCGTGGGCTGCGTTGGCCTTCGCGCTTGCCACGCTGGCGCTGGCCTATCCCGCGCTGAGTGGGCAGTTCCTCGTGAATGCGCACAGCGATCAGTACATCGCGGGATTTGCCTTCCGCGACTTCGCCGTGCAGTCGCTCCGCAACGGGTTGGGGGTTCCACACTGGAATCCCTACCTTTACGGCGGCCTTCCGTACGTCGCCGCCATGCACGGCGACATCTTCTATCCGTCGCAATTGTTGCGTTTGTTGCTGGGCACGGACGTGGGGATGACGTGGGGCTTCATCATCCACACGTTCCTCGCTGGCCTGTTCACCTATGGCTTCCTGCGCGCGTGGGGAATGGGGTTTGCTCCGGCGCTGGTGGGCGGCATGGCGTACCTGCTGAGTGGTCCCATCGCATCCTATCCGTCGCCGGGTCACGACGGAAAGCTGTTCGTCAGCGCGCTGCTCCCGCTTTCCCTCTGGATGCTCGTCCGCGCGATGCGCGATGACCGCAACTGGGCCTGGGGAGCGTTTGCGTTCGTCATCGGGCTCGCGACGCTGGCGCCTCATCCGCAGCTCATGCAGTACCACTTGCTCGCGGCGGGTGGCTTCGCGCTGTTCCTTGCCTTTACCGGCGATGCCAGCGGCACGACACTCGACCGACGCACCGCTGTCCGGCGCCTCGCACTCGCCATGGCCGCGGTCCTGATCGGCATGGCGATGGGCGCGATCCAGTTTGCGCCGCTGCGCGAGTACGTCGCCTGGTCGCCGCGCGCAGGAGGACACGACTATGCGTACGCCACGTCGTACTCATTCCCGATTGTGGAGCTGTTCAATCTCTACCTGCCGCAGTTCACGGGCATGATCGACACCGTCTACTACGGGCCCAACGGTATCCATCTTCACTCGGAATACATCGGCGGGGCCGTCCTCATGCTGGCGTGCCTCGCCTTCGGCGCCACGAGCCGCCTGGCCTTCCGGCGGTTCTGGCTGGGAACGCTCATCGTGTCGCTGCTCTGGATGCTCGGGGGCAGCACGCCGTTCTTCCGCATCATCTACGAGATCGTGCCCGGCACCAAGTTCTTCCGCGCGCCGAGCACAATCATCTACGTGTTTGCGCTGGCGCTCAGCGTCCTGGCGGCGCTCGGTGCAGAGAGCGTGTTCGCCCGGCGCTCCAGCAATCGGGTGGTCTTCGCATGGCTCGGGGTGGCCGGCCTCATCGCGTTGCTGGCCAGCGCCGGTGGCATTGCCAGCGCGTCGTCGGCACTGGCGGAGAATTTTGCGCGGTCCTATGTGGCAAGTCGCGGTGCGGACCCCAGCGCCGTTCCGCAAATCACCGAACAGGTGATGGCGATGAACCGCGGACCGATCCTGCTTGGCGCATGGCGGAGCTTCCTGTTTACCTCGCTCGCTGGGCTGGTCATCCTGGGCTACGTGCGCGGCAGGCTGAATGCCCGCGTGCTCATGGTCGCTCTGCCGGCCATCATCGCCGTCGACCTCTGGAGCATCGAGCGCAAGTACTGGCTGTTCACGCCGCCGGCTCGCGTGCAATTCGCGAGTGATCCGGTGATCCAGTTCCTCAAGAATGAGAAGGAGCCGGGTCGCGTGCTCGTCCGTGCGCCGGCGGCCGACAGCGTGAGCGAGTCGGATCCTTACTTCGGCCGGGATCAACAGGGGAAGGGCACCGGGTTCATGGTCCACGGCATTCGAACGGTGACCGGCTACCATGGCAACGAGCTGGGTCGCTACGATCAACTCGCCCTTGATGAATATGGACGAAATCTCCCCGTCCAGATGTCGCCGGCATTCTGGCGACATGAGAATGTTCGCTATCTGTACACCAACCTTGCGCTGCCTGACACTCAGCTGAAGCTGCTCGCGGGCCCGGTGAAGAATTCGGCCGGGTCAACGGCGTTCCTCTACAGGCTTCCGGGCGACAATCCATACGCGTGGGTCACGTCGGGTATGACGAAGGCACCCGACTCGGACGCGCTTCCGGCGGTGCTCGATCCGCGGTTTGATCCGCTACGCCTCGCCGTTTTCAGTGACACGACGACCGCGCCAATCGGCGCAGTGACGGCGCTGCCCGCCCCGAGCGCCATCACCACGTCGACGTCGAACTACGGTCCTGGCCGCGCGACCATTGCCCTGAGCCAGCCGGCGCCAGCAGGATCGGCGCTCGTCGTGTCCGAGAACTATTTCCCCGGCTGGACGGCGCTCGTCGACGGCAAGCCCCAACCGACCTATCGCGCGGACTTCAACCTGATTGGCGTGCCGCTTCCTGCCGGCGCGCGAAGCGTGGTGCTCCAGTTCCATGACGCCGCCGTGGACACGGGGAAGGCGATTACCCTTGGCGCGCTTTTCCTCGCTGCACTCTTGCTGGCCGGTGGGATCGTCATCGACCGGAGGCGCGTTGCCTGAGAAGGCGCTGATCATCGTCCCGACGTACAACGAACGGGAGAACATCGAGCGGCTCATCGACCGCGTCCTGAATCAGGACGCCCGCCTCGAGGTCCTCGTCGTCGACGACGGATCTCCCGACGGGACCGGGGAGGTCGTCGACGCGATCGTGATGGCCAATCCCCGCGTGTACGTCCTTCATCGTGCGGGCAAGTTGGGGCTGGGAACGGCCTATCTGGCCGGATTCCGCTGGGCGCTCGAGCGTGATTATGCCTTTGTGCTGGAGATGGACGCCGATTTCTCTCACGATCCCATTCACCTTCCGCAGTTCCTGGCTGCGGCGGCCAACGCGGACCTGGTGGTGGGGTCGCGCTATCAACAGGGCCGGGTAACCGTGGTCAACTGGCCCATTGCGCGGCTCATCCTGAGCTACGGCGCGAACATCTACGCGCGGCGCGTGACCGGGCTCAAGCTCTGGGACGCGACAGGGGGCTTCAAGTGCTTTCGACGAGAGGTGCTGGCGGCCATCGACCTGGATGACGTCCGCTCGAACGGGTACGCCTTCCAGATCGAGATGAGCTTCCGCGCCTGGCGAAAGGGATTCAAGATTGTCGAGATCCCGATCGTCTTCGTGGACCGCTCCGAGGGCACCAGCAAGATGTCCTTCTTCATCCAGCGAGAAGCATTCTGGATGGTCTGGCGCCTCCGCTGGTGGGCGATCACCGGCCGGTTGTGAGGACGCCCGAATGATCCCCATGGGCCGAGCCTTCTACAAGATGAGCGGCTCCGGCAACGACTTCGTGGTCGTTGACGCCATGACGGCACCCGTTGATGCGCTGCTGAACCCGGATAGGGTGCAGGCCATTTGTGCCCGCGCGACGGGTGTCGGGGCGGACGGCCTCGTGCTCCTCGAGCCGTCTGCCATTGCGGACTACCGGATGACGTACCTGAACAGCGACGGCTCACGGGCTGACCTCTGCGGCAATGCATCGCTCTGCTCGGCGAGGTTGGCCTCGGAGCTCGGGTTGCTCACCAGCTCGGACTTCCGCATCGAGACGGACGCAGGTATCCTGAACGCTCGGCTCCTGGAGGATGGTCCGGAGATCGATCTCCAAGCAGTGGTCGACGTACGTCCAGGCCTGCCATTTCGGCTTGGCACCGGCGAACAAGGTATTGGATTCGCGCTCGCCGGGGTTCCACATCTGGTGGTACGAGTCGCTGATGTGGCAATCGTCGACGTCCGGGAGCGCGGTCGGCAACTGCGGAACGATCCATCGCTCGAGCATGGCGCCAACGTGAACTTTGTGTCCCGCGATGCCGGTGGTGCCTGGCGAGTTCGAACGTATGAGCGCGGAGTCGAAGGCGAGACGCTGGCGTGCGGCACGGGGGCGGTGGCGACGGCAATCCTCCTGGCGGAGGCTGAAGAGATCCAGGAGGTCGTGTCCCTGACGACCCGCTCAGGGCGCGCGCTGCGCGTTCGTCTCTCGCACTCCAAAACGGGGTGGCATCCGTCGCTGGCGGGCGAAGCGCGCATCGTTTTTACCGGCCATCTGGGCGAACTATAGGTTCGAAGCATCATCAATGCGGCAGTGATTATGGGTTACGTTCGCTCTTCCGGTTTGCAGCGCGCTTGAGGTGGGCTGTGTGATAGATCGGTTGAGGAATGATTACTCAAATTTCTCAACGGTATAGACTTAGCAAATGAGCGACATAGTGATGCGGTATGGTTCTCCACACTTTCCCACAGATGAAGTTTACATAATACATCTTATACGTACCATATATTGGGAGCTCTACTAGAGACTGCTGCGATACTGTCGTGTTCCGGAAGCGGCTGCCCTCTCATTCACGCCTCGCCGATGGAACGGCGAGCGATTCACGATGGACTTCAGAACGCCAGGCACGCACGGCGATCATCCGCTACCTCAACGGAAAGCGGGCCGGTCTTGTGGGAGACCGGCCCGCTTCCTCGACTGGATGCGTCGTGCGTCAGGGCTTGGCAGCAA
>JBBQFW010000021.1:0-24969 GCA_038322445.1 Gemmatimonadales bacterium
TTCTGTTGCCGGTGAGGAGGGTCACCGCGGCCATGATCAGGGCAGCGGCCAGGACGAGGAGAATCACACGCCTGCGCCGACGTCGTGTTGCCTGCCAGACTTCGACATCGAGGTAGTACTGACCCGGTGATGCTTCGCGCACGACGACGCGGTTCTTCAACGCCCTCCACGGGAGCCCATTCGAGTCGACGCCCATGTCCTCGAGCTGCTCGAGGGTGCGCGCATTGCCCGGTGTGATGATGCCGAGTCGTTCCATCGCTTCCACTATGTGCCGTTCCTTGATCAGCACGACCGCTGCGGCTGCGCCCATCCGTGACTCCTCTGCCGGTGTTGTCGATCCAATATGCGACGCGATCGCCTCGCGGCAACACAGGCAGCGACAACAGTCAGTCAGCGATCTGCATCAGTTTCGCAGTAACCGCACACTGATGCAGATGTCTGACAACCGCTGGCTCTGCCCTGGTTAGCTCGTCTCCATCCTGAAACTCGTCATTCCCGCGAAAGCGGGAATCCATTTGGGCGCTATGAACATGGATTCCCGCGTGCGCGGGAATGACGAACGCATTTCGAAAGCACGGGTTCAGGATGGACACCAGCTCAGCGCAAGCCCAGGCTCAGCCCGAGCTGCCGTGCAAGTGCTATGTTGTCTCGGCACCTCTCCCAGGATCACATGCGCCTCCTCTGTCTCAGCCTGTTCGCCGCCACCAGCGCCTTCGCGCAGGCGCCTGTCGTCCACAAGCTCCCGGCGACACCGGCCACAGTGGCCTACGGCTACTATTGGTCCGAGGCGAAACCCGCCATCCGCGTGCGCTCGGGTGACATGGTCGATATCGAGACGATGCTCACCAATTCTCCCATGGGTCTCGAGCGCATCGGCGTGAAGCCCGACGAGGTGCCGCAACACCTGCGCGACATCGTCACGCAGGACACCGGCACCGCGCTCAAGGGACCCGGTGGACATATCCTCACCGGCCCGATTTACGTCGAGGGCGCGGACTCGGGCGACGTGCTCGAGGTTCGCATCCAGTCGATCACGCTGCCGATCAGCTACGGCTACAACGGGTGCAGCGGCTTCATCCGCGATCTGTGCCAGGTGCGCGGCAGCACGCTCATTCACATGGATCGCGAGCGGATGACAGCCGAAGTCGCACCGGGCATCGTCGTGCCGTTGCGGCCGTTCTGGGGTTCCGTCGGCGTCGCGCCCGCGGCAGCGCTCGGCCGCGTGAGCAGCACGCCACCGAGCCGACACGCCGGCAACATCGACAACAAGGAGCTCGTCGCGGGGACGATCCTCTACATCCCGGTGTTCGTCAAGGGAGCGCTACTCGAGATTGGCGACGGCCACGCCGCGCAAGGCGACGGCGAAGTCGACCAGACCGCCATCGAGACTAACCTGGAAGGCCGGGTGCAGCTCATCGTCCGCAAGGACATGCGGCTCGAGTGGCCGCGTATAGAGACGCCAACGCACTGGATCACGATGGGCACCGACACCTCACTCACCGTCGCCACGAAGGTCGCCGTCACGGAGATGGTGAAGATGCTCCAGGAGATGAAGGGAATCACCCAGACGCAGGCCTACCAGGCGGCGTCGATGGCGGCCGACCTGCGCATCACGGAGCTCGTGGACCAGAACGTCGGCGTCCACATGATGATCGCCAAGTCCTACCTGAAGAAATAGACGCCTCGCTCGGCCGAGCTGGTGCAGTGTCGAGCTCAGCGCAGCGACGTCGCGTCGACGACCTGCATATCCGCGTAGTCCTGGTTCTCGCCACCCATGGCCCAGCAGAACGCATAGCTCGACGTCCCGCACCCCGCATGGATCGACCATGCGGGCGAGAGCGCCACTTCGCCATCGCGGACGATGAGGTGACGCGTTTCCGTCGGCTCGCCCATCTGGTGGAAGACGACCGCATTCTCCGGCACGTCGAAGTAGAGATAGATCTCCGTACGCCGGTCGTGTGTGTGCGCCGGCATGGTGTTCCACACACTGCCCGGCTCCAGCGCCGTCATGCCCATCACGAGCTGCGCGCTCTGCACGCCGGCCGAGTGCACATAGCGCGACACCCGGCGCCGATTCGCCTGCTCCATGCTGCCCAGCTCTCCGCTCTGCACGCTGGTCGCCTTGACCAGTGTCGTCGGGTGGTTGGCATGCGCGGGATAGCTGACGAGGTAGAATCGCGCGGGGTTCGCCGCCTCGTCGCTCGAGAACACCACGTCGCGACTCCCGCGTGATACGTACACGAGGTCACGGTTGTCCAGCGCGTACGCCGTGCCGTCGACAGCGACCGTTCCGCTCCCGCCGATGTTCAACACGCCGAGCTCTCGGCGTTCGCAAAAGAACGTCGCGAGGAGATCCGCGGGTGCGGCGAGCGTCAGCGTTTTGTCGGTGGGGACTGCGCCGCCGAGTACCAACCGATCGAGGTCGATGCGCCGCAGGTTGACGGCGCCGGGCACGAAAAGACCCTGGACGAGGAAGCTCGCGCGCAGCTCGTCGGTCGTCATGCGAGCTGTACGCACCGCATCGGGCACCGTGTGCATGCTCATCGCGCCATCCAGCCCCCGTCCACTACCAACACGTGTCCGTTCACGTAGTCACTGGCGCGCGAGGCAAGAAACACCACCGCGCCGCCAACGTCCGACGGCTCGCCCCACCGGCCCGCCGGAATGCGTGCGCTGATCTGCTCGGATCGCGCCTGGTCGTCCTGAAGCAACTGCGTGTTGTCGGTGCGGAAGTAGCCCGGAGCGATGGCGTTCACCTGCACCCCGTGCGACGCCCACTCATTGGCGAGCGCCTTCGTGAGCCCCGCCACCGCGTGCTTGCTGGCCGCGTACGCCGGTACGTTGATGCCACCGGAGAAGGCGAGCAGCGATGCCACATTGATGATCTTGCCCGCCCCGCGCTGGACCATCTCGGCGCCGTAGTGCTGGCACAGCATGAACGTGGCATCGAGGTTCGTGCGCAATACGGCATCCCAGTCCGCCAGTGAGTACTCGGCCGCCGGAGACCGCCGGATCGTGCCGGCGTTGTTGACCAGGATGTCGATGGGACCGGCCTTCACCTCGATGTCGACCGTCATGGACTCGATGGCGTAGCGATCCTCCAGGTCGGCGACGACCTCCCACGCCTTGCGTCCGAGGCCTTCCACCGCGCCCACCGTCTCTCGCGCGCCGCCCTGATGCGCGGTGGCGCAGACGACGTCGGCACCGGCACCGGCGAGCGCTTCCGCCATGGCGCGGCCGAGTCCGCGGCTCGCGCCAGTGACGAGTGCGCGCTGGCCGTGGAGGTCGAACATGTCGCCGAGATGCGAGGTCATCGACTCACCGGTGCGTTTCGCTTGCGCGGCCCCGCCGCGGAGTCGACGCCATGATTCATGTCGTGCTCGCGATCGATGCCGCGTCGACCGGCTTTTCATTGACCGTCACGCGATCCAGGACCAGCCCACGCACGTTCTCCGTCACGCTTGGCTGCGCCACATTGTGGAATTGGCAGTTGGTCAGTTTCACGTCGGTAATGGGTGCGTCGGGGAATCCGCGCAGGTACAGCGCATACTTGCTCTTTCGGCTCGAAACGCGCTCGACATTGATGTCGCGCACCACGGGCGTGAACGCCCCCTTCGCGCCTTCCTCATACGGCCGCGATCACGCGGCGCGTGCCTCGATTCCATCGCCGCCATGCGGGTGTCCCCAGCATACCGGCCGCTTCTGCACCCATGCGACGCAGGAACTCTCGGCGTGACGACTCGGTGCTACGCATCCACTCCTCCCTCCCTGTATCCATCGTCCCCGCGCAAGAGGGGATCCCTTTCTGGGATCAACAGCGCAATATGGATTCCCGCGTTCGCGGAAATGACGAACCTACTGGTCGGCGCTTCCTTTCTGGCTTGTCATTCCGGCAAGTCCCTCCTCGCTGGAGTCACAAATTCAAGCAAGAGCCCGGTTTGGAACAGCAACTGATTGATTACGCTTCCTCACGCATGCCGTCCGGCGTCAGAATCCTTCACTCCTGTCGCCGCGCGACCACCAACGAATTTGCACGAATCGGTTGAACTACTGCGTTGGTCGTTCGGCGGAACAACAGTTGATGGGAGGGTCAAGAACAATTGCTGTCACGACAACCGAGAACCGCTGTTATTCGACCGATTCGTGCAAATTCGTTGGTAGTGGCGGTCGTACATCAGTCGAGGATTCGGACGCCGTTCTGAATCAACCGGAAGCGTATCCCATTCAGTTGCAGTTGGTTGCAGTTCATGCGAGGCTCCAGGCCCGGAAAAGCACCTGGTTGTCGATAGCGAACATGGATTCCCCGCTCCCACGGGAAATGACGACCCTGACTCATCAACTCGCTTCGCCACCGAGCTGTGCCTGCTCCCAGCGTGGCGAGATGAGATGGATGAGGCCGAGTGCCACGATGTAGATGCCACCACACCAGATGAAGATGTACCGGTACGCGGTCGGGTCGCGCTGCAGCGCGATGCCGACGAGCCGCTGGAAGATCACACCACCCATCGCGCCGGCGAATCCGCCGAAGCCCACGATGGACGCCACGGCTCGGCGGGGAAAGAGATCGCTCGCCGTGGTGAACATGTTCGCCGACCACGCCTGGTGCGCAGCCGCCGCGAGACTCACCAACGCCACCGCACCCCACAGGCTCGCCATCCGCGGCGCAAACATCGTCGGGATGATCAGCAGCGCGGCGATGAGCATCGCCGTCTTGCGACCGCGATTGACGGTCAGCCCACGCTTGATCAGCGCACCCGAGAGATATCCCCCGTAGATCGACCCGATGTCCGCGATGACATAGATGACGATGAGCGGCATCGAGAGCCCGGCCAGCTTCACCCCGAAATTCGCGTCGAGGAATTTCGGCAGCCAGAACAGGTAGAACCACCACACCGGGTCCGTGAGGAACTTGCCGACCACGAACGCCCACGCCTGCCGGTGGCCAAGCACCTCGCCCCAGCTCACGGAACCGATTCGTTCGACCGGATCGCTGCGGATGTACGCCAGTTCCGCAGCGCTCACGCGTTTGTGCTTCTCCGGTGACTCGTACATCGACAACCACGCGATGAGCCAGAGCAGACTCAGGCCGCCGGTGCACAGAAACGCCGCCCGCCAACCCCAGTGGAGCGCAATGGGCGGAATGAAGACCGCCGTGAGCACGGCGCCGACATTCGTGCCGGCGTTGAAGATGCCCGTCGCGAACGCGCGCTCCTTCCGCGGGAACCACTCGGCCGTCGTCTTGATCGCGCCGGGGAAGTTGCCCGATTCGCCGAACCCGAGTGCCGCGCGCGCCAGCGAGAACTGGAACGTTGTGCGCGCGAGGGCGTGCGACATTGCGGCCGCGCTCCACGTGATGATCGAGATGGCGTAGCCCTTCCGCACGCCGAGCTTGTCCATCATCCGACCGGCCCCGAGAAAGCCGATCGCGTAGGCGAAGCTGAACCACGAGGTGATCGCCCCGTAGTCCTTCTCCGACCAGCCGAGCTCCCTCTGGAGCGTCGGCGCCAGGATGCCAAGCGTCTGGCGATCCATGTAGTTGATCGTCGTCGCGACGAACAACAACGCGCAGATCGTCCACCGATACCCGAATTTCGGCGGGGCGACGCTGTCGAGAGTGCCTGCCTGTGCAGCCATGCCATTCTCCTTGATTGCCGTGTGCTGCAATGCTCGAGCTGCGTCGCTGCCTGCTCGCGCGACCGTCCTAGCGAATCACGCGCGCGCCCTTGCCCTTCATGGCGGCTTCCACTTCCTCCACCCGCACCATGGACGTATCGCCCGGCGTCGTCATCGCCAGCGCACCATGCGCCGCACCGTATTCCACGGCCGCCTGCGGCCCCTTGCCCTCGAGAAATCCATACGCGAGCCCCGATGCGAACCCGTCCCCGCCCCCGACGCGATCGTAGATCTCCAGATTCTCGCGCTTCACCGACTGGTAGAGCTGCCCCTGGTAGTAGAGGATCGCGCTCCAGTCGTTGAGTGAGGCCGTCGTCGCCTTCCGCAACGTGGTCGCCGCCACCTTGAAGTTCGGAAACTCCGTCACCGCGGTCTGGATCATCTTCTGGAAGTTTTCGGTCTCGATGGTCGTGAGGTGTTCATCAGCGCCTTCGACATCGAATCCGAGACAGGCCGTGAAGTCCTCCTCATTGCCGATCATCACATCTACGTACTTCGCGATGTTTCGGTTGATCCGCTGCGCGCCCTCCTTCCCGCCCTGGCTCTTCCACAGCGACGCGCGGTAGTTGAGGTCATACGCCACAACGGTCCCATACTGCTTCGCCGCCTCCACCGCCTCGATCACCGCCTCGGCCGTATTCGACGCGAGCGCCGCGAAGATGCCGCCGGTGTGGAACCACCGCACGCCTTCCTCGCCGAAGATCCTTTCCCAGTTCACCTCGCCGGGCTTGATCTGAGACGCCGCCGAGTGGCCGCGATCCGAGAGGCCGAGCGCTGGACGAATGCCGAAGCCCTTCTCGGTGAAGTTGAGGCCCACGCGTGTGTTTCGACCGAGCCCGTCGAAGTCGCGCCAGATGACATGCGACATGTCCACGCCGCCCTGGAGGATGAAGTCCTCCAGGAGCCAGCCGAGGTCGTTCTTGGGGATGGCAGTGACCACCGCCGCGCGCTTGCCCCAGCACTTCCGCATCGCACGGGCAACGTTGTACTCGCCGCCTCCCTCCCAAACGTGGAAGCTGCGTGCATTGCGCACGCGTCCGAAGCCGGGGTCGAAGCGCAGCATCACCTCCCCGAACGACAGGCAGTCCCACTTCGTCTCGGCCACTGATCTGATGTGCAATGCGGTGTCGGTCATGACTATTTGGTGCGGATGGTCTTGATGAGCTGCACCGTGTCGCGGACTTTGCGCTCGATGCCGTCGTAGTCCTGCGTGTCGAGCAATTCCTTCGTGATGAGGTTGCTGCCAATGCCGCAGGCGACGATGCCCGCGCCAAACCATGTGCGAAGCGAGCTTTCGCTCGCTTCAACCCCGCCGGTCGGCATGATGCGCGTCCACGGCATGGGGCCAAGCACGCTCTTCACGAAGTCCGGTCCGCCCACGGACGAGCCAGGAAACACCTTCACGATCTCGCAGCCCAGCTCCTGCGCATCGCCGATCTCGGTCGCCGAGCCGCAGCCGGGGCTGTAGGGAATGCCGCGACGATTGCAGACCTTCGCGACGTCCGCATTGAGCAGCGGGCCGACAACGAACTTCGCGCCGTTGGCGATGTAGATGCCCGCCGTCGGCGCGTCGACGACCGAACCGACGCCCATGATGACGGACGGGTCGACCTTCGCGAAGTGGTATGTCACCTCGTGGAAGACGTGCGAGGCGAAGTCGCCGCGGTTCGTGAACTCGATGCACTTCGCCCCGCCATTGGCGCACGCCTGGATGACCTTCTTGCAGACGTCAACGTCGGGGTGGTAGAAAACCGGAATGACGCCCTGATCCATCATTGCGAGCAGGACGGACAGGCGGTCCTTGGCAGCCATCGGATTGTTGGTGGGAAGGTGCTGGAATGATCGAGCGGTGAACGAAACGATGTGCGTGTGGAGCGTCAACTACAAAGCGGGGCGTCATCCGCGCGAAAGCGGGGATCCATTTCCGGGGTTGCCGGCGTGAACATGGATTCCGGCGTTCGCGGGAATGTCGATCTCGGTGGCTTGGCACTCACGCCTGTAGCGAACCCCCGGCCATTGCAATACGTGCCGGGCTCGCGTGCGGGTACAGCGCACCACTACACCGTCGCCAAATGATGCTCCAGCGCCGACGCCATCCCCTGTTCCCGAATGCGCCAGAGATGGTCCGACACTGCCTCCGGAAATCCCCGGATCGTCGTGAGGTCCACGCCCCACAACTCGCGGTTGCGGCACGCCTCGAAGACGAGCTCGCCAACCGGCGCCGACGCGCCATCCGGAAATGCCTTCCAGAGCGCGTACAGCGGCGCCGCCTGATCATCCGCAGGCACAGGGAGACCTCGCGCGCGCCGCGACGCCTGGAAACTTCCCTGCAACAGGTTGAGGAATGCCGCGAAACCGAATGCGAGCGACTGCGGCACCACGCCCGTTCGCTCCACGTAGCGCTGCACCGACGGCACCACACGAACGCGCGTCTTCATCGTCGCCTGGAGCGTAATGTCGACGAGCGCATGACGGATGTGCGGATTCCTGAATCGATCGAGCACGGCCTCCGCAAACTCCTCCGCACCCTCGACCTCGAGATACGGCGCAATTTCCTCCAGCATCACTCGGCGCACAAAACGGCCGATCGACGGCTGCGTCATCGCATCGCGCACGGTTTCACAGCCCATCGGCAGCGCGACCGGCACCAGCAGCGTATGTGCCCCGTTCAGCAGGTGCACCTTCCGCTTCCTGTAGGGCGCGATGTCCGGCGCGATGATGATTCCCGGATCTGTCGCCCACGTGAGCCTGGCTCGTAATGCATCGTCACCCTCGATCGCGAACAGACGGTATGGCTCGCATGTCGTGAGCAACGCATCGTCGTAACCAAGCATGGTGTGCAGTCGCTCGACGTCCGCATCGCGTGGCGCACCCGGTACGATGCGATCCACGAGCGTGTTGCAGAACGGCACAGCGCTGTCGAGCCATTCGAGAAAGGTCGTGCCGAGGTCCCATCGTCGCGCGATGGCGACGACGATCTCCTTGAGGCGCGCACCGTTATCCTCG
This sequence comes from Gemmatimonadales bacterium, assembly GCA_038322445.1. Lineage (GTDB taxonomy): Bacteria > Gemmatimonadota > Gemmatimonadetes > Gemmatimonadales > Gemmatimonadaceae > AG11. The sequence continues at coordinate 8,680 of JBBQFW010000021.1, forward strand.
ATCAACTCGCATGGGATGACCGTGAGCCCGCGATCGGCCGCGTACTCGAACGTGTTCGCGCGCTCGTACAGGAATCGCGTCAGCTTGGCCGGGTACGATTTCGGCGGCGCATCCTCGGCGCCGCTGTCCTCGTCCGCCACGATGCCGACTTCCGTCGTGTTGGAGAACACGAACTCAAGCAGCGGCTGGCGCGCGAGCTCGAGCACCGCGTTCCATTCATCGGCCGCCGAGATCGCACGGCTCACCGAGCTGATGATGCGACACTCACGCATCGGTTGGCCGCGCTCGATCCCCTCGACGACGAGCGTATAGAGTCCGTCCTGGTCGCGTAGCGCGCGGTCACGCGCACTGCCCGTCGACGCAATCGCGACGATGCGCCCGCCAAACCGGCCCTGCACATTCGCGTTGTGCACGAAGTCGTCCACGAACCCACGCAGCAGCGCACCGGTGCCGAACTGCACGGCACGCTCCGGAAGCTCGAGCAGCGCTTCGGATGGTACATCGACAACGCCAGCCCGCTCGCTGCGGATGCCATCCAGCAGCGCACGATTGAGGCAAGGCGTCACAGCGTCACGCCGTCTTTCCAGATTGCGATCTCACGATACCCATGCTGTTCATTGTTCGTGCGCTTCCTCCCGGATGCGACGTCGAGCACATACGCGAACAGCTCGTCGGCGAGATCATCCATGGACCGCGTGCCATCGAGCAACGCGCCAGCATTGAAGTCGATCCAGTGCGGTTTCTTCGCGGCGATCTCGGAGTTCGAGGAGATCTTGATCGTCGGCACCGGGAATCCCAGCGGCGTGCCTCGACCGGTGGTGAACAGCAGCACCGTCGCACCGCTCGCGATCATCGCGGTGCACGACACACCGTCGTTCCCCGGCCCCTCGAGGAGACTCAGGCCGCCCACGGACGCCGGCTCGCCGTAGCGGAGCACCTTCGTTACGGACGCCTGGCCACCCTTCTGGATGGCGCCGAGCGACTTTTCCTCGAGCGTGGTGAGCCCGCCCGCCTTGTTGCCCGGCGACGGATTCTCATAGATGCTCTGGCCGTGCCGAATGAAGTACGCCTTGAAGTCGTTGATCATCGCCACGAGCTGCTCGTACACTGGCTCGCTCGTCGCACGGTTCATCAACAGCTGCTCCGCGCCGAACATCTCGGGCACCTCGGTGAGCAGCACGCCGCCACCGTACGACGTGAGCCGATCCGCCACACGACCGACCGCGGCATTCGCCGAGATGCCACTGAACCCGTCCGACCCGCCGCACTTGTGGCCGATCAGCAGTTCCGAGGCACTGACCGTCGTGCGACGATCGTCGCGCATCCGGTTCGCGAGTTCCTCGACCATCGCAAGGCCGTTCGCACGCTCGTCCATCACGTCCTGCGAGTTGAAGAACCGGATGCGACTCCGGTCCACGTCGCCCGCGCGCGCGAGCAGCGCATCCATCTGGTTGTTCTCGCAGCCGAGTCCGAGTACGAGCACGCCGCCCGCGTTCGGATTGCGCATGAGGCCCGCGAGCACGGCCTGCGTATGCGAAAGGTCGTCGCCGAGCTGCGAACATCCGAACGGGTGCCCGAACGCATGCACGCCCTCGACGCCGGCTCCGATCCGATCATTCGCGTTCTTCGCAATTCCCTCAGCAACGAAGTTCACGCAGCCGACCGTATTCAGGATCCAGATCTCGTTGCGCGTGCCCACCTTGCCGTCCGAACGTCGGTAGCCCTCGAACGTGGGTACCGCGCCGGTCGTGCGCGGCCGCGCACCGGACGGCTCGTAGGAGTATCCGAGCATGCCCTCGAGTTGCGTCTTCAGGTTGTGGCTGTGAATCCAGCCGCCCGGCTCGACTCCCTGCGTCAGCGCGCCGATCGGGAAGCCATACTTTACCACGGGCGCGCCCTGCTCCAGGTGCCGCAGGGCAAACTTGTGGCCGGCGGGAATGTTGCCGCGCAGCACGACCCGCGCGCCCGCAACCTCCACCGTATCGCCCGCTGCGAGCGGATGGATCGCCACCGCGACGTTATCGTCGCCATGGATGCGGACGGCGTCCGGACGTGTGGCGGGAGGCGCGGAAGCGGCCATCGTCGTCAGGCTACCGTCTTGGGAAAACGATAGGTCTCGCGAGCGAGGTCCACGGCGAGCGACTGCGCCATCTCCCGCGCTTCGTCCATCTCGATGAGGTGTCGGGCCACGAGCCCACCCAGCCAGTTCGCGTCCATGCGGCGCGACAGGTCATGACGCGCTGGAATGGAGCAGAATGCGCGGGTGTCGTCGTTGAAGCCCGCCGTGTTGTAGATCCCCGCCGTTTCCGACACCTGTTCCCGGAAACGCCGAATCCCCTCGATGGAATCGTTGAACCACCAGGGCGGGCCGAGCCGCAGTGCCGGATAGTGCCCGGCCAGCGGTGCGAGCTCGCGCGAATAGGTGCTTTCGTCGAGCGTGAAGAGCACCATGCGAAAGCGCGGATCGCTGCCGTAGGCATTGAGCAGCGGCTGAAGGTTCCGCGTGTACTCGGTGGCCTGCGGAATGTCGGCGCCCTTGTCGGGTCCGAAGCGGTCGAACACGACCGCGTTGTGATTCCGCAGCGAGCCAGGATGCAGCTGCATCACGAGCCCGTCCTCCGCCGACATGCGCGCCATCTCCATCAGCATGTGGCCTTCGTAGGCGCGCTGGTCGGCGGCGGTCGCCTCGCCGTTCTTCGCCTTCACGAACAGCCGCTCGGCGTCCTCCGCGGAGAGTGCCATGGTGTAGGGCTCGAGCACGCCGTGGTCGGTGGCCGTTGCGCCCATGGAGGCGAAGAACCGTCGGCGCTCGGCGAGCGCCGCGATGAGGTCCGCCTGACTGCCGATCGTCATCCCGCTGGCCGAGCCGAGCGCGCGGATTTCAGTGGCCCACGCCGGCGCCTGGGCAATGCGGAAGAGCGTGTCGGGGCGGAAGCACGGAATCACGCGACGCCGACCGTACGTCCAGCTCGACTCACGAATCGTGCGGTGGTGCGTCAGGGGATCGACGGCGGCATCGGTCGTCGCGATCATCTCGATGCGGAACTGCTCGAACAGGGCGCGAGGGCGGAACTCGGGGCTCGCGAGCTTCTCGGCGATCTCGTCGTAGATGCGCTGCGCGGTGCTTCCGTGAAGCTGCTGGCGGACGCCGAACAACTCGTGCAGTTCGTGTGCGAGCCATGCGCCGGATGGGGTGCCGCGGAAGAGGTACCAGTGATCCGCGACGCGCTGCCAGATCACTCGCGGATCCGATTCCACCGGCGATCCATCGCGCGTGGGAACGCCGAGATCCTCGAGGGGCACGCCCTGGCTGTAGAGCATGCGGAAGATGTAGTGATCCGGAATGATCAGTAGTGCCGTCGGCTCCGGAAACGCCGCGTTCTCGGACAGGAGCGAAGGGTCGACGTGCCCGTGTGGACACACCAGCGGCAGGTCGCGCATGCCTTCATATAGTTCGCGCGCCGCGCGCCTCGTGGCCGGATCGGCATCGAAGAAGCGATCGGGGTGGAGGCTGAGGGGACGCCCCGGGGCACTGCCCGCGCTGGTGACCAGGTCATTCACCGCACTTGCCATTACGGAGTGGGGAAAGGGGGAACGGCGGCCGAACCCCTGACCGCCGACATTCACGCTGGGCCGTGCCGAACGTCCTGGGCGGGATCGGTCCGGGGCCGGACGTCCGCCAAAGAAATGCGGCCGCTCCTTGCGGTGTTGCCGCGCGTCCCTGATTTTGTTCGGGCGAGAAACTAATGTCGTGCGCAATGTACGCAGCAGTTTCTCGACCCGCAATATTGGCGACACTCGCACGTTGCTTCGTCCAGAGGCCGGTCGACGCCGGCCACCTCGGGAGTCCTACCCTCTCGTCCGCCTGCTCGTGAGAAAGATCGACACGCGTGACTTTCGTCGCGCCACCAGGACGACCTCGCGCGAGATCAACCGGCGCATCGTGCTCAACCTCGTGCGCGACCATCAGCCGCTTTCCCGCGCCGACCTCGCGCGGAGGATGGAGATCGGCCGCGGCGTCGTCACGTCGATCGTGCAGCAGCTCATCGACGAGGGGACCATCTATGAGGGTGACATCGGCGCCGCGGCGCGCGGACGTCGACCGACAATGCTCTATGTGCGGACGCAGGACCGCTACGTCATCGCCATCGACGTGCGCTTCAGCCGCACCTACTTCATGCTGAGCGACTTCGCAGGGACGCAGATCGCCATCGACTCCTTCGAGACCATCTTCGACCCGGAGGCGCTCACCCGCGAGCTGGGCGCGCGCATTCGTCGCCTGGTCGCCAGCCACGCCATCCAGGATCGCTGCGAAGGCGTTGGTCTCGTGGTGCCCGGCATGGTGGAACGCACCAGCGGCCGGATCCTGCTCGCTCCGCAGCTCGGCTGGCGAGACGTCGACATGCGCGATGCACTCTCCGCCGAGGTCGGGTTGCCCGTGTCGATCGAGAATGCGCCGATGGCCTGTGCGCAGGCGCAGATGTGGCTCGGCCATCGGACCAACAGCACGAACTTCGTCTATGTCACGGTCTCCGATGGCGTCGGCGCGGGCATCGTGTTGAACGGCTCACTCATTCGCGGCGACTCCAATTCCGCGGGCGAGTTCGGCCACGTGCCCATCGACCCGGATGGACCACAGTGCCTCTGTGGAAGTCGCGGCTGCTGGGAGGCCTACACCTCCAACCAGGCAACTCTCTCGCGGTACCTCGGCCGCGAGCTCACGCCGCTGTGGGGCGGTGTCGTGCAGCAACCGTCGACGCTTACGATCGAGGACCTCATCGCGCGGGCGCGGCGCGGCGATGCGCGCGCGGCGTCCGCCATCGAAGCCACGGGCCATTACCTGGGCGTCGGCCTCGCCACGATCCTGAACGTGATCAATCCCTCACAGGTGTTCGTGGGCGGAGAGATCACGGAAGCGTGGGACATGATCGAATCCGCGGTTCGCGAAGGAATCCACTCGCGCGCGTTGACCAGTGCGTCCAGGGTAACGCCGATCATTCCGGAACAGGTGGGAGGCTACCCGCGCCTGCGCGGCGCGACGGCGCTCGTTGCCGCACCGCACTTCGCAGCGCCCCGCGTCGCCTGACGGCGACGCGGCGCACTGCGGTCCGACAGTCGGACAGTCTGACCCGGACGGGCGGCTACCGCCGCCGTCCACGTCTGACAGCGGGTCAAAAGACTGGTCTGTCAGCTGTTGCCGACACAGCTTTGTCCGCGCCGATCCAGCCTGTGTCGACAACGCATGCGATCGACGGTCCTGCGTTAGTACGACGACCACTATGATTAAGCCGACTGGTGTCTCGCCGAGGGACGTGCCCGTGTAGCAGATGGCTGTCAGGCATCAGTACGACCCGCTGTCCGACGAGCAGCCGCGCAGCGGCGAGCGGGTCAGGCTGTCCGACCGTCCGACTCCCAATGACGATACTCCCAACACGCGACGTCGATCTCCCTCTCCACGAAGACGTCCGCAAGCTCGCGGCGGCGCTCGGGCGCGTCATCCGGCGTCTCGAGGGCGACGAGGCATTCCAGATCGTCGAGACCCTTCGTCGCGATGCACGGGCGCGGCGTCGCGAGGAAGCCGGCGCACCGACGCTCGATCAACTGCTCGAGCGCGTGGACGCGCTTCCCCTTCCGCTCGCCGCCACCGCGGCGCGCGCCTTCACGCTGTTCTTCCTGCTGATCAACACCGCGGAGCAGGTGCATCGCGTGCGGCGCACGCGCGTGTATGCGCGCGATGCCGAAGCGGCGCCGCAGCCGGCGTCCGCGCGCTGGACGATCAGGAAGCTCCGCGCGGACGGCCACTCGGCCGACGACGTGCTCGGCGCCATCGCCCGGCTCGATGTGCGACCCGTTCTCACGGCGCACCCCACGGAGTCCACGCGTCGCACGCTGCTCGCGCTGCAGGCGCGCGTGGCCGAGATCCTTCTCAACTGGGAATCGACGCCACATTCGGAGCGTCGCGCGCTCGATGAGGTGCTCGACGGCGAGATCGAGTTGCTCTGGTTGACGGCCGAGATTCGCTCCGATCGCCCCACGGTGCTGGATGAAGTCAGCACGGGGCTGTGGTATCTCGAAACGCGCCTCATTGACGCCGGCGCCGCGGCGCGTGACGCACTGATGCGCGCCTTCGAGGATGAATTCGGCGCAACAGCCGACGCGCTGCGCATTCCCGTTCCCATCCGCATTGGCAACTGGGTCGGCGGGGATCGCGATGGCAATCCGAACGTCACCCCCGCCACGACGGTCGCCGCGGCGCGACGGGCCAGCCATGTCATGCTCGGTCGATACGGCCGCGCGCTCGGTGATCTCATCGAGCGGCTGTCGCTGTCGGCACAACTCGCTCCCCCTTCGCATGCGCTCCTCAGCTCGCTCGAGGTCGATCGAACAATCCTGCCCGACGTGTGGGCGGCCAATCGCACGCGGAACGAATCGGAGCCCGTGCGGCTCAAGCTGAGCTTCATGGCCGCGCGGATCGCGGCCACGCGACGAGTAGTCGCGTCGCGCGATGCAGGCTCGGCGCGGCCCGACATAGCGGCATATGCCGACGTGTCGCAGTTCGAGGCCGACCTCCTCATGGTCCGCGAGAGCGTCCTGCTTGCAGGCGCGGTCGAGGCCTGTCGCACGGTGCTGGACCCGACCATCGCCATCCTGCGCGCACACGGATTCTTCGGCTTCATGATGGACGTCCGCGATCATGCCGATCTCCATCGTGCCGCGATCGACGATATCAGCACCGTGCTCGGTCTTCCCGCGCTCGATGCCGCGGCCATGCGCGCCGAGTTGTCGGGGCGACGTCCGCTGGTGGGCGCGCACCTGCCCGTGAGCGAAGCAACAACGCGCGTGCTCGACACCTTTCGCGCCATCGCCACCATCCAGGACGAATCGGGCCAGCCCGCGGCGTCAACCTACATCGTGTCGATGGCGCGCGAGGCGGAAGACCTGCTCCGAGTGCTGCTCCTTGCCCGCGAGACGGGCCTCGCCGATCTCGCCGCGGACGTGCCAACGTCGCGCATCGACGTCGTCCCGCTGTTCGAGACGCTCGACGACCTCGATCGCGCACCTGACGTGATGCGCGCGTTGCTCGATGATGTCGTGTATCGTCGCCAACTCGCTGCGCGCGGCAATCGACAGGAAGTCATGCTCGGCTACTCCGACTCGGCGAAGGACGCCGGGTTGCTCAGCGCATCGTGGGCGCTCTACCGGGCGCAGGAGGCGCTCGCGTCGCTCTTCCACAGCTCCGGCATCGAGCTCGTGCTCTTCCATGGCCGCGGCGGTGGTGTGGGTCGGGGAGGTGGATCGCCGGTCAGTCGCGCGCTGTCCGCGTTGCCGCCCGGCACGATCGACGGTCGAATCAAGATCACGGAACAGGGCGAGATCATCTCGCAGCAGTTTGGACTGCTGCCCGTGGCCGAGCGGACGCTGGAGGTCACGGTGTCGGGAGTATTGCTGCACGGCTTCACCGACTGGCGACGAGATCAGGACCCTGCGCAGGTGCGGCGCTTTCGCGAGGTCGTCGATGGGCTCGCAGCGCGCTCGTACACGCTCTATCACGAGCTCGTTCACGAAGAGACGGATCTCTTCACGCTCTTTCGCGCGGCAACGCCGATCGCGGAGCTCGCCGATGCGCGCTTCGGTTCACGTCCTGCCTACCGTCCGGGTGCGAACCCCGGCATCGAGGGCATTCGCGCCATTCCGTGGGCATTCGGGTGGACGCAGATCCGCCTCATGCTCACCGGGTGGCTCGGTGTCGGAACGGCGCTCGCCGAGGTGTGCTCCACACCCGACGGCTTGCGCGAGCTCCAGCACATGGCGAAAGCGTGGCCGTTCTTCGACGACTTCCTCGCGAAGGTCGAGATGGTCTGCGCGAAGACGGACCTCGGCATCGCCCGCGCCTATGTCGAGTGGCTCGGCGGCAACACGGAGCTGCTGGCACTGCTGGAGGCGGAGTTCCAGCGCACGGTGGACAGCGTGCTCGCCATCCGTCAGACGGCGCACCTGATCGATGATGTCCCGGTACTCCAGGCGGCGATCGCGCTTCGCAATCCATACGTTGACCCGTTGTCGCTGCTACAGATCGCCCTGCTGCGCCGCAAGCGTGCGCTTCCCGAGAACAGCGCGGAGCGCGTGCTCGTCGAGGAGATCCTCGCGACCACGCTGAGTGGAATCGCGCAGGGCCTCCGCAACACGGGCTGACGGAAGCCGCTTGCGTCCGATACCGCACGGCTGCAACATGCGACGACATGCCCGCCGCGCCCGACAGCAATGACTCCGCGTCCGCCCGCCTGCTCGACCAAACCGAGCAGGCGGCGTTCGCGACCCCCTCCGCGCAGGCGATCGCCGACGAACTGCGTGGCGCCATCGCGCCCGGCATCCAGCTGCTGCGCCCCCTCGGCGCCGGCGCCATGGGCCTGGTCTTCCTGGCTCGCGATCCGCTCCTCAAGCGCCTCGTCGCGATCAAGGTGCTCGCCCCTCATCTCGCCGGTGATGCCGTCGCACATGCACGCTTCATCCGCGAGTCGGAGGCCAGTGCGGCGCTGATGCATCCGAACATCGCCGGCATCTACCTTGTCGGCGAGCTGCCCCAGAGTCGTACGCCGTACTACGTCATGCAGTTCATCGACGGCCAGTCGCTCGCCGAGGTGATTGCCGATGGCGCCGCGTTCTCGGATACGCGCGCCAAGCGGCTCGTCGGCGAGATCGCGTCGGCGCTCGAGGCGGCGCATGCGCACGGCGTCGTCCATCGCGACGTGAAGCCCGCAAACATCATCGTCGAGCGCGAGACCGACCGGCCCGTGGTACTCGATTTCGGCATCAGTGCGGTGTTGCTTCGCGAGGAAGAGCCAGGCTCACCGAAGCTGACGGTTGCCGGCACGTACCTCGGCACGCCGACCTACATGAGTCCGGAGCAGGCGACGGGTGAACCCGTCACGGGCCAGAGCGACGTGTACGGGCTGGGCCTGATCGCCTTCGAGCTGCTCACGGGACATCCGCCATTCGATGGCGCGCCGATGGTCGTCATGGCGGCGCACGTCGAGCGTCCGCCGCCGAGCCTGCACGCCGAACGTCCAGGCATGGATCCGCTGCTGGCCGAGCTGGTGGACCGCTGCCTGAAGAAGAATCCGGCAGAGCGCCCCACCGCTGCCGACGTGGCGCATTCGCTCATCCCCGCGTCGCGCAGCCTGCTCGAGTGGCCGCCACCCGGCCTCGAGAGCATTCGCGGCCGCGGCGCGCGGCTGAGCCTGCAGTGGGTGGCCCTCTGCATCGGCGTACTGCTCTTCTTCGTGCTGCTGCACATGCGACCCACGCTCGGCTCACCGCAATGGGCGCAGGGCGAGCAGAGCATGTGGAGCAGCATCTTCGCTCCACCGGATCCGTTGCTGAACGCGCGCGCCGACCGGCGGCTCAATGTCACGGAGCCAACCACGTCCGACGCCACGTCGGTGTGGATCTTCCTCGTCAGCGCGAATCTCGCCCTCCTGCATGCGTTCGCGATCTTCGTGATCTGGCAGACGGTGCGCTTCGGGCGCGAGGTGCGGCACGCGGCGCTCGGTCGCTATCCATGGCCCGTTGTCTTCGACACGGCGTGGGATCGGTCGCGTGACACGTCGTCGCTCCTGAATGGATCAGGCGTGTATGCGTTGGACACGGCCGATGGACGCCGTCGCCTGCTCCGCAGCCGCCGCGCGTACGCGATCGCGATGCTCGTCATGGTCGGCCTGGCGATGCTCCTGCCGTTGCTCTGGCTCAGCGGTGCGCTGCAGAGTGGACGTGATGCCGCGGCGCTGGTGACCGACACCGAACTCGCGCTGATCGCCTTGCCCTTGCTCGTCGGCGCGGTGGTACTCGCCCTGCTCGACCGCAGCTCCCGTCTTCCCGCCACGCGACGCACCGCGACGACCCGCGCGCCGTTTCAGTCGGATCTGGTGGCAGCATGGCTCAGGGAATCGGGACGCGGCGCACCTGCACACGCCCCGCGCACGCGCGGTGCGCTTGCCGCGCTGGTGCCGGCCATCACTGGCCTCGTGCTCGTCGTCATCGTCTACATCACGCTCGTGATCTTCTTCGTGGTGCTCGTCACCACGCAGCAGCTGGCGACCGGACGCATCGTGGCGGAGCAGCTGCGGACGGCAATGGCGGCGGACAGTACGCGTCCGATGCCGTTCTCGGAGCTCGACTCGATCGCCCGACGAGCGGGCGAGCCCAGCACCGGCACGCTGCCCGACACGGATGCGGCGCGGGCACTGCTCGCCGAGAGCTTTATCCGCGCCAGCCTGCCCGTTCCCGCGGCGATGACTGGCGACACCGCGGCGGCCGCCGCCTTCAACCGGCAAGCACCGCTGGTCGCGTTACCGGGCACGGCTATCAGGATGCTCGAAGATACCGTAGGGCCGTCGCTGTCCACGCTGGAGCCCATCGTGCGTGCGGCACAGACGCCGTGGCTCGACGTCTGGCAGCGCTTTGCCGCATCGCCCGACTACCCACTCATGTGGCAGTACCGCACCGGGATGCCGGGCGTGAAGGGCCTCTGGAACATTCCCGTCATGCGTCCGGGCAGCAACGTGGATTTCGCGCGGCGCAACGCGATCATGGGCGCGTATGCGCTCGCGAAGGGCGACGTCGCCACTGCGACACGTCGCGCGCGGGAGAACATCTCGGCGGGTCGCCATCTCATGCACTCGAACAACCTCGAGGATGACCGCCGCGGCAACGTCATCATGGGCCTGGGCGAGGCGCAGCTCGGTGTGATCGCGCGCACGACGCGCGACGTCGCACTGCGGGAAGAGGCCACGCGCATGCACGCGGCGCGTCTACGCTGGCGCACCCCGCCCAGCATGTTCGTGGGGCTGACGGCCATGGCGGCAGATCCCGATTCGCGCGAGGCCGTGCACTACGTGCAGCAGCTCGAGTCGCCGGCGCACATGGCGAGTCTGCTGCACATCGCGACGGGCGGCTTCTGCGCGAATGCCCGGGAGATCTTCTTCGGCATCAGTCCCGAGCGCGCTGGACTCGTGCGCGCCGTGGCAGTGGCGACCGGCGATCCTCGCGCCTCCGAGCTGGAAGCAATAGCGCTCGCGGGAATGGCAGCCGTGAACTCGGGCGCGGCTGACCCGCCTTCCGCGTCGCCCGGGTTTCTCACGCCGCTCGCCTGGATGGGGATGCGCGGCATGCGCGCACGGGCGAGTGCCTGCCTCGACCGCCGTGGGCCGCGACGGCGGTAACCGCAACTGACGCTGACAGTCAATCAGCCGTCAGCATCAGATACCTGAAACCAAGGCAGAGCTCACAGTCGATCAGCTATCTGCGTCAGTTTACGGCCCAGGCGGAAAGGCACGACCTGGAATGGCCAGGTGTTTTGCCCCCTCGACTCTGCAACTGATGCAGATGGCCGACAACTGTTGTCTCTGCCGGGGCTTCTGCCAACCGATGCAGTTGACTGAGAACTGTCATCCGGGACGGTCTAGGATCCCGTTGTCTCAACCAGTGAAGAGTGTCCAATCAAGTCATCGAGGAACGGATACTTCGCGCGGACGCTGGCGACGTGCGCGGCGGAGACGTCCACCACCGAGGGTGCGGCCACGGCCATGCGCTGCGCCGCCGGCTCGCCCCATGGATCGTACGCCACCGATCCGCCGTCGTACTGGATGCCATTGGCGAAGCCCGTGCGGTTCACGCCCGCGACGTACGTCAGGTTCTCGATTGCGCGCGCCGGAAGCAGCGCATCCCAATGCGGACGCCGAGCTGCCGGCCAGTTCGCAATCACCACGATGAGATCGGACCACGGCGCCGCCGCACGGAACAACTCCGGGAAGCGCAGGTCGTAGCAGATGAACGGACTCACGCGCACGCCGTCGATGTCGATCACGGTGGGGACGAGGCCCGCCGAGTAGTGCAGGTCTTCGCCGGCGTAGGTGAACAGCCGCTGCTTCGCGTACGTCGCCACGAGGCTCCCTTCGGGATTGAACACCGCGGCGACGTTCGAGAATCCTTCCTCGCCCCGCATGGCGACACCCGCCATGAGCCAGACGTCGTGCACGGCGGCCATCGTGCTCAGTCGGGCGAACGACGGCCCGCTCAATTGCTCCGACCAGTGCTCGGGCTCCATCGTGAAGCCGGTCGTGCACATCTCGGGGAGCACGACCAGCCGGGCGCCGGTGGATGCCGCGCGCTGGACGCAGACCGCGGCGCGGTCGAGCGACGACTCCGGCTGCTGCCAGCCAGTGTCATACTCGGCGAGCGCGACCCGCAACGTGGCAGTGGAAACCAGCGGGGCGCTCATGTCAGAGCAGCGCCTCACGAAGCTTCACGCTCCCTTCCCTCACCATCGTCGTGTCGCAGCTGAACGCGAAGCGGATCGCGTCCGGGTAGTGCGTACCGAAGGCGTCGCCCGGCGCACTGCCGATCCCGTCGTCGGCGAGTGAGGTGGAGAGCGCATCCGCGTCGGCGACCTCGAGTCGTTCGTACACCGACGGGTCGAGCGTGACCCATACATAGAAGGTGCCCTTCGGCACGAATGCCGACACGCCCGGAATGTCCTTGAGCGCGGCGAGCATGATGTCGCGGCGCACGAGGTACTCGTCGCGCATGGCGAGCGTGCTGTCCATGCTCCCCTTCACCGCCGCCAGCGCGCCCCACTGCGCCAGGCTGTTCACGCCGTTGATCGTGCAGCGCAGGAGCTTCGGGATGCGGTCGTGCAACACCTTGGCGCGCGTGACGATGTAGCCCGTACGCAGCCCGCTCATGGCGTGGCTCTTCGAGAACGAGTAGATGCTGATGACCCGCGTGTCATCGGCATCCGCGAGCGATCCGATCGACAGGTGCTCGTTCGGCTCGAACACGAGGTCTTCGTATGCTTCGTCCGAGATGACCCAGAGGTTGTTGCGCCGCGCCAGGTCGTAGATCGCCTCGAGTTCGGCGCGCGAGAGCATGGCGCCGGTGGGATTGTGCGGCGTGTTGAGGAAAATGGCCGTCGTCTTCGGCGTGATGGCCGCCTCGATGTCCTCGGCCTTGTAGGCGAAGCCTTCCTCGGCGTTCAGCTTTACGCCGACCGCAACGCCGCCGGCCAGCCGGATGTTCTCGGCGACTTCCGTCCACATCGGGTCGGGGATGATGACTTCGTCGCCCTCTGACAGCAGGGCGCCGAACGCCACGTAGAGCGCGTGCATCGCGCCGTTGGTGACGAAGATGTCATTGCTCGTGACGCCGGCGAGGCCGTTCTGGGTCACCGCCTTTTCGGCGAGTGCCTTTCGCAACTCGGGGATGCCGTTATTCGGGATGTAGTGTGTCTTGCCCGCGTACGTCGCGGCGACGATCGCCTCTGCTACGTGTGCGGCCGGCGCGAAGCTCGGGTCACCCGACTCGAATCGAAAGACGACCTTGCCCGCCGCCTGGGCCTGAAGGAGTCGTTCGCGTATCTGGACGATCTTGCCGAGTGAGATGAAGTCGAGCGCATGCGCTGCGACAGCGGGCGACTGTTCGACGGATCGAGTCATTGGAGACACGGTTTGAGTGATCACTCATTTTAATGCCTTTTGTGCACGGATTGCAACGATTGCATTCGCTTTAGTCCCTTAAGTGTGCAAACAAAGGAAATTGTTGGATGTTTTGTGCATCTCATGCAATATTCCCGTATCATCCCCATCACCGCAGTCGCTCCTTCGTCGCACCGCATGACACCGCGTGTTCCGCTCGCCCGCTCTCATCAGACATCAATGAAGCTCGTCACCTGCGTGGTCCGGCCCGAACGGCTGCAAGCCGTGAAGGGAGCCCTCTTCGAAGTCGGCGTCACAGGCATGACGCTGTCCCGCGTGAGCGGACACGGCGGAGAAACAGAGATCGTGGAGCACTACCGCGGCTCCGCACTCGTCCTCGAGTTCCGCGACAAGGTCAAGATCGAGATGGCCGTGTCCGAGCCGTTCGTCGAGGCCACCATCCAGGCCATCGTGCGCGCCGCGCGCACGGGCGAAGTGGGCGACGGCAAGATCTTCGTCCAGGAGCTCGAACGCGTCGTTCGCATCCGCACCGGCGAGTGTGACGTGAACGCGCTCACCCCCGTTACCGCCGACGAAGTGCAGTCACGTCAGAGCGACTACGAATTGTGGAAGGCCGAGACATGAACACCGCCACGGCGATCTCGGCGGGCGATACCGCGTGGGTCCTCATCTCGACCGCGCTGGTGATGTTGATGGTGCCCGGCCTCGCGCTCTTCTACGGCGGACTCGTACGCGGCAAGAACGCCCTCAACAGCATGATGATGTCGCTCGCGCCACTCGGCATCGTCACCGTGCAGTGGGTACTCATCGGCTACTCGCTCTCGTTCGCGCCCGGCAACGGCTTCATCGGCGGCCTTTCGTTCTGGGGCTTCAACGCAGTCGGCGCGGGCGCAAATCCGACCTACGCCGCGACCATCCCGCACGTCGCCTTCGCGATGTTCCAGGCGATGTTCGCCATCATTACCGTGGCGCTCATCTCCGGTGCGGTCGTGGAGCGCATGCGCTTCCCCGCCTATCTCGCGTTCGGTGTCCTGTGGACGACCCTCGTCTACGATCCCCTCGCCCACTGGGTCTGGGGTGACGGCGGCTGGCTGCGCACGCTCGGCGCACTCGACTTTGCCGGTGGAACGGTCGTCCATGTCAGCGCCGGAACCGCGGCGCTCGTTGCCGCGATGGTGCTCGGCAAGCGTCACGTGGTCGGGCGCGCTCCGCTCGTCCCGCATAGCGTGCCTTTCACGCTCTTCGGCGCCGGCCTGCTCTGGTTCGGCTGGTTCGGCTTCAACGCGGGATCGGCGTTGACTGCCTCGGACCTCGCCGCACTCGCCTTCGCATCCACGCACACCGCCGCGGCTGCGGGACTCACCGCCTGGGTCCTCATCGATCTCATACGGACCGGCAAGACGACCGCCGTTGGTGCCGCGACCGGTGCTGTCATCGGACTCGTCGCGATCACGCCCGCGGCAGGCTTCGTCAGCACGCGCTCCGGTCTCTTGATCGGCGCACTCGCCGTGGTCGCGAGCTACACCGCCATGCAGATCCGCGCCCGCACGACGCTCGACGATACGCTCGACGTGTTCGCCTGTCATGGCGTCGCCGGAATTTTCGGTGCCCTCCTCACGGGTGTTTTCGCCAGCAAGGTCGTGAATCCGGCGGGCGCGGATGGGCTCATCCACGGCGGCGGCTTCCATCAGGTTGGCGTGCAGGCGCTCGCCGTCCTCGTCACGATGGTGTTGTCAGGCGGGCTCACCGCGGGAATCCTCGTCGCGCTTCAGGCCGTGATGAAGGTGCGCAGCTCCATCGCGTCGGAAGTCATTGGACTCGATTCGAGCGAGCATGGAGAAGAGGCCTATCACGCCGGGGACCTGGGCGAGATGGGCGGCAGCGCGGGCGCGCTTGGCCACGGCGTGGTGCTGATCCGCCCCGGCGTGCCGAAGCGGGCGAGGGGCGTGGCCTGACCCTCGGGGCACGCATCGTGTAGGTTGCCCCCGACGCTGCGTCGGGCGCTTGGCGATGAAGTAGAGTCGCACCGCAGCACGGTCCACACCGAGGCTGCACCATGGCAACCCCCGATACCTCGAGCGATTCGTCGTTCGAACTCTCACCACACACACGTAACGAAGTCGCACTCGCGATTGGCGCGTACACGTCGATCCGATCGACCGATGGCGCAGGCCACCTGCGACATGCCGCGGTGCGCGTTGCGGCCGAGGCGAACCGGCTCGGCGTGTCGGCAGACCAGATGCTGCTTGCGGTGAGGCAGCTGTTCGAGCGGGCGCCGCGCATTTCGGGTGACGTGCAGAAGCGCGTCGAGGCAGCCGAGCGGTTCGCGCGCTGGTGCGTGGACTTCTATGTGGCCGACCACGACGATGCGGACTAGGCTCCTCCTCGTCATCGCTGGCGCGGTGGCGATGGGGTGCAGCCACGCGCCGCCGTCGCTGCTGGCGACGTCCGAGAGTCCGGACATGTTCGAGCCTGGCGCGGAGTGGCGAGATAACAAACGGCGATCGCATCGAGGCGCACGGGGGCGGAATACTGGCGAGCGCCGCCCACGCTGGCGCGCAACCGCCGGCGTCCGCTTCCTCCATTGTCGGCACGGGCTGGGCACGTTCTTCAGTAAACGCGGTCATTTTCCGCACGAGCAGCGTGGTGACCCACGGCCATCTGCAATACACGGCGTGGTACGACGACAGCGCGCGTGTCGTCCTCGCGCGCCGCCCGATTGGCGGCGCACGATGGACAGTGCGGGTCACGCCGTACACGAACGACGTCACGGACGCGCACAACGCCATCGTGCTTGCCG
>JBBQFW010000022.1:0-24334 GCA_038322445.1 Gemmatimonadales bacterium
AGATTCCCGAGACGCGCGCATGCGCCATCTGGATGTAGTAGACGGGATTCTCCTCGCTCTGCGTGCGCGCGAGGTCGACGTCGAAGGACAGTTGCGAGTCGCCCTTCCGCATGAGGAAGAAGTAGCGTACCGCGTCGCGGCCCACGTCGTCGATGAGGTCACGCACCGTGACGTAGCTCCCCGCACGCTTCGAGATCTTCACCTCTTCCCCGCTCCGCATCACCGTCACGAGCTGATGGAGGACGTACTCCGGATAGCCCTCCGGAATGCCGATGCCGAGGGCCTGAAGGCCGGCGCGCACGCGCGTGACCGTGCTGTGATGATCGGAGCCCTGGACGTTGATCGCACGCGTGAAGCCGCGCTCCCATTTCGTCACGTGATACGCGACATCCGGCACGAAGTAGGTATACGTGCCGCCCTTCTCCGCGCTCTTGCGCATCACGCGGTCCTGGTCGTCACCGAACTCGGTGGTACGCAGGAACAGCGCGCCGTCCTTCTCGTACGTGTGCCCGCTCGCGACCAGTGCCTTCACCGTTTTCTCGACACGTCCGTCCTCGTACAGCGACGATTCGAGATAGTACGTGTCGAAGGCGACGCCGAACGCCTGGAGGTCGAGATCCTGTTCCTTGCGCAGCTCCTGGACCGCATAGGCGCGGATCGTGTCGACATCTTCTCCGCTCGCATCCCCGGCATGCTCGGCGACGTAGCGCTCGGCGATCTCCGCGATGTAGGCGCCGTGGTATCCGCCCTCGGGAATCGCTGCGCTCTTGCCGCGCAGCTCGCGCACCCGCGCTTGCGTGCTCAGGCCAAGATTCTCGATCTGGACGCCGGCGTCGTTGTAGTAGAACTCGCGCGACACCTTCCATCCACTCCAGGCAAGCAGCGATGAGATGGCATCGCCGAGCGCCGCCTGCCGACCATGCCCGACATGGAGCGGACCGGTTGGATTCGCGCTCACGAACTCGACCACGACCGGCTTTCCCTCGCCAGCCATCCCGCGTCCATACTGCGTGTCCGATCTGACCAGCGCCGCGATGCCGCGCGAGACCGTCCCCGCGTCGAGACGAAAGTTGATGAACCCCGGACCCGCAATCTCCGCCGACGCAAGGCCAGCGGCCGGCTTGTCGATCGCGTCGATCAGCGTCGTCGCGAGGTCGCGCGGCTTGCGCCCCAACTGCTTCGCGAGCACCATGGCCGCGTTGGTCGCCCAGTCGCCGAACGCGGGATCGCGCGGGCGCTCGAGAAGCGGGACAAAATCCGCAGGCGCGCCGAGCGAGACCGCGACGCGAGTGACCTCACGCCGCAACGCATCAACGCCAGCGCTCACTCGCCCGCGCTCGGCTTCGGTGCCGACGTGGACTTCGCTTCCGTCGACTTGGACTCGGGCTTCTTCGACTCGGCGGGCTTCGCATCGGAGGCCGGCTTGCTGGACTCCGCGCTCTTGGGCGATTCCGACTTGCCGGTGTCCTTTGACGACGTGCTGCTTTCGCTCTTGCTGCTCTCGGACTTGTCGGGGCTCGATCCGCTCTCCGACGACGCCGCAGACTTCGTGTCCGCCGGCGCTTCACCACGATGCGCGTTCTTCCCGTAATCGGTGAGATAGAAGCCCGATCCCTTGAAGGCGAATCCGGCGGCGGACATCATGCGTTCCGCGCGTTCCCCGCACACCGGACAGAGCGCCGTGGACTCGGCGCCGCCGATGCTGCGGTAGAACTTCTCGAATGCATGGCCTTCAGGACAACGGAACTCGTAAGTTGGCATCGATATGAGACTTAGGCTGGGTGTTGCGCCTGTTGAAGGTAGCGGGGCCGGCAGAGGGGAACAACCCCATGACTTCGCCATTCACGCCCGCGGCGTCATCGCGGGACGAGCGCACTGAACGGGTTGTAGTCTTGAATCCGGTAGCCGAATCCAAGCTCGAGGATTGGCGCGCGCCGGCCTTCGATGTCCGCGTTCACGTGCGGCACGACGATATCGGCCGACAGGATGATCCGCGCGCCACTGGGAGCGATCAGCTCGCGCGCCGCGCCGAGCGAATACGTCACCCCGCTCGTCCCCAGCCCGGCGCGCTCGGGACCGCGTCCTCCGTCGATGTCGTCGAACCCGCCGCCCACTGATACGCGCACGATGGAGCGGGTATCCCACGAGATGCGCCACTCCGCCGACAGGAACGCCTCCAGGCCGCGACCGCCGAAGGTCTGCGTCGGTGCCAGCTCCCACAGGCGAGCGCCGAGCGCCACGCCGAGCGCATCGGACTGGATACCGGCGTCGGCACGGAAGCCGGCGTGCACGGCGCCGCGGCGAATACCGTCGATGAGCATGGGCGTGACGCCGGCGATTCCGCCGATCGTCGAGTAGACCTCCACCCTCGGCATCACGGCCTGTGCGTGCGTGCACTCCGCCCAGAGCAGAAACGACAGCGTCGCTACTGCCCGGCCGATCATCGCACGGGGCGGTACACGCCCCATACGGCGCCGAGCACGTCGCTGATCTCACCAACACTCGCGCGGGCGCGCACCGCGTCGATGACGAGCGGCATCAGATGCACTTCCTTCTCCGCTGCGGGCGACACGAGACGCTCGGCGGCACGTTGAAGTGCCTCGAGCGCGCGTTGCGTGGTGGCGTTGTCGCGCGCCGCACGCACGGCGCGCAGGCGCTCCACCTGTCCGCGCTCGAGACCCGAGTAGTCAGGCGTGGGAATGACGGGCGAGTCCTCCCCACTCGCGAAGCGATTCACGCCGACGATCACCGTGGCGCCGTCTTCTACACGGAGCTGGAACTCGTACGCCGAGCGGCCGATCTCCTCCTGGAAGAAACCCGCGTCGATGGCGCGAGCGGCGCCGCCAAGATCGTCAACCTTGCCGAGCAACTCGAGTGCGTCACGCTCGAGTCGATTGGTAAGGTCCTCCACGTAGTAGCTCCCGGCCAGCGGGTCCGCGGTGGACGCCGCGCCGCTCTCGAAGCCGATCACCTGTTGCGTGCGCAGGGCGAGCGTCGCTGCCTCGGCGGTCGGCAGCGAGAGTGCTTCGTCGTAGCCGTTGGTGTGCAGCGACTGCGTTCCACCCAGCACAGCGGCGAGCGCCTGGATCGTGACGCGCACGACATTGTTGAGCGGTTGTTGCGCCTGCAGGGTGACGCCGCCGGTCTGCGTGTGAAAGCGCAGGCGACAACTCGCGTTGCTCGCACCGAAACGCTCACGCATGAGACGCGCGTACATGCGACGCGCGGCGCGGAACTTGGCGACCTCCTCGAAGAGATCGTTGTGCGCGGCAAAGAAGAAGGAAAGGCGCGGTGCAAACTCATCGACCGCGAGGCCTGCATCGACCGCACCGCGCACGTATTCCATCGCATTCGCGAAGGTGAAGGCGAGCTCCTGCACCGCGGTGGCGCCAGCCTCCCGGATGTGGTAGCCGGAAATGGATATCGGATTCCAGTACGGCACTTCTGCGGCGCAGAAGCGGAAGATCTCGGTGATCAGCGCGAGCGATGGCGCTGGCGGATAGATGTAGGTGCCGCGCGCGATGTACTCCTTGAGGATGTCGTTCTGGATCGTGCCACTCAAGCGATCGCGCGGGATGCCGCGCTCTTCGGCGACGACGACGTACATCGCGAGGAGCGTGGCCGCCGTGGCGTTGATCGTCATGCTGGTCGACACGCTATCGAGCGGGATCTGGTCGAGCAGCGTGTGCATGTCCTCGACCGTATCAATCGCTACGCCCACCCGTCCGACTTCACCCAGCGCGCGCGGCGAATCGGAGTCGATGCCCATCTGCGTGGGAAGGTCGAACGCGACGGAGAGTCCCGTCTGCCCCTTCTCCAGCAACAGGCGAAAGCGGGTATTGGTTTCCTGCGCCGTGCCGAAGCCGGCGTACTGGCGCATGGTCCACAAGCGGCCGCGGTACATCGTGGGCTGCACGCCGCGCGTGTACGGAAACGCGCCGGGATCGCCGAGGTCGCGCTCGTAGTCGATTGGCGCATCGCTCGGCCGGTACACCGGCGCGATGGGAATGCCGCTGGGAGAGAGCAGTTCGTCTGGCATTGACCCAATTTAGCGGTCGGACAGTCTGACAATCCGACCCGCTCGCGCTTCGCGCTCGCTCGTTTGACAGCGGGTCAACTGAATGGTCGGACCTCTATTCGAGATACACAACCGGGTTGATGCGCCCGTTCGACCACAGGTCACACAAGAGCGCATTCGGGGCGAGGGACCGAGTCGTGTAGCGTACAGCTGTCAGGCTGCAGTTGACCCGCTGTCAGACGAGGGCGGCGGCGCAGCCGCGCGCCCGGGTCAGACTGTCAGACGCTGGCAGGAGCCGTCAGGCTCCGACCAGCTCGGAGTGCTGCGCGAGCGTCTGCGTCGCCAGGTCCACATCGCGTTTGCTGCCAACATACAGTGGGACCCGCTCGTGCAGCTCGCGCGGCACGATGTCCAACACGCGCTGCGTCCCGTTCGTCGCGGCGCCGCCCGCCTGCTCGCAGATGAATGCAAGGGGGTTGGCTTCGTACATGAGCCGCAGCTTCCCCTCCGGACAGTTGCCGTTCGAGGGATAGCAGAACACGCCGCCGCCGAGGAGGTTGCGGTGGAAGTCCGCCACCAGGGAGCCGACGTAGCGAACGTTGAGCGGCTTGCGTCCGCCTTCGAGCCCACGATACCGCCGCATGAGCTGGCGTGTGGGCGCGTCCCAGTACGCCTCATACGAGTCGTTCACCGAGAGGTACCGGCCTTCATCGGGAATGCGGATGTTCGGGTGCGACAGCAGGAATTCCCCGATGGACGGATCGAGCGTGAAGCCATGCACGCCGGAGCCGGTCGTGTACACCAGCATCGTGCTCGACCCATAGATGACGTAGCCCGATGCCACCTGCCGGCGACCGGGCTGGAGCATGTCCTCCATCTCGCCCTGGCGACCACGCGTAATCTTCTGCACCACGCTGAAGATCGTGCCGACAGGGACGTTGACATCGATGTTGGACGAGCCGTCGAGCGGATCGAACAGCAGGCAGTACTTGCCACAGCGGAACCCCTCCGGGATGGGAATGATGTCGGGTTCCTCTTCCGACGCCATCGCGCACAGCCGGCCACCATGATCCATCGCCTTGATGATGGTGTCATTGGCAAAGACGTCGAGCTTCTGCTGGATCTCGCCCTGCACGTTCGAATTTTCCGTCGAGCCGAGAATGTCCGCAAGACCCGCTCGGCGCACCTTGTTGGCGATCATCTTCGCGGCCAGCGCCATGTCGTAGAGGATGCCGGACAGCTCGCCGGTGGCCTCGGGATGCATGCGCTCCTGCTCGATGATGAATCGCTCGATCGTGACGACCGACGTCGCGGTGTGCTGAACCACAGTCTGTCCTCTACGCGGGAAGTTGGGACTCCGTGAGCCGGCCCGCGGCATAGGCCCGTGCGTCGGCTTCATACGGATTGTTGGTGTACCCGCGCCGCACGCTGTACCACAGGTATCGGAGCGGGAAGAGCGCGTCACCCTGAAACTGATGGACGTGCCGGAGTTCGTGCAAGAGTAGCTCCGGGGAGAGCTGGTCGTCACGCGCCAGCCAGATCGTGCGCCACAGTGTGATGCCCGACACCGTCGAACGACCGAGCAACCATCCCCCGAGGCGCAGCAAGAATCCGCCCTGGCGCCACGATGCGTCATCCAGCTCGGGGTAACGCGCCAGCAGGTGCGGCGGCAGCCGAATTGGCCGACCAACAACCAGGTGCAGCATCATCACGGGTTGACCGCACGCGCGGTCGACATCGTGGACACCGGCACGGTCCAGCGCTGTGCGCGGGCATTGACCTCGATCAGTCCGGGGAAGAATCTCAGAACCACGGTGCCAAGCCTGTCAGAGCGAAGTGTGGTGATTCCCGCGTCAGCGAGGGACTGCATGACGTCCGGGCTCGGATGCCCGTACGTGTTATGCGCACCAACGCTGACGAGCGCCACGCGCGGATGCACCGCCTCCAGGAATGCAGGTGTCGTGCTCGTGGAGCTGCCGTGGTGGCCCACCTTCAGTACATCGGCGGCCAGTGCGTCTCGCGAATGATCGAGCAGCCACTCCTCTTCCGGACCTTCCGCGTCGCCCGTGAAGAGTACTCGCGTTGCCCCCACGCGAACGGAGAGGACGGAGCTCGCGAGGTTTGCGTCCCCGAGCTGCGCGGCCCACGCGGAGTCGGGTGCCAGCGCGTTGAGTACCACGTCGTCCACCACGAGGGAATCTCCCGGTCGCACGCGCTGCCACGCGATGTGTTCGGCCCTCGCTTCGCGAAGCGCAGCGAGGTACGGCGGTGTGGTCCCAACGTACCCGGGATCGAGAAAGCGGTCCGGACGGAGCATGGCAAACAGCGATGCCGCCCCTCCGACGTGATCGCTGTGTGGGTGTGACAGCACGAACAACGCGAGTGACCCGCCGCGGTGCGCGAGGTACGGCGCCACGGTATTCCTCCCCGCGTCTCCACCATTCCAGCTCCGGCCGGCATCCACGGCAATCCACCGCCCGTAGCCCGTGCGGAGTGCGAAGGCATCGCCTTGCCCCACATCGATCATGTGCAGCTCCACGGGTTGGCGACCACGTGGAAGCACCGGCTCGACGATGAGCACCGCGAGCGCCGAGAGGGTAAGGACGACGGCGCGCGCTGGATGCCGGGCCTGGCACGCCCAGATCAACGCGATCGATGCCACCGTGGCAGCGACCGCACCGACCACACTTGGCAGCGCCACCGGAGCCGCCCACGGGATGGACGCCGCCACGGTCGCGATGCCGTCGAACCCGAGGAGCAAGACGTGCGCGGCGTCCGCGGCGAAGTGTTCCACGCCCGCGATGGGGATGGCCATCGCGACGAAGAGAAGCGGCTGTAGTAGCCCCATGATCGGATCGGCCAGCAGGTTGGTAATTGGTCCGAGGAGCGAAATCCGACCGAACGCATACGCGACGAGGGGCGCCGTGACTGCCGTCGCCACGATGCTGATCACCCCTGCGGTCGCGAGTGACCGCCGCCAGCCGCTCCACCCCGAAGGAATCACGCGACGGGAGAGCGCACCTCCCGCGATGAGCGCTGCCGTGCCCGCGACGCTGAGCTGCCAGCCAAGATCGAGGACGGTCTGCGTGTCCCAGAGCGGCGCCGCGGCACCCATCGCCAGGATCGCCCACGGCGATGTCGGTCGTTGCAGCAACCGGGTCATGAGCACCGCACCCAGCATGACCGCGGCACGCACGGCGGGCGGCGGCGCGCCGATCGCGGCGACATAGGCCGTGAGGAGCGCCAGGGTCGCGAGTCGAGCCGGCTTTCGAGGCAGGCGCAGGATCGAGGCGAGGAGTTCCAGCGCGAGGGCCACGATGCCCACGTGCAGGCCTGAGACGCTGAGCATATGGACCAGGCCGGCGCGCGCATACCGGTCGCGGGCCTCGATGGGAATGCCGCTCATGTCGGCGATCACGAGCGCGCGCACCATGGGCGCGTCGGTAGCAAAGATGCGATCGATTCGGCCGCCCGCGGACGCACGGGCGCGCGGGAACATCGCACCGCGATGCGCGCCCTCGATGGCCGCGTCCTCGATGAAAAGTCCCCGTTCGCCGTGCGTGGCGCGCCCGCGGACGGTCGCGGCCTGGCCCGCGGCAGCGCTGCCGCGCGACACCAGGAAGATCGCGTGATCAGAACACCCACGCGCACTGACGACGACGCGGGCCAGCGCTCCCGCCGTCACCTCACTCTCGAATTCGGCATCCCAGGCATGCACCGATGAGAGCACCGCGCCGCAGCGTTCCGCGTCGCGCGCAGCGACGATGGCGATGAGCATCGCCCCGCCCGCCACGGCGCACATCAGCGCGGGCACGCGCGAGCGCAGGCATGTGGCGACGGCGGTGCCCGCGAGGGTGATCGCGACGAGCATCGTCCGCATCGGAGGTCCGACCCCGAGTGCGATGAGCAGCGATCCACAATAGACGAGAACACTCCACGCCACGAGCGGCATGCGCGCAATGAATGCCGAGGGGCGCCATGCTACGTCATCAATTCAACGCGCGCCGTACCAGAAGAGAAGCGTCAGCCTGCCATCGGGAGCGGTTGGCGATCTCGCACGATGCTGCCGGTGAACGTCGAGCCGGTCGTGCCCGTGAGTTCGACGGTGTAGTACTGCCCGAGCATCGACGCATCACCCGGGATGAGCACCGACTTGAAGTCGCGCGTGCGGGTGAGGAGCATCGCCTCGCCGCGCTTGGCCTCGCGCTCGACCAGCACCTCGTGCCGCGTGCCGAGTTGTCCAACGTTGCGCGCGCGCGACCCGGTGCGCACGGTCTCGACCAGTCGCTGCAATCGCTCACTCGCCACCTCCGCCGGCACCGACAGCTCGGCCGGAAGGCGCGTGGCGGGTGTGCCGTCGCGGGGAGAAAAGATGAAAGTGTACGCGTCGGCGAAGCCCACCTCGCGCACCATGCGCAACGTGTCCTCGAACTCCTCGTCCGTCTCGCCCGGAAAGCCGACGATGATGTCCGTCGTCAGGCTCGCGTTCGGGATCGCGCGTCGAATACGGTCGACACAATCGAGGTAGCCCTCCCGCGTATAGCGACGCAGCATCCGCTTCAGCATGCGCGACGACCCGCTCTGCATCGGCAGGTGAACGTGCTCGCACACCGTCGGCACCTCGGCCATGGCGCGAATGGCGCGGTCGGTGAAGTCGTTCGGGTGTGGGCTGGTGTAGCGCACGCGCCGGATGCCCGGTACCGATCCCACCGCGCGCAGCAGGTCGGCAAAATCGTGCGTGCCGTCGCTATACGAGTTCACCGTCTGCCCGAGGAGCACGACCTCGCTCATTCCTTCCGCGACAACGCTCGCCGTCTCCCGCACGACGTCGTCCAGCTTGCGACTGCGCTCCGCACCGCGCGTTGTCGGGACGATGCAGTAGGTACAGCGATAGTCGCAGCCGCGCTGCACGGGTATCCACGCCTTCACCTTGTCGAAACGGCGCGGCGTGAAGTCCTCGTAGTGCTCCTCGAGGTCGAACGTGGTGTTGATCGAGCGCCGGCCATGGCGCGCGCCTTCGACGAGCTGCGGCAGCGCGCGATACCCGTCCGGGCCGATCACGAGCGACACATGCTTCGCCTTTTCGAGCAGGAGCGGTCCGAGCCGCTGCGCCATGCAGCCCGTGACACCCATGATGGAATCCTTCTTCATGTGCCGCTTCAACTCGCCCAGCCGCCCGATCACCCGCTGCTCCGCGTGGTCCCGAATGGCGCACGTGTTGATCAGGATGACGTCGGCCCCATCCGGTGAATCAACCGGCGTGTAGCCGGCCGCACTCAGCTTGCCGAGCATCAGCTCGGAGTCGCTGACGTTCATCTGGCAGCCATAGGTCTCCACGTAGACCGTCGGCGCGCTCTCGTCGGTCATCGTGCGCTCACGGCGATGCCGGCACTGGGCGACATCGTAGTGCCCGGCGGATGCGATGGAAGCCAGAAGTGAAAGGCGCTGCCGAGCATGTCGCCGCCACTCTTTACCCAGATGCGTCCTCCGTGCGCCTCGACGACCAGCTTGCAGAAGGCCAGCCCGAGCCCCGAGCTGCGCACGCGGGGAATGTGCAGCGTCTTCACCTGCTCGAACTTCCGGAAGATGATGTCGTGATACTCCACCGGAATGCCGACGCCGTCATCTGCCACGGTGAACAGGGTGCCGTCATTCTCCTTGCGGGCGCTGAGGCTGACGGTGACGGCCCGCGCAGAGTGCGTGAGGGAATTCTGTAGCAGGTTGCCGAACACGCGCTTCACCAGCGCCTGGTCAGCTTCGATGACGGGCGCATCGTCCGCACACTCGACGCCGATGGTCGCACCCTCCTGGACGGCGCGCACTTCCCATTCGTGCCACACCTCGGTGAGGAGCGCGCCAGGCGCCGTCGGCGCGAGGTTCAGCGCCATCTGCGTTTCCTCGAGCCGCGCGACCTCCAGCAAGTCCTCGATAAGCGCCAGCAGGTCTTCCGCGCGCAGCTCGGCGTCGCCGAGCGCGCCACGCTGCTCCGTGGTGAGCGTGCCGAAGTCGCCGTCGATCAACATCTCCATGGCGCCGATGATGGAGGTCAGCGGCGACTTGAGATCGTGCACGATCATCTTCATGAGGTCGTCGCGGACCTTCTCGAGCTCCTTGAGCTTGCGCAGGCTCTCCTCGAGCGCGTCCGTGGCGGCCTTCAGCTTGAGCAGGGACCTGACGCGTGCGCCGAGCACGAGCCGATTGTGCGGCTTCGTGAGGAAGTCGTCGCCACCGGCCTCGATGGCCTTGACGCGATCGGTGGTATCGTTGAGCGCGGTCACGAAGATCACGGGGATGCGCGCCGTACGCGAGTCGCGCTTGATGCGGCGGCACACCTCGAATCCGGTCGAACGATCATCGACGCCGAGGTCGCCGGCGGGCATCGACACGTCGAGGATGCACAGGTCCGGCTTCTGCTCGAAGCACGTCTGCAGCGCGGATGGGCCGTCGTGCGCTGCGATCGCGCGAAAGCCGAGCACGTGCAGCTGGTCAAAGAGCAGCTCCACGTTCGCGGGGACGTCGTCCGCCACGAGGATGATCGGCGCGTCGGCTGGCGGGGGGACTATGCCGGGCATGCGATCAGGGACGAACGGTGATCCCGAAACTCAGCGTGTTCGCCGTCTCCGACAGGCCCGCACCCGCCTCGCGCATCGCGCGGATGGCTGCAAAGTCCAGCGAGGCGCGACCACGCGCGAACGACGTACCCGCGCCGAGGGAGTAGCTCTTCTCCGAGACGCTGGAGGTCGCCGTCCCGAACGGCAGGGTGCGCCAGCGCGCTCCAGCGCGCACCTGCACGGAGCGCGACCCAATCCGAGGTCCGAGCATGTCGGCGCCCACGCTCGTGTCCCATCCGTCGGTGATCCGGATGCTGGACGATCCCAATCCGGCCATCCGCGACCACGTGTCCTTCGACGTCCGCACCGCGATCGACGAGCCGCGAATGCCGAGGAAGGCGAGGCTCATACCGAGATGATCCGGCACGTGCGCGCGCGACAGCGTCGTATCGCCCCGTTGCAGGGAGAGCGCGCCCCCGCGGCGATACGAGCCCGCCACGCTCCACGCGTGCGCGACGATCGCCTCGAACCCGGCCGACACCGCGGAGCCGGTAAATCCGACCGTCGCGGTATCGACGAGGGCAGCAAACCGCACGGTATCGTCGAAGACCTGCTTGTTGCGGACGCGATTGTCGCCGGTGATCGCGTGCACGCCGGCGCCGAAGCGCAGCCACGACTGCGGGGCCCAGGCGAGACCGAGCCTGAGGTCGGCCATCGCGCCGTTGCTCTTGAAGGCGGTGGTGCTGAACACGGCGGAATCACCGAGGACCTGCGAGCGGCGCGACGTCGTCTCGAAGCTGCGATCAAGCAGGTTCGAAACGCTGAGCCCCAACGTGAAGCTCTCCGTCAGCGGCACGGACGCGACAATCAGCGGATACCGGGCAATCTTCGCCGACTCGGTGGCGTTGCCCACGTGCAGCGTGCGCGATTCCGGCTCGGCCTGGAAGTAGAGCGCTGCCCCGCCGAAGGCGCTGATGGCCGCCGGGTTGGACGACGACAGCGGATCGATCTCACCGATCGCGCCGCCCGTACCCAGGGCACGGCTGCTCATCACACCCGAGGGATACCCAAAGCCTTGCGTGCTGAGGGCTCCCTGCGCCTGCACCACGCTGGCGATCGGCAAGGCGATCGCTGCGATCGAACGAACGAAACGAGTACGCATGGTCACGGAATCCCGAAGCCGCGTCGCGGCACGTAGGTGATGCGAAGAGTCGGTCGGGAGGCGAGCAAGCCCTTGGAGGAAACGAAGTCGAGCTCACCAGGCGTGTTGCCTTCCTGCGGCGACCGCAGGACGAGGGCGCGCGTGTTATTGGTCTGGCCGAAGGCGCGCCAGAACCGCAGCAGATTCACGAGCTCGATATTGCGGAGTCCACTGTCACGCGCACCGAAGCGCACCGAATCGATGCCGTAGAGCCCCGGCGCACCAAGGAACGTCGCGGCGGTGCCCACGTCCGTGATGAATGGCGAGGCGAGCACCGGTTGGGCGTAGATCGTCACCGAATCGGCGGTTGCTGCGATGGTGCGCGCAGGCACCTGTGTCAGCTGAAACGACGCACGGATGACCGTGACCGAATCGACCAGGAGCGGTGGGATGTCAAAGCGAAAGTAGGTGCGCGCACCCGACAGTCCGCCGATGACGAAGCGTCCCGCCGGGGGGGCCGGCTGCTTGCCGATGACGTACACGGGAAAGAGCCTGAAATTACTCTGGCCGAACAGATCGCCTGCTGGGGTGATCGACTGCGGGAAAAGCGTGTCGGGCGCAACGGTCGTGTCCGACGAGGCGCGAAACCGAATCCGCGGCGGGAAGCCCGAGGCGAGGACGCGCAACTTCGTCGCGCCCGATCCCCGAACCTTGAGACCGACGCGCAGACGCAGCGAGTCCCGGATCTTCCCGAACAGGACATCGTTGTTGAGGGACAGCCGCAGCGTGTCCGACGTGATGTCGGTGGCGGCGTAGGTCCGTGACCCGATGAGCCGGTCGGCGCGATACAGTTTCGCGAGCGTCGCCGTCGTGGTGTCCGAGGCCGTCGTATCGATGTCGAACGCGTCGATGGTGAGCGGCGTCGTCGGCTTCGTCAGCAGCGTGTCGATGCGGAAGATCATCGTCGCGCTATCGACCTTCCGGATGGCACTGTCCGACGTGGCCAGGGGAATCTGGTACCGCTTCGGAAGGGTGTCGTAATGGACGGCGAGCCGCACGTCCGCCGTGTCGACCTGATTGATCAGCGTGACGTCGCGGTTTTCGCCCGGGCGGGGGAATCCGATGAACGTGGAATCGATCGCCACCACGCCCGCGAGGACCGTGTCACGGAGGGTCGCGCTTTCGTCCACGCAGAGTGCCGGACAGCCAAGGCTGCCGGTGACGTTCTCCGAGCATGCAGCAAAGCCAACGAGCAGGAGCGCGGCAGACGCGCCCCAGAAAATACGATCACGCACCACGCACACTCCGTCCGTCGTCGCGAGGACGCATCAGCGTCCCATCGACGTAGGGGTAAAGGCTGCCGGAAGAAGTTCCGACATCGACCACCGCGCCTGCGCACCGCCCCGGGTGATGCTGATCACCTCGAGGTGCGGCGCAAATTCCACCAGCACCTGCCGACACATGCCACACGGTGGCGTAGGAACGTCCGCCTCCGTCACGATCACGATCGCCGTGAACGCCCGGACCCCGCGCGTGACCGCTGCCGCTATTGCCGCCCGCTCCGCACAAATTCCGGCTGGATACGCGGCGTTCTCCACATTGCAGCCATCCGTGATACTGCCATCCGTTCCGAGCAGTGCCGCACCGACGCGAAACCCCGAGTACGGCGCATAGGCATGTTCCATCGCTGCGGTCGCCCGGTCTCGCAGCGCCGTCCGCTCGCGCAACTCCCCCCCCTCTGTTGCCGGCACGGCGTTCATCACACACCCCGCTCGAGCGTCGGCAGGAACGATATGCCCTGCCCTCCGAACGGCACGTTCAACCAGTCAGCAACGGTTGCGCCAAGATCGGAAAACGTGCCGCGAACCCCGAGCGGCCGGGCCCGCACTTGCGGCCCCGCCACGAGCAGCGGCACGCGCTCACGCGCGTGATCGCTCGAGCCCGTCGTGGGGTCGTTGCCGTGGTCAGCCGTTATGAACAGGAGATCATCCTCGCGGAGTGCGGCGCGGATCGCCGGCAGTGCGTCGTCGAACTGGCGCAGGGCGCGCGCAAACCCGGCCACGTCACTGCGGTGGCCGTACAGCGTGTCGAAATCTACAAGGTTGGCAAACAGCAACCCACCCTGGGCGCTGCCCAGCCACTCCAGGATGGCTTCGATCCCTTCGGCATTGTCCGCGACGTGACGCGAGGTCAGGGCGCCCGCGAAGAGGTCGTCCACCTTGCCGACGCCCGACCGGGGCACCCCCGCGCCCGCCAGCGCATCGAGGAGCGTCTCTCCGGGCGGGGCAATGGAGTAATCGCGCCGATTCCCGGTGCGTTCGTACGCACCGGCATGACCGGCGAACGGGCGCGCGATCACGCGCGACACATCATTCGGCGCCACGAGCTGCATGCGCGCGGTTTCGCAGGCCGCATACAGCTCCGCGAGGGGAATGACGCCTTCATGCGCGGCCACCTGGAAGACCGAATCGGCCGATGTGTACACGATCCACTTGCCCGTCCGTTCATGCTCTTCGCCGAACTGCTCGATGATCTCGGTACCGCTCGCTGGAATGTTGCCGAGCACACCGCGACCGGTGGCGGCGCTGAACGCGTCGATCACCTCGGGTGGAAACCCATTCGGAAAGGTTGGAAAGGGGCGCGTCAGGTGCAGGCCTGCAATCTCCCAGTGTCCGGTCGTGCTGTCCTTGCCGGCCGACGCCGGCTCCATCACGCCCCACGCCCCCTCGGGCGCGTCGATTGGTGCGACACCTTCCACGGACGCAAGGTTGCCGAGACCGAGCGCCTGCAGGTGCGGAAGGGCAAGACCGCCACTCGCGCGCGCCACATTCCCCAACGTGTCGCTGCCGACGTCGCCGTAGGCGTCCGCGTCGTGCGCCGCGCCCGCACCGACGCCATCCAGCACGAGGATCAGCGCTCGGCGCCTCACGCACGCACTCCCGGCGAGTTCACGTCGCGCCGGTAATCCGCGCCGCTCCCCGTCCGAACGCGGGTATTTTCGCCCCCCGCCCGCTGGGAACCGGCCGGTCCACGCTGCGGCGAATGACGGTACACGCGCGGGAGACGCAGCCGAAGTCCCGTGAGGATCTCGTAGGGAGACACGTCGCTCCGCGTGGCCAGCTCACCCACCGTGATCACGTCGCCTCCATCCTGCCCGAGCAGGGTCACGATATCACCCAGGGTCGCGGTCGTGTCGGTCACGTCGAACATCGTCATGTCCATCGTCACTCGGCCCGCCACCGGAATGCGGCGCCCGCCAAGGAGCGCTTCGCCGCGGTTGCTGAGGCTCCTGCGATATCCGTCGGCGTACCCCACGGGAACGGTAGCGATCCGCCGATCGCCGTGCGCTGTCCACGTCGCGTCGTAGCTCACGGTCTCTCCATCGCGGACCGTCCTGATCTCGACGATACGCGCCCGAATGCTGGCGACGGGCTCCGGCACGAGGGCGCTGCCGTCGACCGACGAAACCCCGTACAAGTAGATGCCGGGACGGACGAGCGACCACGGCGACGTGGCCCGTTGCTCGACAGCCGCGCCATTCTCACAGTGAAGCACGGCGGGGCGAGTGGGCAGCTGCGCCAGCGCGTCGCGAAAGCGCGCTTCCTGGACGTCGCGCGTCCCGTCCGGCAGCTCGGCAGAATGGAAGTGCGTCATCGCCCCGACCGGCGCAGTGCGACCAAGCAGCGCCGTGTGCTGCCCGACCGCGTGCCACGGCATGCCGGCACGCGACATTCCCGTGTCGATGTGCAGGTGCCACGGTCGCCCGGTACGTGCCCACGATTCGATGACGGCCGGATCGCCGAGCGACGGCGTGAGATCCGCTCGGCGCAGGGCATCGATCTCGGTGCGCAGGATGGGCGAGAACACCACGATGGGGCGAGCGATGCCGCCGCCGCGCAACTCCACCCCTTCGGCCACGGACGAAACTCCGAACCCCCAGGGGTCCAGCGCATCGAGCGCCAGGGCCGCGCGCAGTGCGCCGATGCCGTACCCGTCGGCCTTGACCATGGGGAGAATCGGCACGCCCGCGCGCGCCGCAACGGCTGCCCCATTGCGGCACAACGCGCCCAAGTCGACCTCGACCCAGGCGCGTGTCATTGAACGACGCGAGTAGCTATCATGTGTAGACTGAACAAGATACGAGGCCACCGAGAGCGATGCAACCGAAAACGGGACTTCCAGACGCGCTCGCGCTGATGAAGGATCTGCGCCGTCGCTGCGACTGGGATGCGGCGCAAACTCACGAGTCCCTGCGACCGTACCTGATCGAAGAAGCGTACGAGGTGGACGACGCCATCCGCGCCGGCGACGATCGCTTGCTGCGCGAGGAGCTCGGCGACCTGCTGCTCCAGGTGCTTTTCCACAGCGTTGTAGCGGAGGAGCGTGGCGCCTTTGACTTCACCGAGGTGGCGGAGGGGTTCATCGCGAAGATGAAGACCCGGCACCCGCATCTTTATGAAGGCGGCGAGCGGCAGAGCTGGGAGGGGATGAAGGCGAAGAAACGCGCCAGCATCGTCGACGGGCTTCCTGTCGACCTGCCCGCGCTCCATCGCGCGTTTCGGCTTCAGGATCGTGCGGCCGGCGTAGGCTTCGACTGGCCCGATGCGGCAGGTCCCGCGGCGAAGGTCGAGGAGGAGCTGGCAGAAGTCCGCAGCGAGGTGGAAAGAGGCGCGGTCGCGTCGGGGAATGGTGTGCCGGACCCGTTGCTCGAAGAGGAGCTCGGAGACCTGCTCTTCTCAGTGGTGAATCTCTGTCGGAAGCTGGGCGTACATCCGTCGCTGGCATTGGACAAGGCGAACCTGAAGTTCGCGACGCGCTTTCAGGGAATCGAATCCCTTGCGAAGGAGCGCGGGATCGATGTGGCGACGGCTGGCCTCGAAGTGCTCGACAGACTGTGGGAGGAGGTCAAGTCGGGCACGGACAAACGTTGATCGTTGATAAGGGCGTTGGTCGTGGGCAGCGCGAATCGAACGAATCCAAGAGAATCTTCGCGGATCCTTCGGTGCGGCATCGATAGTCTCGCGCCACCTGGAACAATTCGCGGGAATTCGCGGGATTCGCGCTACCCACCGATCAACCACTTCAACGTTTGTTCAACTTATCGCGAAGATCATGGCCGCAAGCGATTCATCATCCTCGGGAATGCAATGACCTCGCGGATGTGCTGTAACCCGCAGATCCACGCGACGGTGCGCTCCAGGCCGAGCCCGAAGCCGGCATGCGTGAACGTGCCGTAGCGCCGCAGGTCGAGATACCAAGTGTACGCTTCCACCGGCAGGCCTTCCTCGTTGATCCGCGCGAGCAACTTGTCGTAGTCGTCCTCACGCTGTGATCCGCCGACGATCTCGCCATAGCCTTCGGGCGCGAGGCAGTCGTTACAGAGCACCGTGCGCGGATCGGCCGGATTCTCCTTCATGTAGAAGGCCTTCGCTTCCTTTGGATAGTTCATCACGAACACCGGGCGGTCGTAGTCCGCCACGATGAGCGCCTCGTCCTCCGCGCCCAGGTCCTCGCCCCACACCACGGTGCTGCCTTTGCCCTGCGCGATGGCCACCGCCTCCCCGTAGTCCAGCCGGATGAAGGGCGCCTTCACGTTCTCCAGCTTCGACACGTCGCGCTCGAGCTCCTTGAGCTCCGCCTGCCGTCGCTCGAGCACGCGCTGCACCAGGTACGAGATGAAATCCTCCTGGAGCACCATGTTCGCCGCGTTGTCATTCCACGCGACCTCCGGCTCGATCATCCAGAACTCGGTGAGGTGGCGGCGGGTCTTCGACTTTTCCGCGCGGAAGGTCGGCCCGAAGGTGTAGATCTTCCCGAATGCCGCCGCCGCCGCCTCGCCGTAGAGCTGGCCCGTCTGCGCGAGGTAGGCGTTCCCCTCGTCGAAGTATTCCGTCGCAAAGAGTCCCGCGCGCTCGCCGATCGCCGCGGTGAGGATCGGCGTATCGACGCGCAGGAAACCGCGCTCGTAGAAGAAATCGTGGATGGCCTGCTCGACCTCGTTCCGGATCACGGCAATCGCGCGTTGACGCGGCGACCGCAACCAGAAATGCCGGTTGTCGAGCAGGAAGTCGATGCCGTGCTCCTTCGGCTGGATCGGATAGTCGATCGGGCTGGCGCCGATGATCTCCAGGTCCGTGACGCCGATCTCGAAGCCACCGGGCGACCGCGGCTCGGCGCGCGCATCGCCGGTGATGGCCACCGACGTCTCCGTCGTCAGCTGCGCGAAGCGCTCCCACACCTCCGGCGACAGCTGGTTCTTGACGAAGACGGTCTGGCAGATTCCCGTGCCGTCACGCAGGACGGCAAAGGCGATCTTGCCGGACGACCGCACGTGTGTGACCCACGCGCGAACCACGACCGGCTGGCCCGCATGCGCGGACAGCTCGGCGATACGGACGAATGGAGCGGAGGACATGACGAAGGGGGCGTGTCAGTGGCGCGGAGTCCGCGCCACACGTAGTATCCCGAGAAGGCAGGCCGCGCGATCGCGTATGCGACGCGCCTCCGGGGCCGAACCACCAATGCTACTCGACCGGCACAGCGTCGCATAGGGCCTCCCGGCGAGGTAATTGCGTAGTTCGGTCGTACACCAGACTGATCTGATCTGACATGACCTTGCGCGCGAGGCTCGCCCTCAGCCTCGTAATCATTGCCGCTGTACTCGTCGTCCCGCTGGTGGTGGCGCAGTTCGCCATGCAGTCCCTGCATCGCGAGATGCGTGAGCTGCGTGAAGGCGACTTCCAGGCGTCCCTCATCCTGGGCCGGCTCCGCGATGCCATCGCCGACGTCCGCGCGCGCGAAGTCGCACTCGGCGTGCTCACGAGCGATGAGGCCAACGTCTACCTGCGCGCGGCGCTCACGCGTGCCACGGCGCTCAACGACTCCCTCGGCCGCTTTCACCTCGACGGCGCCACGACCCGCATTCACGACGGGCTCGCGACGATCACGCCCGCGGCGCTGCGGGAGTTCGAGGCCCTCTCGACGAAGAACGTGGATCTCGCGGAGCGCATCTCGCGGGACACGATCGCGCCCGCACTACGCGAGGCGGAGCGGGCCATCGGTCCGGCGGAGAGTGCATTGCGGACGCGCACTGCGGACCGTGTCGCCGCGGCCGATGATGCGCTGACGGATGGCGAGCACTTTGCCCTCGCCGCGCTCGCCGTGGCGCTGCTGCTCGCGACCGCCATCTCGCTCTGGCTCACGCGGTCCATCAGCAAGCCGGTCTGGGAGCTCGAAGCCGGTATGCGCGCGGTCGCTGACGGCGAGCTCGGCCATACCTTGCACTACGACGTGGCACGCGGCGACGAGTTCGGCCGGCTGGCGGTGAGTTTCCAGGAAATGACGCGGCAGCTCAAGGAGCTCGACAAGCTCAAGGCTGAATTCGTATCGATCGCCTCACATGAGCTGAAGACGCCGATCAACGTCATCCAGGGCTACCTCCAGCTCATGGCCGAGGGCGTGTACGGACCGGTGAACGAGAAGCAGGAGCCCGTCATCCGGACCATCCAGGCGCAGGCGAAAACGATGCAACGCCTCGCGCACCAGTTGCTCGACGTGAGCCGTTTCGAGGCGGGCGGTGGCCGCATCGAGCCGAGACCGATCAAGCTGCCGCATATGCTCGATGAGCTCGAGCGGACGTTCCACGTCCTGGCAGTCCAGCGGCAGGTGGACTTTCGCGTGATTCACGCGCCGAACCTGCCCGTCGATGTGACATGGGATTGGGAGCGCATCAACGAAGTGACCGGCAACCTCCTCTCCAACGCCTTCAAGTTCACGCCGGCCGGCGGCACCGTGCATCTCACGGCCGCACCCTCCGAGAACGGAGTGTGCATACAGGTTCGTGACAGTGGAGCGGGGATTGCTCCCGACCAGCTCAAGCATGTGTTCGAGAAGTTCTACCAGGCGAACAACCAGAAGTCGGCGTCCGCCAAGGGCACGGGCCTCGGCCTCGCCATCGCCAAGGAGATCATGGAAGCGCACCAGGGCAAGATTAGTGTCGAGAGCACAGTGGGCCGGGGAACGACGTTCACCCTCATCCTGCCCATTTCCGTCGTCAACCGACGCCGCTCGAGCGGGTTTCGCCTCGTCCCTGCGGACGCATGAGACGTCGCTCCGGCATCGCGCTCGCGCTTGCCCTCTGCGTGTCGGCGTGCCAGACGGCACAGCCTAGACTGAGTGATCCCGCGTCTCTGCCACGCGCAGAATGGAACACGTGGCTGGTGCAGGCGTCGCAGGAAGCCACCGCGGGCAATTTCGCCGGCGCCGACCGCCTCCTCATGGAGTACAGCACCCGGTACCCGGCTATGCCCGAAGCCGCCGAGGCGATGTACTGGCGCGCCCTGTACAAGATGGATCCGTCCAACTCGGTCGCGGCGCCGAAAGACGCCGCCGCGCTGCTCGACGGATACCTCGCGTCGGGAACGACGACGCACCGCGCCGAGGCGCAGACGCTCCGACGGGTAGCGACGGCGCTCGACGTGGCGAAGGGCGTCGCCGGCAGCAATCCCTCGAAACCCGACGTTGTGAAGGTCGACGACAAGGCGCGTGACGAGGAACTGGCCCACGTGCGCGAAGAGCTGAGCCGCGCGAACGCGGAGCTGGAGCGCATCAAGCGCCGGCTGGCCCAACCGAAGCCCTGAAGGGGCTGGCGGGGCGGAGGCTGCTGGACGTACGACGCGGATGGGGCGAGTATGCAGCACGATTCCGGCAATCGAACCGATGCCCGGATGATCCTCTTCGCGCACCCTCCTCCTGTCGCACCCATGCGTACGCACATCATCGCGCTCTCGTTCCTGCTCGCCGCTCCTGTCCTGCGCGCGCAGGGTGCCGACGCACTCCGGGCCCAGGTCGACCGCGCCGCACTCGCGGTAGCGCCGAAGCTGACCGCGTGGCGACACGACATTCATTCGCATCCGGAGCTGTCCTTCCAGGAGACGCGCACCGCGAAGCTCGTGGCGGATCACCTGCGATCCCTCGGCCTCGAAGTGCAGGTCGGCGTTGGCGGTAATGGCGTCATCGGAATCCTGCGCGGTGGAAAGCCGGGGCCTGTCGTGGCGTTGCGCGCGGACATGGACGCCTTGCCGGTCGTCGAGCAGGTGGATGTGCCATTCAAGTCGACGCAGCGTACCACATACAACGGCCAGGATGTTGGTGTGATGCACGCCTGCGGGCACGACATGCACACAGCCATCCTCATGGGCACCGCCGAGGTGCTCGCAGGCATGAAGGCGCAGATTCCCGGCACCGTGAAGTTCCTGTTCCAACCGGCCGAGGAGGGCCCGCCCACCGGAGGAGCCGCGCCCATGATCACGGCGGGTGCAATGGACAATCCAAAGGTGGACGCTGTGTTCGGGCTCCATGTCGGCCCTGGTGTGCTCGGGCACGTGAGCGTGAGTCCCGGACCATGGACCGCCGCGGCAGATTCGTGGAAGATGATCGTGCACGGACGACAGACGCACGGCGCGTTTCCGTCGAATGGCGTGGATCCCATCGTCGTTGGCGCCCAGATCGTCCTCGCATATCAGACGATCATCAGCCGCCAGGTGGACCTCACCACGGCGCCCGCGGTCCTCACGGTCGGCGCGTTCAACGGCGGGCTGCGCGAGAACATCATCCCCGATAGCGTCGTGATGATCGGGACGTTGCGCACCTACGATCCCGGCATGCGCACCGAAATCCAGTCGCGCATGGTGAAGACGGCCGAAGCCATTGCGCAGAGCGCCGGCGCCACGGCGGACGTGAAGGTGGTCAACGGCTACGACATCACGCTGAACGACACCTCGCTGACCACGCGCATGATTCCCACGCTCAAGCGCGTCGCCGGAGCGGAGAACTTCACACCGGGCCGGCCGAGCGCCGCCGGTGAAGACTTTTCACGCTTCGCCCGGCGCGCGCCGGGCATGTTCTTCTCGCTCTCCGTCACGCCGCCAGGCGTGAATGCGCAGCAGGCGATCAATCACTCGCCGCTGTTTCAGGGCGACGATGCCGCCCTGCCGATCGGCGTTCGCCTGATGTCGAACGTGGCGCTCGACTACCTGCGGGACTGGAAAGCGCAGTAACTGCTCGTCATTTCCCGCGAAAGCGGGAATGACGGACTGCTCGCACCGACAATGACGAACTACTAACCAACGCGAAAGAGCTCGAGGCTTCGCGAGTAGCGTTCGCCCATGACGCGCCGCAGGGGCGCATTTGCCGCGGACGCGAGCTCCGGATCGGCCGAGAGCAACGTCTCGGCCTCCGCACGCGCGGTCTCGTTCAGCTGTTCGTCGCGCAGCGGATCGGCAACGCGGAAGGTGGGTACGCCACTCTGCCGCTCGCCGAACAGGTCGCCCATGCCGCGCAATCGAAGGTCCGCGCGCGCGATCTCGAATCCGTCTTCACTGCCGACGAACACGTCGAGCCGCTCGCGCGTGTCGGGTCCGACGTCGCCGAGGAGGATGCAGTAGGACGCCTCTGCCCCGCGCCCGACGCGCCCGCGGAGCTGGTGCAACTGGGACAGGCCGAATCGCTCGGGGTGTTCGATGAGCATGACCGTCGCATTCGGGACGTCGATGCCGACCTCGATGACCGTGGTGGCGACGAGCACATCGATGCTCCCGTCGCGAAAGGCGCGCATGATCGTGTCCTTTTCGTCGCTCGGCAGGCGGCCGTGCAGCAGCGCGACGCGACGCTCGCGGAATTCGCCAGCAGCGAGGATCTCGAACATCGTGGCCGCGGCCTTCAAGTCCGTCTTCTCGGATTCGTCGATCACCGGGTAGACGATGTAGGCCTGCCGTCCGCGCGACAGCTCGCGATCGACGAACTCCATGACCTTGCCGCGCGCCGCTTCGGGTCGAAGCGCCGTGGTGATCGGCTGTCGCCCCGGCGGTCGCTCATCGAGGAGAGAGAGATCGAGGTCGCCGTACAGCGTGAGTGCCAGCGACCGCGGAATCGGCGTGGCGGTCATCAGCAGCACATCGGGCGAATCGCCCTTTGCCGCGAACGCCTTCCGCTGCTCGACGCCAAAACGGTGCTGCTCGTCGACGACCACAAGGCCGAGGTTCGAGAACTCCGTGGCCTGCTGCACCAGCGCATGCGTCCCGACGACGAGCGCCGGCGTCGCCTCCGCAAGTCGCGACGCGACTTCGCGCCGAGCTTTCGCCTTGAGCGAGCCCGTCATCAGGATCGGCTCGATGCCGAGTGGCGCGAGCAAACGGCTCATCGAGCCGAAGTGTTGCTCGGCGAGGAGCTCCGTCGGCGCCATGATGGCGGCCTGATAGCCGTTCTCGAGCGCGAGCATTGCGGCGCAGAGGGCGACGACCGTCTTGCCACTGCCGACGTCGCCCTGCAGGAGCCGTTGCATCCGTCGCGCGCTGCACATGTCGGCGAAGATCTCGCGCAACACGCGGGCCTGCGCGCGCGTGAGGGTGAACGGCAGGTGTTCCCGCAGCCGCGTGGTGAGCTGCCGCTTGTTCTCGAACGTGATGCCGCGCCTCACGTCGCGCGTGAGGAGCTTCGCGCGCAGGTGCAGCAACTGCACGAAAAGCAGCTCCTCGAACGCCAGACGTGAGCGGCCATAGTGCGCCTCGTCCAGCGAAGCAGGCCGGTGCACCATGCGCAGGGCCTCGCCGATCGACGGAACGGCCGCGCGCCGCAGCAGGTCGGCCGGGAGGTACTCGGTCACCTGCGGCAGCAACTCGTCGAGGTGCGACTCGACGATGCCGCGAATCACCTTGAACGAAAGACCGTCGGTGGCCGAGTAGACCGAGAGGACGCGGCCCTGGGCGGTGCCCGCGTCACCCTTGCCGAGGTTGACGAATTCGCGCGGCTGGAGCTGGCGACCGTGGAAGAAACGCACGCTGCCCGTCACGAGCAGGACGTCGTCCTTGTTGATCGTGCGATCGAGAAAGGGCTGGCCGGGCCACGAGACTTCGAGCAGGCCGGTGTCGTCCTTCAGGACTGCCTGGAAGATGCGGAGCCCCTTGCGCGTGGGCAGCACGCCCTTCGACACCACCGTCCCGATCACGGTGCCCTGCATGCCCGTCTCCAGTGATGCGATCGGGGCGATGGTGCTCGCGTCCTCGTACCGATGCGGGATATGGTAGAGGAGGTCGCCCGCGTTCGTGATCCCGAGACGCTTCAGGGCTTCGGCGCGCGCCGGCCCGACGCCCTTCAGGTACATGACGGGGGTATCGAGACGCAGCCTCTGCTGCCGAGGAGCGTCGCGCCTGCTCACTCGTCGCCCAGGAGCTCCCGTGCGAACGACGTGGCCTCGAACGGCACGAGGTCACCGCTCTGCTCGCCCGTCCCGAGGAACTTGATCGGCACGTCGATAGCCTCATGCACGGCGACCACCACGCCGCCGCGCGCCGAGCCATCGAGCTTGGTTACCACGAGCCCCGAGACCGGCACGGCCGCCGAGAAGATCTTCGCTTGCTGCACGGCGTTCTGGCCGATGGTGGCATCGAGCACCAGCAGCGTTTCATGCGGCGCACTCGGCATTCGCTTGGCGATCACACGCGCGACTTTCTTGAGCTCGGTCATGAGCCCTTCGCTCGTGTGGAGTCGCCCCGCGGTATCGATGATGAGCACGTCCGCGCCGCGGGCCACACTGGCATCGATCGCGTCGAATGCGACGGCTGCCGG
>JBBQFW010000023.1:0-24149 GCA_038322445.1 Gemmatimonadales bacterium
GAAGACCTCACGACCGAAGCCTATCTCCGCCGCGCGGGCTTCTCGCGCCGGATGATCGACGTGTTTTTCCGTTCGTTTTACGGAGGTATTTTTCTGGAAAGAGACCTCCGCACATCGAGCCGGATGTTTGAGTTCACTTTCCAAATGTTCTCGCGGGGAAGCGCGACCCTGCCCGCGCAGGGAATGCAGGAAATCCCGCGCCAGCTCGCCAGGCGCTTGCCCGCAGAGGCGATCCGTCGTGGCGCGCTGGTGACGGAAGTGCAGCCGGGAAAAATCAAGCTGGCGTCTGGCGAAGATCTCGCGGGCGATGCCGTCGTCGTCGCCGCGGATGCGACGACCGCCGCGCGGTTGCTCCCCAGCCTCGTGACCAAAGAGCCCGACTGGCGCGCCGTCACCGGACTTTACTTCGCCGCAGGAAAATCACCACTGCGCGAAGCCATCATCGCCCTCAACGGCACTGGCCGTGGCCTGATCAATAACGTCTGCGTGCTCTCCGATGTCGCACCAGCCTACGCGCCGCCGGGCCAGGTGCTGATCTCCATTTCCGTCCTCGGGGCGCCCGCGATTCCGGATCTTGAAATGCAGATCATCGCGGAACTCGAACCCTGGTTCGGTCCGGAAGTGCGCGGCTGGCGGCACCTCCGCACCGACCGGATCGAGCGCGCCCTGCCCGAGCAGCCACCCATCACCGGTTCGCGCGGACCGTGCTTTCGGGAAATCGAAGGAATCTTCGTGTGCGGGGACCACCTCACCAACGCGTCCATCGAGGGCGCGATCATCTCCGGCCTCCGCACCGCGGACGCCCTCCTCCGCCAGCCCCTCGTTGCGTGTGACTGAGGGATTTGCCGCGAGCGCATTTGATCCCGCATCCAAAGACTTTCTGGCTCAAGTAACTGAGCAAATTCAGTCAAGCTCATGAGCGGCATCTCTGAATAGCCGGGAACATGGGTAACAGAAGTGTCCGGGAACATCCGTAACACTTTCTGTCAGCCGGTGCTCATGTTGACCCATCGCCCGACGCACAACATGTCTCACCACCGGGCTGGCGCGGCGTCTGATTGAGTTTCTCACTGACGGGCCGTTCCCCGCGCACGGCACGATTCACCGGGCGCTGGTGGAGTTCATTGACAGCTGGTACAATCACGAACGCATGCATTCCTCGCTCGGGTACCAGACCCCAGCAGCGTTCGAGCAGCATCTGCTTCGCACAACGCGAGCAGCCTAAACCCCCCGTCCATCAACAATTCGGGCGAGGAAACACAAACGGCGACCATCCCATGATGGCCGCCATTTTCTAACTCTTTGTCTCTTCCGTACTTACGTTCATGGCCAGGGTCGGAATCGAACCGACGACACACGGATTTTCAGTCCGTTGCTCTACCAACTGAGCTACCTGGCCTCCTACTATTCACAAGCGGACTCATAGTTTAGCGACTCCCACGCTCCTCGTGTACCCCCTTCGCTGCGCGAGATCGTTCACGAGCGGAATGGAAGTACGATGCCCGCGCGGACGGATGTTCGCGCAGGCGTTGCCCACTGCTGAAGCCTGCTTCAGACTAGAAGCTGTACCGCATCGACAGCTGCATCCGGTAGTTCGAGGCAGCGTTATCGGAGTTGAATGCCTGGAACGTAGGATTGAAGGTGAAGATGCCCTGCGCCAGCGGGCTGTTCGTCGTGACACCGGACGGCAGCGCGTTGCCCGTGTGCGCGAGGGCTGTGTTGGTGCCGCAGCCACCACCGCACGCGGTGGAGCTCTCGAATGCCTGACGACCCCAGTTCTTGTTGAGGAGATTACCGAAGTTGATGATGTCGATGCGAACCTGAAGGTTCTCGAATTCACGACCACCGAGCTTGCCGAGTGACTGCGCTGCGGAGACGTCGAATTCGTTGATCCACGGAGCACGGCACGAGTTGCGGGTCATGATCATTCCGCGCTGCTCATTCAGGCAGGGCATGTTGCTGATGAAGTTCTCGAACGCCTGCGCCTGTGCAATAGAGGTGTTACGCGCTGTCGAACCGGCTGCGGCATTATAGCCCTGGAAAAGAATCTCGGTCTGGTCAAGCGCGTTCTTCGGCACATACATCAGATCATTTACTGTTTGGCCATCCGCGTTGAGATCGCCTGTAGTCCCGCCGCTTCCACCGTATACGTAGTCGAACGGTGCACCAGAATTACCCGTGTAGATGACCGACACATCGGTGAACGTCGGGAAACGGTAGGACCCCGTCGCGATGATGCGATGTGGCTGGTCGTAGCGCGACCGACCGATGCTCAGGTCATCGAGACGGCCACTGACATCACGCTGGAAACGGTAGTTCGACCCTGCCGTGCTGTTGGCGATGGACACAACGTCGCGTGACACCTGATGCGTGTAGGCAACAGATCCATCGAAGTTGTCGGTGAACGACTTCTGGAGCTGCGCGGTCATGCTGTACGTGTAGTCGCCCGAGGCGTTCGTGACGTCGAGCACCTGCGTGCGCGGACCGGTGGTTGCCGGTGTTGCGCCTGTTGCCGTGAGTACACCGTACAGCTGGCGCCCGCGCGAATCCTGCGCGACAGGATTCGCCGGCAGGGCGAGATTCCGATAGAAGGCGTTGTTCTGCGAGCGCGTATACAGACCTTCCAGCGTGCCCACAACGCCGCTCAGGAACCGGTGGTCATAGCCCAGCGAAGCCTTGAGGTACTTGGGGTTCTTGAAGTTCGGGTCAATCGTGTTGACGGCCGCTCCGGCCGCCGGTCCGGAGATCGCCGCACCTGGCGCGATCGTGCCGTTCGGGCGGGTGCCGTCGAGGCACTTGAGTGGCGGGCTCGTCGCATTCGCCGACGAGAATGCCGGAACGCCCGTCGATGTGGTCGACGTGTTCGTGAGCGTGCCGCCGTTACACGTGATGGACGAGAAGCCGCTCAGGCCGGAGTTGCCGAACGCATTGGACAGGTACACGAACGGCGTTGGTCCGCTGAAGGAACCAACTCCGCCGCGAACCTGGTTCCGCTGGTTGCCGGTGGCGTCCCAGTTGAAGCCGAAGCGGGGAGAGTACTGCGCCTCGGTGGGCACGCTGCTCGTTTCGCGGCCATAGTCCGTGGCCACTTCGGGATTGAGGGGCGGCAGGTTGTCGAACTTCGGCTTGTCCAGCCGGATGCCGAAAGTGAGCGAGAGCGTCGGCGTGGCCTGGAACGCGTCCTCTATATAGGCGCTGTACGTGGCCGCCCTGATCGTGG
Source organism: Gemmatimonadales bacterium (assembly GCA_038322445.1). Classification (GTDB taxonomy): domain Bacteria; phylum Gemmatimonadota; class Gemmatimonadetes; order Gemmatimonadales; family Gemmatimonadaceae; genus AG11. The sequence goes on from JBBQFW010000023.1 coordinate 3,221, forward strand.
CGAGACCGTTGTAGGGATCAGTTGGAGCCGGGGAACTGATGATGTACGACGACGCGATACCCTGGTTGAACAGGTCGAGGCTGTTGAACGTCCAGTTTCCACTCGAATTATTCGCGAACAGGTTGATCGACTTGTAATACAGGGCCTTGCCACCGATGGTAATGGCGTGCGAGCTGATGGGGATGGTGACGTTGTCGGTCAGCTCGATGGTACGCTGATCGAGCGAGTTGCCCTGCGAGGACGACTCGGTGCCCAGGACGACATTTGCCGTGAGCGCCGGATTGTCCGTGCGGGGAATGCCGCGAATCGTGAGCTGCGGGAAGATCACCGGAACCGTGCGAAAATCCTTGATCGTCGAGTAGTTGGCCAGGAACTCGTTGTAGACACCGCTCGGCAGGTTCGTGAGCAGCTCGGCCACGCTGCTCTTCGACGTGTTGCTGATATCGTACGAGTTTGACGTGAGGCCGAACGTCGGTGTGGTGGTGGCGGGAAGGCCGCGGCCGAACGACGTATTATCCGCCCCAGCGTAGTTGTGGCGAAGCACGAGACGCGTGGAAAAGGGCAGGTATGCGTCCATGCGGACGAACACGTTGCGATTCGGATTCTTCTTGAATACCTGGTTGCCGTTGCCACCGTCAGCGAGCCCATATGCCTGCGCGGCGGTGTTCACCGCGTCGATCGACGACTGCGTCAGGTAGGCATCGGTCGCCCCGACGTACGAGCCGCTCGCAGGCGTATCGAGCTTCTGAAGCTCGCCGCTCGCAAAGATGAACAGCTTGTCCTTGATGAGCGGACCACCGAGCGATGCGCTCGCATGCTGGGACTTGTACGCAAGCAGGTACGACTGCGAGCGCGTGAGGCTCTGGCTGCGCGAATCACCGTAGACGGTGCCGTGCCATTCATTCGTGCCGCTTTTCGTCACCGCGTTAATCAGAAGGCCGCCGAAGCTGCCCTGCCGGACGTCGAACGGGGACAACAGCACCTGATACTCCTTCACCGCATCGAGCGGGATGGACTTCGCATTCGACTGCGCTCCCGGCTGGCCGGTGGTGCCGAGGCCGAACAGGTCACCCGACTGCGCGCCATCAATCTGGATGGAGTTCTGGCGAAGGTTCACGCCACCGCCCGACAGCGCGCCCGACGTCGTGGAGACCTGAGGAACCAACTGGACAAAGTCTATAAAGTTGCGGTTGATCGTCGGCAGGCGACGCAACGCGGAGTCCGAGATGGAAGTGCTCGTGCCCGTCTTGGACGCGTTGATTACCGCGTCGGTTGCGGAGGCGGTGATGGATACCTCACCCAGCGTCGCGACTTCGCGCGTCAGGCGGAAGTCCTCGCGCCGTGCTTGGCCGAGCGAGATGGTGATCCCGTCGCGGGTGATCGGCGCGTAGCCAATGCGGCGCACGGTGATCCGGTAATTCTGGTTGGGCTCGATACCCTGAATGTTATAGATGCCGCTGGAACGGCTCGTGGTACCGATGTTGTACCCGGTCGTCGCATTGCGCACCTGGACCTGTGCGGCTTCCACGGGGGCGCCGGTTGCATCAGTGATCGTGCCGGTCAGTGCGCCGGTCGTCACGCCTTGCGCGTGAAGCGAAACAGCGGGAACGGCGAGAAACGCCAGAACGGCCAGGCGGCCGATTAGCGGTCGGATTTTCTGCATGAAAGCTCTCTGGGAGGAGATGGAAGGAGCCAAAAGCTAGGGTGCCGGGGCGAGTTCCAGCAAGAGAACGAGCATATCCGGTGAGCCACGGCACGTCAGGAAGGGAGACGACCGCGACCGGGACGCGGCGGGGGCCACGGGTGGCCACCAGCAGACCCGCTCGCCGTGTGTTTTCGTCACTACTGGCGGACGGAAGTCACCGTTCTATGGAGTGGGCTCCTACGCGCGCCGTGATGACGCTCTTGATGCCGCCCCGGATGTTGAAGTCCCCAACCACTTCCATCCATACGGGCTGCACAACCGCCGAGAGGTCGTCGAGGATACGGTTCACTGCCCTTTCATAGAAGATTCCGTCGTTCCGGAAGCTCCAGAGGTAGAGCTTGAGGCTCTTGAGCTCGACGCAGACATTGCCGGGGATATAGACGATGTGCATCGTGGCAAAGTCGGGCGCACCACCCTCGAGCTGCTTCAGCTCGGCGGCATCCGTCTCGATTCCGCCGAGTGGGCAGAGCGAGGTGAATTCGGGGCACTCCATGGCGATCTCATAGGGTCGCCCATGGCAGGGATTGGGAAAGGTCTCGAGCAGGTCGGGTCGCGGCATGCGACGCAATGTAGTAGCAGAAAGTTGCTCTGGCGCTCCGTCGTGCGTCTACCGTATGTTGAGGCGTGCCGGTCCCCTCTGGGCCGGCCGTTGCCGCCGGGAGAACGGCCTGGCGGTACTGCCCCCTGGCAAGTCCAGGGGGCTCTTCTTTTATAAGAGCTCGCTCCTCCGTCTATCCTTCGCCGCGCAGCCGCTTCGCCGATTCGTCGAGCAGCGCGCGTTCCTCGGCCGACAGGCTGGCCAGTCCAGCCGACGAAATCTTGTCGAGCAACCGGTCCAGCTCCGCGACCCGCGCATCCTCTCGGCGGCGTGTCGCCGTAGTGGTCACGCGGGTGACCGGGCGGTTCTGGCTCGCCACGGCCTTGCTCTTCGCCACGATCTCGTCCACCTCGTCACGCTGCGTGCGGGCCCGCGGCAGCGTGCGCGGAATGGCGCGAGGCGGAGCCTCATCGGGATAGTCGGGTGCCGGCGAGATGCGCTGCCGCAGGCGATCCAGGCTGGCGGCTGGTGGCGTCCGGAAGTACAGCCAGCCGAAAGCGAGGCCGCCCAGATGCGCGAGGTAGATCCATCCGTTCGCACCGCTGAGCGGATCGTCTGGGCCGATGATACCGGCAGCCAGGTTTGCCCCGATCAGGACGGCGCCGAGCGCCCAGATGCGCATCGGAATGGCGCCGAACAGCGCAATTTCGTCACGCGGCCACTGCTGCCAGTACGCGAACACCACCCCGAACACCGCCGCAGAAGAGCCGACGAGCAGCCCGCTGCGCACGAAAAGGAGATGGAAGATCGCACCACCCAGCCCGCACCACAGGAAATAGAGCGTGAAGGCACGCGTACCCATCGCACTCTCGAGCCGTGGACCAAACAGCAGCAGCACATACATGTTCAGCACGAGGTGCCATACGCTGAAGTGCACGAACATGTACGTCACCGCACTCCAGACCGTCCGTCCCTGGAAGCCGAGCACCGCAAAGACATCGGCGTCGCTGACCACGGTGCGCTGCAGGAACAGCATCGCGACCATGATCGCAAGCAGCGCACGAACGCCTCGGGTCAAACGGGGCGCTTCGTGTTCGTCGTACTGGAGTGGAATGGCCATCGGACTGTGCTGCTGTCGGCTGCGTGATCGGTGATCACTCGCGTCAACGCGAGCTGGTTTCCTTCAAACGTATTAACCCGAGTGCGCGTTGCGGGTTTCCTGGTCGGGTGCGGTCGCGCGCGCGTTCAGCGGCCATCGCGGGTGGATGCGCACGTCCTCGTGCACCGCCATGGCCCGCTCGAGCCAGTGGACCCACCGGCGGTCCTGCTCCGGCGCGCGTTCCACGACCGGATGCACCACGATCTGGCTGGCCGCGCTCGCCTCATGCACCTGCTCGATGATCCGCAAAAGTGGCGCGTCGCCTATGGCGGCATCAGGCACGATCGCGATGGCGTGCGCAACATGCTTCCGTGCGGCGATGTCGATCGACGCGCAGACGTGCTCCACGGCCGGGGCGTTCTCGCTGCCGTCCATCGAGACCTGCATGAGCGCGAGGACGTCCATCAGTCCGTACAAGGACTCCGGACGCTGGCCGTCGTGATCGATCATCAGCGGCAGCGATCCGGCCGGATGAAAGGCCTTCTCGAGGAACTCGTGCTCCGCCAGCGCGTCGCCGCCCACGATGGCGACCGAGTGGTAGCGCGACCGGGCCGACAGCCGCGCCAACTCGCCACGCAGCGCTTCGGCGGTATAGATCGTTGCCGTTTCCGCTTCCGCGGCAAACCGCACCATCAATTGCCGACGACCCGTCCACGGGCCGACGACCTGAATCCCCGCGGGAATGCCCGCGAGCGCTGCACTCAGGCTGGGGAGCCTGCCTTTCGCAGGAGTCATGATCCGGATTGAGAGGTGGCCGCGGCCCCTGCCGCGAGTACCGCAATTCGCTCGCACAGCTCCGGAAACGCAATACCCGCCGCCGCCGCCGCCTGCGGCACGAGGCTCGTCGCCGTCATGCCCGGAAGCGTATTGGCCTCCAGGCAATAGAACTCTCCTGCTGCCGTCATCCGGAAGTCGATGCGCGCACAGCCGCTCAGCTTCAGCGCCGCAAAGGTCCGTTTCGCCTGCTCCTGTACCGCCGCGGCTTCATCCGGACTCAGAGCCGCCGGAAACGTTTCCACCGCCATGCCCGGTGTGTACTTGCACTCGTAATCGTAGATCTCCTTCTTCGCGACGATCTCGCCTACGGGCAGCGCGGTGCCGCCGAGAATGCTCACGGTCAGCTCGCGTCCGGCGATGAACTGTTCGATCATCACTTCGTCGTCATGCTTGAACGCCTCCGTGATCGCCGCGGACAGCTCCGATGGTACCTTGACGATCGAGAGGCCTACCGTGGAACCCTGCTTCGACGGCTTCACGATGACCGGCCACCCGAGCACTTGCCCAATGACGTCCGCATCAGGCGATTCCGCGGGGTCCGTCGCCATGCGCCAATCGGCGGTCTGCACTCCCTGCGCCCGCATGAGGTACTTGGAGAGATCCTTGTCCATCGCCAGTGCGCTCGCGAGATGTCCACTGCCGGTGTACGGCACGCCCGCCAGGTCGAGCAGGGCCTGAATCGTTCCATCCTCGCCTCGTCCGCCGTGCAGCGCAAGGAAAGCCACGTCGCAGTCCCCCCGCTTCGGCAACCGCGCGGCGGTGTCGGCGAGCGATTCGGCGTTCATCCGTGCGAGCTCACCGGGCGTGGGCGGCAGTGGCTTGAGGACACCGCCAGTGAGCATGCGCTGCTCGTCCGCCTCACTCAGGGCCCCCTTCGCCGTATCCACCGTCCGCACCTGGTGTCCCTTCGACCGAAGCGCCTCGGAGATCCGCAGCCCCGAGGCCAGCGAGACGTCGCGCTCGGAGGAAGTTCCACCCATCAACACAGTGATTCGCACGTTAGCTCCGTTGGCTCGATGACTACTCGGTCTAACAGTCGGACAGTCTGACGGTAGTAGGAAAAGTGCGTACCGGGTACGTTGGTCCCCTTACTACTGTCCGACCGTCCGGCTTTACCTGTTCATCAGGTACGCCAGCATGTCGCTGCGCGTGACGATGCCGGAAATGACCCCGCCGTCGCTCACGAGCACCGCTGGCGTCGCCTTGGATAGCACCTTCTGGACCGACTCCACTGCCTGCGACGATTCCGCGACGGGAAACGGCTCATCCATCACCTCGCCGACGACTGCGTCGAGGAAGCGCGAGCTTTCGAGCCCCCGCTGCGTTAACGCGTACTCCGTGACGCTGCCGACGCACACGCCCTGCTCCAGCACGGGCAGCAACGACACATCGTGCAGTCGCATCAGGCCGAGGACCTGCCGGACCTGCTGGCCCGGTCCGGCGCTGACCACGGTGGCCGGCGCCGTTGCCACCTTGTGTGCGAGCAGGTCGCCGAGCGTCACGCGATCCGGCTCGAGCAACTGGTTCTCACGCATCCATTCGTCGTTGTACAGCTTTGACAGGTAGCGCTCGCCGGTGTCGCAGAGGAAGGTCACCACCAGCGCCTCTGGATCATCCACTTCGCGCGCCACCTGCAGCGCCAGGTGCGTGATCAGCCCCGCGGAGCCACCGACGAATAGTCCCTCCTCGCGTGTGAGCCGCCGGGCCATGGCAAAGGCGTCGCGGTCGCTCACGGTCCGGTAATCGTCGATCACGGAGAGATCCAGCGTGCCGGGCAACTTGTCCTGGCCGATGCCTTCCACCTTGTAGGGCGCCCCCTCGATCTTGTGCTCGCCCTTGCTCCGCCACAGCTCGGCGAGGATCGAGCCCTGGGGATCGCCGCAGACGATCCGGATGCGCGGGTTCTTCTCCTTCAGGTAGCGTCCGACGCCCGTGATCGTACCGCCCGTTCCTGCGGCGGCGACAAAGTGCGTGATGCGTCCTTCGGTCTGCTCCCACAGCTCGGGACCAGTCGTCGCGTAGTGCGCCTCGGTGTTCGCCTGGTTGTAGAACTGGTTCGCGAGGATCGCATTGGGCGTTTCCGCTGCAATGCGCTTCGCCATCATCACGTAGTTGTCAGGATGATCCGGCGCGACCGCCGTCGGCGTCACGATCACCTCGGCGCCGAAGGCCTTCAGGAGCCGCACCTTCTCCTGCGACATCTTGTCCGGCATCGTGAAGATGCACTTGTAGCCCTTGAGCGCAGCCGCAATGGCGAGCCCGACTCCCGTGTTGCCGCTCGTGCCCTCGACGATGGTCCCGCCCGGCTTCAACGTTCCCGCCCGCTCCGCAGCCTCGATGATCGGCATGCCGATGCGGTCCTTGACGGATCCGCCGGGATTGAAGAAGTCGGCCTTGCCGTAGATCGGTGTGCGAATACCGCGCGCCACGCGGTTCAGGCGGATGAGCGGCGTCCACCCGATCGTGTCGAGAACGGTGTCGTAGGGACGAAGGTTGCGAGTCATGGTGTGCTGCGCTTGTTCAGGATCGTGTCTCCCGGAAGCGCATGGGCTTCGGGATGACGGAAGTAGACGGGGAAAAGCACGGTCGTCGCAATCGGATCGCCATGCAGCTTGGCCGGTACGAAACGCAGGTCGAGGGATCCCTTCACGGCCGCTGAGTCGAGCGAGGCATAGCCACTCGACTCTTCGATGCGCGTCGAGTCGGCGTTCACCTGCCCGGTCGTGTCGACATGAAGGCGCAAGGTAACGTTGCCCTGGATTCGACGCGCATAGAGTGCCGCGGGATACCGGAAGGGAAGTTCGGTGTTGAGCACCTTCGGCTCTTCATCCGGATGGGCCCCGCCCATCTGGAATGCCTCCGCCACGCGCTTCGTGCTCCGGTCACCACACCCGGCGGCACAGAGAAGCGCCACGACCGCAAGCCGTGATTGGATGACACTCATGCCTTCGCCTGCTCGGTGAGTTCTGCGACGAGTTGCAGCGCGGCGAGCGGCGTGAGGGTGTTGACGTCGACCGCACGGAGTCGCTCGACCGCCACGTGTGGCACGGCGGGAATGAACAGCGCCAGCTGGTCGGTTGGCACCACGGTCTTCGATCGTCGCGCACCGTTCAGGGCCGGCGCGAGCGACGGCACCAGGTGCTCCGCCTCGCCCTCAAGCAGCGCCAGCACGCGACGCGCACGAGCGATCACGGGTGCCGGAAGTCCGGCGAGCCGACCCACTTCGATGCCATAGGACCGATCCGCACCGCCCGGCTGGAGCCGATGCAGGAACAGGATCTGGTCGCCCACTTCCCGCACGCCCACATTATAGTTGCGAACTGCTCCTAATTCGTCCGCGAGCTGTACGAGCTCATGGTAATGCGTCGCGAACATCGTCTTGCAGCCCGTGGCATCGTGCAGGTGCTCGGTCACCGCCCACGCGATCGACACCCCGTCGTAGGTACTGGTGCCGCGCCCGATCTCGTCGAGCAGCACCAGGCTGCGTGACGTGGCAGTGTGCAGAATCGCGCTCGTTTCCGACATTTCCACCATGAAAGTGGACTGACCACGCACGAGATTGTCGCTCGCCCCCACGCGCGTGAAGACCCGATCGCACACGCCCAGCGTCGCCGCGTCGGCTGGAACGAAGCTTCCCGTTTGCGCCATCAGCACGATGAGCCCGATCTGGCGCAGGATCGTGCTTTTCCCAGCCATGTTCGGGCCGGTCAGGATGATGAGCCTCGCCTCCTCGGTGAGCTCCACATCGTTCGGAATGAACTTGTCGCGCGGCATCATGCGTTCCACCACCGGATGGCGTCCCGCCACGATCATGAGATCGAATCCATCCGTCAACGTCGGACGCGTGTAGCCCTCGCGCGCCGCCACATCCGCCAATGCCGCGAAGACATCGAGCTCCGCCACGATGCGCGCGGCATACTGCAGTCGGCTCACTTCGCGGCCAATGGCACTCCGGAGGGACTCAAAGAGCACGCGCTCGCGTTCCTCGATGCGCTCGGCTGCCGTGAGCACCTTCTCCTCGAACTCCTTCAGGGCCGGTGTCACGAAGCGCTCGGCGCCCGTGAGTGTCTGTCGCCGCTGGTAGTCCGTGGGAACGAGATCGCGGTTGGCGTTCGTCACTTCGATGAAATAGCCGAACACGCGATTGAAGCCGACCTTCAGGGATGGAATACCGGTGCGGGCCCGCTCCTCGGTCTGAATCGCCGCAATCGCGTCCTTCCCACCGTCGCGCAGCGTGCGGAGGGCATCGAGGTCGACGTCCACACCCATCGCGATCGTCGCCTCGTCGCCGAGTTGAAGCGGAGGACGCTCCACGAGCGTGGTGCGAACGGACGCGGCCATCTCCGCACAGGCATCCCACCGCTCCATGAGCGAGGCGATCGCTCCGGCACCGCCCAGGCGGTGTACCGCGGCTTCGACAGCCGGAAGGCGGGACAACGAAGTGCCGAGGGCGGCCAGTTCGCGTGGAGTCGCACGTCCGGCGGCGGCCTTGCTGCTCAGACGCTCAACGTCGCGCACCCCATCGAGTGCCGTGCGGAGCGCATCGCGGGCGCCCGCATCGAGCACCAGGGCGTTCACGGCATCGAGCCGGAGTTCGATGCGCGTCCTGTTCACGAGCGGGGCAAGGAGCCATTGGCGCAGCAGGCGAGCGCCCATCGGCGTCGTCGTGCGATCGAGCACCGCGAGCAGGGTGCCGGAGGTGTCCGTCCCGCGCAGCGAGTCCACGAGTTCGAGATTGCGCCGTGTCATTTCGTCCAGCGGCATGCTGCCGCCAGCACGTTCGATGGTGGGCCGCGCGAGCTGCGGAACGCCGGCGGGCTGCATCTCCTTGAGGTACCGGAGCAGCGCGCCGGCGGCCCCAACGGCGCGTCCGTCCTCCTGCGCTAGTCCAAGGCCCTCGAGGTCGCGAACGGCGAATTGCCGAGCGAGTTCCTCGCGCGCCATGGCTTCGTCGAACTCCCACGGCTCTCGCTCCGTGACGAGGACGCCATCGAGCACCGAGATTCGCGGCAATGTCGCATCGCCGCGCGGCATCAGCACTTCGCGTGGCGCGTACCGGGCAAGCGTTGCGTCGATTTCCGTGAGTGTCGTGATCGTCAGGCGGAACTCACCGGTCGAGACATCGGCCGCGGCAATGCCAATGACGCCATCCGCTGGCGTACCGAGTGCGACAACGAAGTTGTTGCGCGATCCGTCGAGAAGGTCGTCGGCGAATGCAACGCCGGGCGAAATCGTTTCGACGACTTCACGCCGCACGATTCCCTTGGCCACCTTGGGGTCTTCCACCTGTTCGCAAACCGCGACGCGGTAGCCGTGGCTCACCAGTCGTCGGAGGTATTCAGGGCCGGCCTTTACGGGAACGCCAGCGAGTGGGACTTCCGCCGCGCCCCCATTGTTGCGCGACGTGAGGGTAAGGCCCAGCACACGCGCCGCTGTTTCAGCGTCTTCGTAGAACATTTCGTAGAAGTCGCCCATGCGAAAGAACAGGATCGCACTGGGATGGCGCGCCTTGATGTCGCGGTACTGCTGCATGAGCGGTGTCACTACGCTGCTGCTCACGGAGTTTTCAGCTCGGCGATCTGTTCTTCCGTCGTCACGAAGCCGATGATCGATTTCGCCTTGAGCGCTGCAACTTCATCCGCAGCGGCCTGACGAGTTGTATGCAGGGCGAGACGCACGCGGAAGGGCTTCGCGGTGCCACTGACGCGGGCATGGATGCTCTTTTTCTCCAGGCGCGCCACGAGTCCCTTTGCATCAGCGAGCGTGTTGTAGGCTGCCAGCTGCACCGTGAACATCGTCATCACTTTCCGGTCGGCCAGCTTCTCCCCAGCGGGGGCGGGCGATGAGCTCGGCCGGGAAGTAGATGACGACGTCGGTGTCGGCGCGATTGCCGGTGCCGTCGGCGCGATCCTGGCGGGCGGCGTCATGGGCACCGTCACCTTCGGCCGGCGCGTTGGTGATGGCTGCGCGCCGGAGGACCCTGTTCGACTCGAGTCGCGCTGAGTTGTTGCGGTCCCCATTGCCGGAGCACTCGGCACGACGGCGACGGGGCTTGGACACCGCGAGGCGTAGTAGTCGACCTGGTTACGCAGTTCGACTTCGTTGCTGGCGATGGAAGACCGCGCGTCGGTGATGAGGTTACAGGCCGCCCGCGTATCCCCGAGCTCGAAAGCCAGCCGCGCTCCCGCGAAGGCAGCGGTTCCCCGCGCGGTGCTCACCGGATGCTCGCGCACGAAGCGCTGCAGGTGCTGGAGTGCTCCGGCGCGATCGCCGCGTGCCTGCTCCAGCTCTGCCATCGCGAGGAGGGCATCGTCGACATACGCAGAGAGCGGGTACTCCACGATCACACGGCGATAGTCTCGTTCCGCATCCGCCGCCGTCGCGGCGAGCGCACCACGCCAGTACAGGGCATCCCCGTAGCCTGGGCGTCCCTCCTGCTCGCGGCTGAGCAGCGTGTCGACGAGCGCACGACCTGCGACGCCGTTGCCTTCGCTGACGAGGCGTCGCGCGCGTCGAAAGAGGGAATCGTTCGCCGAGGTCGGTGTCGCGCTGGCTTGTGCGCCAGCGCTGGCGGCGGCGATGTGCAGGACGAACGCGAAGAAAAGGAATGAGCGACGCATCAAGGATGTCTGGGACAGGAACGGGTCAGGCGGCCGAGCGCGATGCGCCCGCGCCACACAGCGCAAGGACAAGGGACGTCAGTAGTTGCTCGTCCGATGAGACCTTCGTCTCCTTGAACGCTTCATCCGCAAGGAGCAGGGCGGAAAGCGCCAAGTCGAGCTGTGACGCGGACCATCGCTCGGAGTACTTCGACCACGCATTCACGGCTTCACCCCATGGACGTCCCGGAAACGCCCCGGTTTCCTTCAGCAACGTCATCAGCTCATTGTAGAGGGCCCGCGACGGGACGCCGCGTGCGCGCGCAGCTTCCGCATAGGCGAGCGCCAGCGTCTGCGTCGTGAGATGCATGCCCAGAAGCACGACGTTCATCTTTGGTTGCTGAAGCACGCCAGCGAGCAGCCGCAACGCCGCGGTGGCGTCACGCGCTGCGACCGCATCAAGCAGGTCGCCAACGGATTCGCCTCGGCGCACTCCAACGACGTCCGCGACGGCGGCTTCATCAATCACGTCCTTGGCATAGCTGGCAAGCTTCTCCAGCTCCATGGCCAGCTGTGGCAGGTCCGCGCCAACGGCTTCGACCAGCAACGTAACCGCCTCGGGCGTGATCGTTCGACCGAGTACACTCTCCGCTTGGTATGCCACCCACTTCGGCACTCGGTCGCCGGTGAGCGGAGGGAACTCCACCGAGGTGCTCCGCTCATCGATGGCGCGGTCCGCCTTTACCGCAGTTGGCGATACCAGCAGAAGCACCGTGTCCGACGCAGGACGTGCGAGGTACCGGTCGAGGAGCTTTCGCGCGTCCTTCTTCAGCTTCTCCGGTTCGCGGATCACAACCACACGACGCTCGGCCAACATGGGTGGCGTACTCAAAAGGGAGTCGAGACTTTCTGCATCGAGCTCGCTGCCCCGGCGTTGCTCGAGATTGAAGTCGCGCGTCAGCGGGTCCACGGCCGCCTCGACAAACTCACGGACGCGGAGATCCTTGAGGTAATCGTCGTCGCCGTGGAAGTAGTAGACAAGGTCGAATTCGCGCTTCTTCAGCGCAGCGTGAAGCGCTTTCTCGCCGGCAGACGCCATCCGACAAATATACGACCCCAGCGCGAGCGCGGGATGGTCGCCGAATTTGCGGGAGTGTTAACGACCGGCGGCGTCGCTCGCAAAGTGCCACGGCGCCTGCTGCGCCACAAACACCGCGGGCCACATGGGCATGCCAGCGGAGATAGACGCCACGATGGTGGGCGTCGTCAGTGGCGAAAGATCCGATTCCGGCACCGACGCGACAACAGGCGACATCGTGATGACATCCTCGCGCGCGTGCGTGAGCACGAAGGTCGACGCGGCACCTGCGGCCATGAGCAGGCCCGCAACGATGACGGTGTAGCGCCCACCAAACATGGAGCGTGTCGCCGCCGCCAGCGGATCGGCGGGATACCGTAGCGACTCCCCAGCATCTCTTTCCGCCGCGAGCCGTGCCTGCAGGCGCTCGCTGAAGGCGGCGGATGGCTGGATCATCGGCAGGTTCCTGGCAACGAGCAGCGCCCGGCGCACGCGTGTGTCGCGTTGCGAGCAGCGCTCGCAGAGCTGGCGGTGCAACGCCATGGCGCCAATGTCCGCGCCGCTCAGCGTGTCGTCGACGTATGCGTCGTGCTTGCTCCGGAACTCCCGACAATTCATTGGGGATAGGTCATGGTGAGGGCCGATTTCGCTACCCAACCTACCCCTGGTGACTGCCGCTGTTCCAGATGGTGGAAACTGATGAGGGCGCTCCGAACCGCGGGGCGCCCTCGTCTTTTGCCTGCTGACTGCCCGGCTGAGTTCAGTCCACCCACGGCTCGATGATTTCAGCGAAGGCGTTGCGGGCGCGGTTCAAGCGCGACTTCACCGTTCCCAGGTTGCAGTCCGTGATCTCGGCAATCTCCTCATACGACTTGCCTTCCAGTTCGCGAAGAACGAACACTTGGCGGTGATGTTCCGGGAGCTTCGCGACTGTCTCCGCCACGAGCTCACGCAGGTGACGCTTCCGGTAGAGGTCGTCCGGGCGGGCCGTGGTGTCCTCGAACTCCAGCGGGCGATCGTCATCGTCCCAGTTGCCCCTGATCGTCTGGAAGAGCACGAGCGGGTTTCGGGAGCGGTTGCGAAGCTCGTTCTTCGCCAGGTTCGAGGCAATGGTATAGGCCCAAGTCGAGAATTTCTTCGACCGGTCAAAGCGATGCAGGTGACGATACACGCGGATGAACACCTCCTGAACCAGGTCTTCCGCCTTCTCGCGATCACCGATCGTGCGATATATGAAGTTCAGCAGGCGTGTCTGGTAGCGCTCCACAAGCTCCTGAAACGCCCGCTCCTCACCGCCAAGAAAGGATGCGACGATATCAGCGTCGTCCATCGCGCGGAGTTGTTCGCGGATCGAAGGCCCCTGCTGGGCAGTCCGCTTCATTGCGATGTCAGCCATGGTGTTATCCCCCGGTGCCGCGAAAGGGTACGCTCTACTGCCAGTCGTTCATTTCTGGTCGTGCATCATGTAAAGGCACGGCCTGTGCCCAATGCACCATGTGATGGCGAGCATTCACAATCGCTTGCTAAACAACGAGTTACGGATGCGTTGACTTCAGGAATTTGACAGCTCGACTACAGAAGATGTCCTATTTTTAGAACAGGGGTGCGAGAATGCCCGCCTCCTGTGTCCACTTTTGACACGGGCGCGGGCATTCTGGTTTGTGGGCAATCCGGACAATCCAAAAGCTCAGTTTGCTGGATCAGCCTGTCTTGAAGCCTGCAGCAAACAGAAGAGAGAGTATGGTCTTCGCGTCGGTGATTTCTCCACTGCTTATGCGCTCCAGGGCCTCCGACAGGCGCATGATGACCACCTCCACAAACTCATCAGCCTCCCGGTTGTGGGGGCCGTGCGTCAGCCCGGTCGCCATGAAGATATGGATGACCTCGTCCGTGAAGCCGGGTGTGGTCAGGATTGAGGTGAGCGGCTCCATGTGGTCGGCGGTGCAACCTGTTTCCTCTTGGAGTTCCCGCGCTGCACAGTCAATGGGCTTTTCGCCGGGGTTCAGCCGGCCCGCAGGGATTTCGTAGATGTAGCCGCCGGCCGCAAACCGATACTGCCGGATGAGCATCACCTGCGGCTCATCACCCATGGGACCACTCAGAAAAGGAACGACAGCGGACGCGCCCGAGTGCCGCGCGACGTCCATCTCGGTGATGTTCCCGTCGGGCAGGCGGACCGTATCGCGGTTCAGTGTGATGATCTTGCCCTGATAAAGCTCTCGGCTGTCGAGAAGCTCAGTGGGACGCTCGCCGTGCTTGCGAGTGCGAAGGTCATCCGCTGTGACGACCGGCGGTCCTGCCACTGGCTTTTTGGCCGGGGTCACGCGGATACCTCCGTGCCATCACTCGTCACGATCTCGGCGGACACGCCCGTGACGGTGGAGATCTGTTCGGCCACAACGGCGGGATCGCCCACGACGACGATGCGCAATTGATCCGGATGAAGGTGGTCCCGCGCAGCGCGCAATACGCTCGCCGTTGTCACGGCACCCACCTTCGAGCGATAGACGTCATAGTAATTCTCATCCAGGGAGTGAATGACAAGGTTCGCCAAGGCACCAGCAATGGCCGCCGTGGTCTCGTACCGAATGGGGAAGACGCCGTCGAGATAGCTCGTGGCCAGCGTGAGCTCGTCATGCGTGATCTCCTCGCTGCGCACACGATCGATCTCCTTCAGGATCTCACCGATCGCGGCACCGGTGACCTCGCTTTTCACGGCGGTATGGATCACGAAGGGTCCAGCACCTCGGCGCCAGTCGAACACGGACGACGCGCCATACGTGTAGCCGTGGACCTCGCGCAGGTTGAGGTTGATGCGAGAGGAGAAGAGTCCGCCCAGCACCGCATTCATGACCATGACGTCGAAGTAGTCGTCGATACGACGCGGCAGTCCGACGTGCCCAACGCGAATCTCGGACTGTGGCGCATCCGTCTTGGCGACGATGCGCACCATCTTTCCCGATTGTGACGCGTCGATGCCGGTTGGAGTGCCGGCCAATGACGGACCGGTCCAATCGCCGAACAACGGCTCGGCCAGCGTAACAGCGGCATCGGTTGTAATATCCCCGGCGAACAGAAGGGTCAGCCCGCGCGGTTGATACCGGGCGGAGTAGAACGCCTGCACATCGTCTCTGGTCAGCGCGCGAACGCTCGCGGCATCGCCTTCTTCCGGAGCCGCATAGCGAGCGCCTGGTTGGTATGTCGCACTGGCGAATTGCTCGTCGGCCAGCTCCCTGGGTTCTGCAAGCTGCTGTAGCAGGTCCGAAAGACGTTGCTCCTTGAGTCGTTCGACCTCTCGCTCTGGAAAAGTGGGGTCCCGAACCAGATCGCGAACCAGCGACAGCGCGGCAGGCAGTCGCTCGCTCAGTACGGTGAGTGAGATCGTTGCCACATCCCAATCGCCATGTGCATCGACGGACGCCCCGATCTGCTCGAACCGATCCGCCAGCGCCGTGCCGTCCAGCCCTGCGGCACCCTCGAGGAGCAGTCGTGCAGTGAGCGCGGCAACACCATGTTTTCCTGCTGGCTCCGCGGACGCTCCTGCTTCCACGAGCGCGAGGACACTCACGAGTGGCAGCTTGGCAACCGGTGCCACGAGGATCTGTATCCCGTTCGAGAGCGCGCGGCGGTCAAAGTGGGGAAATCGATACTCGCGTGGCGGTCCAGGCAGGGGCTTGGGCGCCGCTCCACTGGTCATCACGGGGCTGGTCATGGTGTCTCCGCCATCGCGACTTCATCCACGTCGTTCGCCGCCGCTGGACCCCTGGGGATAAAGATCAGCGAGGCGCGATTCCTGGCTGCAAGACGGTCGCGCACGAACTGATTGACGCGATCTTTTGTCACGGTACGATACCGCTCGGTCTGTTCGTTCACGAGGAATGGGTTGTCGAAGTACGTAGCGAACATCGACAGGCGGTCCGCGCGATCGCCGGCGGATTGCAGCACCGCGATCAGGTCGGTCTCGATCAGCGCGATGGCGCGAGCGACTTCAGCGTCCGATACCCCTGCAGCAACCAGGCGATCCAGTTCCGCATGGACCCCGTCCTCGAGAGTCTCGAGCGATATTCCAGGGCGCGCCGTCACGTCGACGACCAGTATGTCACTGCCCTTGGCAAGATCATAGGTGAAAGCGGTTGCATCGGAGGCAATTTGCTGTTCGCGCACCAGCGCACGCTGTAGCCGGCTGCCTTTCTTCAAGCCGAGAATCGCGCCCGTGACGCTGGCGACATAGTAGTCCGGTGATCCGAAGATCGGTGTGCGAAAGGCAACAAAGAGGCGCGGGAGCATGACCTCATCCTCGACAACCTCGCGCATCGCACCACCGAACGTATCGGGCACCTTCATCGTTCCCAGGGGAGGCTTCCCGACACCACGGGGGATGGGTCCGAAGTGACGCTCAATCATCTGCTTCGACACACCAGTATCGAAGTCGCCTGCGATCGACAGCACGGCGTTGTCGGGAGTGTAATACGTCGAGAAGAACTGGGCGATATCGTCCAGGCTCGCCGCATCGAGATGCGCCATCGACCCGATCAGCGAATGATGAAACGGATGATCGGGTGGAAACACGAGCGCGGGTAGCCGCTCCCACCAGGTACCGTAGGGTTGATTATCCACCGACCACCGTCGCTCGTTCTGCACCACGTCCCGCTGGGTGTCCAGCTTCTGTTGCGTCATCGCGGGAAGGAGGTATCCCATGCGGTTTGCCTCGAGCCAGATCGCGAGCTCGAGCTGGTTCGATGGCACCGTCTCGAAATAGTTCGTACGATCAAGCCACGTTGAGCCATTCAGCGTTCCCCCTGCCCGCTGCACCAGCTCGAAATGCTCGTTCGAGCCCACGTCAGCAGAGCCCTGAAAGAGCATGTGTTCGAAGAGATGCGCAAATCCGGTGCGTCCCGCTCGCTCGTTGGCGGACCCGACGTGGTACCAGAGATTTACGGCCACGATGGGTGCGGTGTGATCCTCGGACAGGACCACGGTCAGTCCGTTCGGCAGCTTGTACGTCTCGATGGGGATCTGCATGTGGTGCATAGAAGAAGGGTCGCGCCTTATTATGTATCAATATGTTACCAACAGACGACGTTCAGGGGTCGCTGCGTTCCAGGAGGAATGCCATGGGCGCCTTGATGGATTCGCCGAGCGCATACTTCCATCGCTCGACCGGACTCGCCGCGATCGGGCTGGTCGGCGTGGGCGACGCGTATGGCTCCAGCCCGTGCCGCCGAGCAATGATCGTGAGTCTCAGCATGTGGAAGGGATCACTGACCAGCAGCACGTCGCGACGGCCGAGTTGCTGCATGAGCACAGCTACCGCAGCAACGGACTCGCTCGTCGTGCGCCCATTGGTTTCCAGGAGAATTGCGTCGGACGGCACACCGTTGCGGATACAGTAGCGTCGACTCACGGCAGCTTCGCTGGTGGTATCGCCGGTGCCAGTCCCACCCGTCACGATCAGCTTCGGAGCAAGATGACGCCGCCACAAGGCAATGGCGTGATCAAGCCGTGCGCGCAGAACGGGTGAGGGGTGCCCCACGTACTGCGCAGCGCCCAGCACCACGATGGCCCCCGCCGGACGTGCTTGGTCGTTGCGCTCCCAGACGAACACGGCACCCAAGGAGGCCAGCCAGGTGAGCACGCCTGCACCGAGCAGCGCGAGCAGTACGCGTGCTGGGAGGGAACGGCGTGGTGGCATCTCCAGAAGCTAGTGCTGGTGTATGCACGGACGTAGCCCGGCGAGCAGGCACGCGAGACTCTTGCCTCGGCGCCCGCTCCTACGTCTCTCCGTCGCTCGGTCGCTCGAAGATCAGCGTGAGGCGGTGATCGTCCTGCGACATCATCGACGGCCGCCAGCCGCTTCGACTCCGCTCATTGAGCAGGTCGGTCAGCGCGTCTTCATCATCCCTGGCGTGGCGCGAGAGGCGCAGCATCACTGCCTGGTATTCTTTCATGTCGGCGAAGTTACTAGCTTCCGGCGCATGGACACCACCCCCGCGTACCCAACGCTTCGTGTTGCCTCGCATCCCCTGGTGCAGCACAAACTGTCGCTACTGCGCGATCGTGCTACACCGACGAAGATTTTTAAAGAGTTGGTTGACGAGATCGCCACGCTTATCGCGTACGAGGCAACGAGCGAGCTGACCCTGGAGGACGCGGTGGTGGAAACGCCACTCGAACGCATGACCGGAAAGCGGGTGAGCGGCAAGAAGCTCACGCTGGTTCCCATTCTCCGAGCCGGCCTCGGCATGGTGGAGGGTGTTGCTCGGCTCGTTCCTTCCGCGCGGGTTGGACACATTGGGCTGTATCGCGACCATGCTACACTCGAGCCGGTCGACTACTACTTCAAGGTGCCAGGTGATGCGGGAGAGCGGGACTTCTTTCTGCTCGATCCGATGCTCGCAACCGGAGGAAGCGCAGCCGCTGCCGTTACGTCACTGAAGCGCGCCGGCGCGACACGCATTCGCTTCCTCTGCCTCGTCGCCGCGCCTGCTGGTGTTCGTCGTTTGGCAGAAGCGCACCCGGACGTGGTCGTGTACTGCGCGGCGCTCGATCGCGAGCTGAACGATCAGGGCTACATCCTTCCGGGGCTCGGGGATGCAGGGGATCGCTTGTTCGGCACCCGCTGAGGGTCGCTTAACCTCAGCCGTGCACCACGCTGCCTTAGCCGAACCACTCGCGCGGACATTCGCGCTGCTGGCGCGCGGCGTCGATTACCCACTGCTGCGTGCAAGGGTCGCTCAGTTCCGTCGGAACACGATTGAACCATTGCTGCGCCTGGGCTGCATCGCCAACGCGGCGCCACAGTTCGCCCGTGAGGTATGTGAGAACGGCACGCTCCTCGCGCGTCACCCCGTCGAACGTGGAAAGCGCCTCAGCGAACTTCCACGCGGCCTTCCGCCTGAAAAATCGTTCGGCTTCGGTGTCGTTCTCGTCCACGCAGCACCATGCGGCACGCAGCAACAGGTCCGCAACATGACGTGCGTCGAGCCCCTGCCACTCGGCGACTTTTGCTGCCGCTTCGTACTTCTCCGATCCCGAGATGGCAAATGTCGACAACTGCGGCGCCAGTTCGTTCCACACGTGTTCGCGCAGGACCGGCGTGACATCGGCCTCGTCGGTAAAATCCCGTTCGGCACCCGAATAGCCGCAGCGGCTACACATGTGGATGAGATAGGGCAGGGGCTGTGTCCCCGCGGCACGTTCATGGAAATCCGTTCGCTTCCCGCCGAATGAATTCGTCGAGATCACCTGCTGCGACTTGAAGCGCGTATCACAGATGGGACAGCGCAGTTCGATCTGCTGAAGCGTCGTCATACCAACTCTCCTGCTCCTGGTGTGCCGATACGATGTCAAGGAAAGAATTGTGCCAGATACCCCTCTCTTGTTCGGCTCGAGGGTCGCCACTATCATTCCGCGTCGAATGCGCCTTCATCTGGCGCTCCCGTACGTGCGACGGGTCTCATAACGCCTCCCGCAGGTCGCTTCCGGCCGAATGCTGATCAACCTGCTACCCGATTTTTTCGCCGTTCTCAATAGCACCGACCGAGTCGCCGCTTACCAGCGCTACTTTCAAGCCCACCGTAGAATTCTCGAGCCGTATTGGCAGAATTACGTCGTTGACTGCGATGGGCCCCATTTCGCCGACGTTGTTCGCTCCACTGCCCTTGCCGATCGGACCGATCTTCGCGAGATGCTCGAGCGTACCGACGTCGTTACGCTCGCACGCACGACCGAGCAGCAATGCGCAAGGCTGCTCGAACAGGACGTCGATGTTGACATCGTCCTCATGGTGGGCGTCGGCGCGGCGAACGCCGGTGAACTGGTCGTCAAGGGCCGCGGAATCGCGTTCGCCTGCCTTGAGCACTTCACATCGGTTGCGAACGCCGACACACAGGGACTTGGCCTTGACCCCGAGCTGCTTCCCCTCTGGCTTGCCCACGAGTTCACGCACGCCATTCGCTATACCTCGCCCGGCAGCAGGAGTGAGATGCGGCAGCTCATTGGCGCTGCCGACGGCAACTACTCGTACTGGGAAACGGGACGACAAGCACCACTTCGTGAGTTGCTGGTGAACGAAGGCCTTGCCGTGCATGTCTCGCAAATGATCAGCCCAGGTCATGCGCCATGGGAGTATTTCGGGTTTGGCCGGCGACAGTATGCGCGTATCCGTGAGCTGGAAAATGTCATCGCCCGCGCTGTTGCCGAGGATCTTGATCGCGCAGGTTTGGGCCTTCGATTGCG
Source organism: Gemmatimonadales bacterium (assembly GCA_038322445.1). Lineage (GTDB taxonomy): Bacteria > Gemmatimonadota > Gemmatimonadetes > Gemmatimonadales > Gemmatimonadaceae > AG11. The sequence goes on from JBBQFW010000023.1 coordinate 23,315, forward strand.
TTACTTGTCCGGCGGCATGAGCGACGAGGCACGAACCGTCGATCGGTATGTACTCCCCGAACGCAGCGGCTATTTTCTCGGAGCACGTATGGCGGATGCTGCCATCACACAGCACGGTATTTCGTGGGCGGCGCGCGCCAGCGCGGAAGAGATTGTTCAGCACGCGCGAGACGCCGCCGTATCCGCCTAGCGCGTTTATTTCCCGACGCAGAAGTTCCGGAACACCACATCGAGAATCTGCTCGATCTCGACCGTTCCAATCAGGGTGCTGAGCGCCCTTCCGGCTTCCCGGATGTGCGTGGCGGCTACAGACGACGGCAGCGCATCCTCCACCCACGCGTCCATGAACTGCACCAGCTCACTGGTTGCCTCGGCGACCGCAACCCGATGTCGTGTGCGAGTCAACACGGGCGCATCCAGCGCAGGAACGCCATGCTGCATCGTCAATCGGTCGTCGATCAAAATCAGTAGCTGGGCAAGCCCGTCACCCGTGGTCGCACTGACAGCGATCGCGGCATCATATTGGTCGCTTTCAGATACTAAATCAGATTTGGTTCGTACAGTCACGATCGGCGCCGTCGTCAGACGCCGTAGCTCATCGACGAGGGCAGCGCTGTCGCTCGTATCCACGCACGCCAGCACTAAACTGGCACGGGTCAGATACCGGGACGATACCTCTATGCCGAGGCGCTCGACGATGTCACCCGTCTCACGGAGTCCAGCAGTGTCGACCAGGCGCAGTGGCCAACGCGGAGTGTCCAACACCGCTTCGATCGCATCCCGCGTTGTTCCTGGCACTTCGGTGACGATCGCACGGCTTTCGCCGAGTAGTGCG
>JBBQFW010000024.1:0-23632 GCA_038322445.1 Gemmatimonadales bacterium
CCAGCGCTTCATTGAAGGACGCGAGGTGAATGTCGGCATCCTCGGTGACGCGGTGCTCCCGATCGCCGAGATCGACTTCGGCAACATGCCGAAGGGCATGTGGCGCATCGTGACCTACCGTTCCAAGTGGGAAGAAGGATCGGACGAGGATCTCGGGTCGGCGCCGCGCTGTCCGGCACGCTTGCCGGCGAGCGTCGCCGCGCAACTCCGTCGAATTGCCGTCGCCGCGTGGCGCATCGCCGGGGGCAGCGGGTATGGCCGCGTCGACATGCGGATCGACGAGCGCGGTCGACCATGGATTCTCGAGGTGAATGCGAATCCGGACATCGCGCCGGATGCCGGACTGGCGCGCATGGCGCGCGTCGCCGGCATCGACTATGGCTCGCTCGTGCGAAAGGTGTGCGAGCTCGGCCTCCAGCGCGGGCGCACCGTCGAGACGACCGCTGAGCGCTGGGCGCTCGCGCAGAAGCTCTCCGGCGTCGCCGCAACGGTCGACGAACCGGACCTCTTCGCCGCTGGCGGGGCCTGACCGGATGAAGTTCGAGCCGCTCCGCGTGACCGACCGCAGTCGGGTCAATCAAATTCTCGTCGCAACAAGAGCCTTTGCAGACGAGGAGATCGCGATTGCGCTGGAGTTGTTCGACTCCGTTGACCACATCTCGAGTGCGCGGGGTCAGGCTTTTGCCTCGATCACGAGTGCGGAAGCCGACTACGAATTCGTCGGCGCCCGCGATGACGACGGAACGTTGCTGGGGTATGCCTGCTGCGGCCCGACGCCGTCCACGAGCGGCACGTACGACGTGTATTGGCTCGCGGTTCACCCCGGCGCGCAGGGACGCGGCGTAGGCCGCCAGCTCGTTGCATTCCTGGAGCGGCAGCTCGAACCCCGCGGTGCCCGCATGCTCGTCGCCGAGACGTCCTCGCGCGCCGACTACGCGCGCACCAGGGAGTTCTATCAGCGCGCTGGATTCGTCGAAGCAGCACGCGTGCGCGATTTCTACGCTCCGGCAGACGACCGGATCATCTTCACCACACGCCTCACGGCCCGAGAGGTTGGAGCAGCTACGCCATGAGTGATTGGCAGAAATCCCTTCGCGACGACAGCATCAGCACGCTCGAGCAGCTTCGCGCGTACGTCGCCGAGCGCTTTGGTGAGGACGCGGCAGAACGCGAGATCGACGTCGAGGCGTTGCAGCCGGCCTTCGACAATTTCCAGATGCGCATCACCCGCGACTCGCTCGATCAGATCCAGAGTGTCGGCGACGCCAACTGGCAGCAGTTCATTCCGTCCGTGCAGGAACTCGAGGTCATCGACGGCGTCATCGACTCACTCGACGAGGACGGCGACTCACCGGTCCCGAACATCACGCATCGCTATCCGGATCGCGCCCTGTTTCTCGTGAGCCCGGTGTGTGCCAGCTACTGCCGCTTCTGCACGCGGCGTCGCAAGGTGGGCGACCCGGAGAAGATCTCGCTGAAGGAGTACGAGTCCGCATTCGCGTACCTCGCCGCGCACACGGAAATCCGGGATGTGATCCTCTCCGGTGGCGACCCGATGATGCTGAGCGACCAGCGTCTCGAGTACATCTTCCAGCGCCTCCGCGCCATTCCACACATCGAGATCATCAGGCTCGGCAGCCGCATCACGTCGCACCTGCCGGAGCGCGTCACCCCGGAGTTCTGCGAGATGGTGCAGAAGTATCACCCCATCTTCATGAACACGCACTTCAATCACCCGAGTGAGCTCACGCCGGCCGCCGTCGCCGCGCTCGACCGGCTCAGCCGCGCCGGCATCTCATTGGGATGCCAGACCGTGCTCCTGAAGGGCGTGAACGACGACCCGCACATCATGATGAAGCTGATGCACGAGCTGCTGAAGGCGCGGGTGCGGCCGTACTACATCTACATGGCCGACCAGGTCGCGGGCGGCGAGCACTTCCGCACCACGGTGCAGAAGGGACTCGAGATCATCCAGGCGCTCAGGGGCTGGACGTCGGGACTCGCGGTGCCACAGTTCGTCATCGACGCGCCGGGAGGTGGCGGCAAGGTGCCGCTCCTGCCTGAATACGTCGAGGAGATCACCGACGACGAGGTCATCTTCCGCAACTACCAGGGCAAGCGCTTCTCCTACAAGCAGCCGCGCCAACTGGTCCCCCTCACCGCGCCCGGCATCGCCGCAGAGAGCGACGTCGTCCCCATCGAAGCGGGCAAGGCGGCCAAGAAGAAGCGCGTGGCCCGCAACCGGAAGTCGGCGAACGGCTGACCTTACGCCGAACCGCCGAGGCGCCGCTTCACTTCGTCGAGCGCCTCGGTCGTGATGGGATACGTGTGCTCGATCGCGGGATAGCGACGGGCACGCACGTCTGCGGCCCACGCGGCCACGGCGCTGCTCAGGTCGGCGCGCGCCGCTGCATACGAACGCACGAAACGCGCTGACCGCCCCTCGCTGAACCCGAGCAGGTCGTGATAGACGAGCACCTGTCCGCTCGTCTCCGCACCAGCGCCAATGCCGATCACCGGAATGCCGACCCGCCGGGTGACGATGTCAGTGACCGCGGCGGGTACTGCCTCTACGACGAGCGCCACACACCCCGCCGCAGCCAGGGCATCCGCGTCCGCGATGATGCCGAGTGCCTGCTCGGGATCACGCCCGCGCGCACGATAGCCCTCACGTGTCCTGACCGACTGGGGCAGCAGACCGACGTGCCCGACCACCGGAACGCCCGCCTCGATGATGGCCCGCACACGCGGGATCATCTCCCCACCGCCCTCCAGCTTCACCGCCTCGCATCCCGCCTCGTTCGCAAAGCGCAAGGCGGAAGCGACGGCCTGCGCATCACTCGCCTCGTAGCTGCCGAACGGCAGGTCGCCGATGATGGGAATGTCCGTCACGGCACGACGCACGGCACAGGTGAGCATCATCAGCTCGTCGATCCGGATCTCGCGCGTGGAACTGTAGCCGAGCACAGTCATCGCCGCGGAGTCGCCCACAAGGATGACGTCTACCCCACCCGCGACCGCCACCCGCGCCGAGGGATAGTCATACGCCGTGAGCATGACGATCGGCACACCAGCGGCGTGCAGCTCGGCGAGCCGGGCAAGGCCCACCGTCAAACTGCACCGCCGATGAGCACGTTGTCGATGAGTCGCACGCTGCCAAACCGTACCGCAATCGGCACCAGTGTCTCACGATTCACGCTTTCTACAGGCGCCAGGGTGCTCGCGTCCACGATCGCGAGGTATTCGGGAACGATCTGCTCCGCATCCAGGATCGCGCGGCCGCGTTCGAGCAGCACGTCGGCGCGGCGTTCGCCATCACGTGCCGCACCCTCGATCGCGAAGAGTGCCTTCGACAGGGTCGCCGCACGCGTTCGTGACACTGCATCGAGCAGCACGTTGCGACTCGACATCGCGAGTCCGTCCGGCTCACGGAGTGTTGGACAGATCTGAACGCGCACCGGCAGGTCGAGGTCCAGGACCAGTCGGCGGATGATCAACGCCTGCTGGGCATCCTTCTGGCCGAAGTAAGCGTCATCCGGCTGCACCATGTTGAGCAGCTTCGTCACCACGGTGGCAACGCCGCGAAAATGCTGTGCGCCGCGAACGACGCCCTCGAGTGGTTGGGCAAGCGCGCTGACCTCCACGGTCGTCGCGAATCCGTCGGGATAGACCTCCTCGACCGCGGGCGCAAAGAGCAGGTCGACCCGCGCGCCCTCGGCCATCCGGACATCGCGCTGTTCATCGCGTGGATACCGCGCGAGGTCGGAGAGCTCGTTGAATTGGGTCGGGTTCACGAAGAGCGATACCACCACGAAGCCCGACGCTGCCTTCGCGCGTCGCATGAGGCTCAGGTGTCCGTCGTGAAACGCGCCCATGGTCGGAACGAGCCCCACGCGCACACCGGCGCGACGCGCATCGCCGATCGCCGTGCGCAACTCCGCGACCGTGCGGACAATGTTCATGCGACGGCGTCCGCGCGGGCCAGCGCGCGCGTCGCCTCAACGAGCGCGTCCCAGAGCGGAAGCTGGTCGGGAGCCGAAGCGCTGACGGCCGCACGCTGTTGCGCGACTGTCTCTTCATCGCCGCGCGCCACGGGACCGGTCAGTGCAGCATGCGCACCGCGCTCGCTCCAGTTGTCCACGGCGCTGCGCACGAGCGGCAGGAGATCGTTTCGCTCGAGCCCGACGATCATGGCCAGTCGTTCTGCCATCCCTCCTACCGTCGTGAGGTAGTTTGATGCCGCAGATGCCGCCGCATGATAGAGCGCCCGCTGTCCCGGGTCGATGTGGCGCGCCCGCATTCCGAGGCGCATCGCGAGTGCTTGTGCGACGCCAAGTGCATGCGCCGTGCTCCCGTCCACCGCGCAGGCAGCGCCCCGGAACGCCGCCCCTTCCCCGACCACGCTCAGGAGCGGATGCATCACGAATCGCTCGTGGGGCTCGAGCAGCGCGAGGTCCGCTGACGCACTCACGTGACCTACGACGGCCGCACTGCGAATCATTGCACTCGCCGCCGCAATCTCACGATCCGGAACGCAGAGGATCACGATGGAAGCATCATCCCCCTCGGCGCCACGTCCGTGTGGTCCCCGAACGGCAATGCCGGCGGCACGCAGTGCGTGTGACAGCGCCATGCCCATGCGGCCGCGGCCGACAACGTCGCACCAGCCTTGTAGCAGCTCGCCGACAAGTGCGTCGGCCCGGGCATCTTCAATCGGCATCATCAATCGCACTAGTCGCTAGAGTGGTGCGCGGCGTCGCCACGGAAATGTAGCAGGCACTCGTGCGCGCTCGCCCTTCGCGCCATCAGTATGCCACGGACTCCACCTGTGCACGCATCACCTCATCGACGACCCGTTGCGCCGCTTCGCTCGGCACCTCTTCATATCCGCGAAAGCGTCGACGAAGGCTCGCACGGCCGTGGGTCATGGACTGCAGCGCGCTTGCGTAGAGGTGAAGCTCCGATTGCGGCACCACCGCGTGGACACGCGTGCCTGCGTTGCCGTCCGGCACTTCCGTACCGAGAATCTGGCCGCGCCGCGCCGAGAGGTCCCCGAGCACGTCACCGAGCGATTCGTCCGGAATCACGATCTCGATGTCGTCGAGCGGCTCGAGCAATACCGGCCTGCACTTCGGCGCAACCGACTTGAAGGCCTGGATGCCTGCCATCTTGAACGACATCTCGTTCGAGTCGACCGTGTGGTACGACCCGTCGTACAGCTCCACCTGAAAGTCCACGAGTGGAAATCCCGCCAGCACGCCGCGCTCTGCGGCCTCATGAATGCCGCGCTCGACCGCGGGAATGAACTTGCTCGGGATTGCGCCGCCTACGATACAGTCCTCGAAGCGGATGCCGTGGCCGCGCGGGGTCGGCATGATGCGCACCCAGCAATCGCCGAATTGTCCGCGCCCTCCGGACTGCTTCTTGTGCTTGCCCTGCCCCTCGGCTTGCGCACGAATGGTCTCGCGGTATGCGATCTTCGGCTTCGACAGCTCCGCCGTCACGCCGAACTTCCGCCTCAGCTTCGCCAGCGCGATCTCGAGGTGCCGCTCTCCCATGCCCGAGACGAGTGTCTCGCGGGTTTCGGCGTTCCAGTGCGTCTCGAAGGTGGGGTCCTCCTCGTGCAGGCGATGCAGGCCGAGTTGAAGTTTCTCTTCGTCGGCGCGATTGACCGGATGAATCGCGAGCTCGACGAGCGGTTCGGGATAGTCGATCTGCGGCAGCCTCACCGGGTGGGCGCGCGTCGAGAGCGTGTCGTTCGTGTGCGTGTTCCGCAGCTTTGCGACGCAGCCGATATCGCCGGCATGCAGGCGGGGTACTTCGATGCGCTCGCGCCCCTGTGAGATCGCGAGGTGGTTCAGTTTCTCCGCCACGTCGCGCGTGGCATTGAACAGTTCGTCGCCATTGGTGACCGAGCCGGAAAGAATTCGGAAGATGCTCACGTCGCCGACGTGAGGCTCGCTCTGCGTCTTGAAGACCAGGGCCGCGAACGGCGCGTCGTCGCGCGCATGGATCTCGACCGTGTGATCGCCTTCCGCGCCCGTGAACGCGTGCAACTCCTCCATCTCGTACGCATTCGGCATCAGCTCGACGATCGTGCTCAGCACCGCCCGCGTGCCGTAGTTCAGTGTCGATGATACACAGAACAACGGAAAGAGCTCGCCGCGCTTCATGGCTTCCTTCATCGCGCCCATGGCGTCGTCTCTGGAGATCTCCTCGCCGTTCAGGTACCGCTCCAGCAGGGTGTCGTCGGTGGACGCGATGGTCTCGATGAGCTCCGCGTAGTAGCGATCAAACTGGGGCTGCACTTCGGCGGGAACGTCGGTCTCTTCGTACGCGCCGCCGCGCGTGCCGCGTGCATACACGTGGGCCTTGCGGTCGAAGAGGTTCACCACGCCGTGAAAGTCGGGCCCTTCACCGACGGGCACTTCGATAGGGATCACCTTTGTGGTGAGCCGGGCCTTGATCTGCCGGTAGAGCCCGTCGAAGTCAGCGTTCTCCTTGTCCATCATCGTGACGACGAAGAGGACGGGATCGCGGCGAGACAGGGCCTCACGAAACATGCGCTCCGTCCCGACCTCCACGCCGGCCGTGGCGCCGATGACGCACAGCGCGCCGTCCGCCGCGGCCAGGCCTGCGACCGCATCGCCCTGAAAGTCCAGAAAGCCGGGAGTGTCCAGCAGGTTGATCTTGCTGCCCATCCACTCTGCGTGCGCACATCCGAGGTTGATGGAATATCCTCGCTCTGTCTCTTCTGGTGCCGTGTCGGTCAGCGCTGTTCCGTCCGAGACGCTGCCATGGCGTTTACTGGATCCGGACACGAAGGCAAGGGCGTCGACCAGGCTGGTCTTGCCGCTGCCTCCGTGTCCGACCACCGCGATGTTGCGAATCTCTGCTCCCTGGTACTCTCGCATGCGTGTACCTCATGACGATGAGAGTGTCCGATGTGGGGAGGGCCGAGCGCTGCTCGCGTCGTCACGGGGGCATCGCGGAGAGCGAGCGCGTTCCCCAACCGGAATCCCGCGCGGGACTCCATCGCTCCTGAAGCGAAGTACGCAGGGCGCCCGCCGGAGCAGCGCGATGCACGCGGCACTCCAGTGACGCCCTGGTTGTTGGTGCACGCGCTCGCTCCCGGATTGCCGGAGCGGCGGCTGGCGAGTGAAAGACCTCGGCATGTCCCATCCCACGTGTGCTGCTGAGTATTTAGGATTGGCTGCGGTTCTTCACGCTGTCAAGAGCGCCAGCGCGTCCGATGGGAACTGGCGTTGAAACGAAAGGGCCCGCGCATCGATCGCGCGGGCCCCTTCCAGATCTCTGACATGGCTAGAGTTCGTGTCAGTCCCCCTCGTAGTCGAATGCAAGCCCGTCCGCCTCACGCAGGCGATCCAGCAACGATTCGAGTGGAGCAAAGACCGGCGCAGCGAGCCCCACCACCGGACCAAGCGACACCGTGATGGCGCGACGCGCCCCTTCCGGCCAGTCCGGCATGGACAGCCCGGCGACCAGACGCCGAATGAGCTGGCCGCACTCACTGAGCAGCTGGTTGGCGGTCCCATTCAGGATATCGAGCGGAATCTCGAGGTCGTGCGTGACCAGCTGACCCGTTCCGACATCGCGCCATGCTGCGTCACCGATCGCACCGCGCTCTGCCCAGACGCCAAGGTGACGAATGGCGTGCAGGTTGTCATGCCCCCGACCAGTACGGTGCGACTCCACCGCGGCCGCAAGTGCAAGCGCCAGTGATTCCGCGCTCGGAACGCCGTAGAGCGTCACGATATCCCGCGCCGGACGCTCAGAAGCGAGTGGCGAAGGTACGGAATTCACGTGCGCGAGCACCGGCGAATGATCGGGGCTTTCCTCGAGCATCACGAGGACATCCATACTCCCCCCCTTTCCTGAAAAGTGTCCTGCCGCTCCAACCCCAAGATCCACGACGTGTCATTCTGACCCGAAGTTTCCGCGCTCCACCAGCATTCAAAAACTCACCCAACGAGACCCAACCACGCCAACCAAGTTCCCCTCGCCATGTCTCCGCAGGGTGACGGTCGCGTCGCCCTTCCGAAACGTGTCGCTGATCGATTGCTGACCACGCATCCAGGAGCGGAAGACGCGGAGAGCACACCCGTGCACCACCTTGATGGCGGCTTTTCGTTTTGGGCAGCGGGCACGCACGAACCGCGAGGAACACCTTCTGTCGACGTAAGAAGGGCGCGGATGTTCAGCCAGCGTTCACTGATAGAACCACGCAAACCACCCCAGCGTCACATTCAAGCGCGCGAGGGCGCATGGGTCAGACGCAAAACGCGCCCGCCGTGAGGCGAGCGCGTTTTGAAATGGAGAGCGAGGCCGGACTTGCTACTGCCCTTCGGTCGGGTAGCAGTCGGGTTCGCCCTGCGTGCAGGAGCGGCCCGAAGACGTCATGTAGCCCGTGAAGTGCTTCACGCGACGAAGCGTCACACCGTTGTGCGAATCGAAGTACGTCTGGACGGTTGCGTCCGCAGAAGCATCGTCTACGCCGAGTGCGCCAAGCGAGGGGGCGAAGAGAATGGCATTCTTCGACGTCATGTACATGTACACCCACTTGTGCGAATCATCCGACGGTACGAAGCGGAGCGATGGCTTGAAATCCACCCAGGTACCCGCGGTCGACGTGCGGACCTTCGCGTGAATCTTCAGCGGCGTCGTGAGAGCAGCGCACTGATCGTCCCACGTGCCTGCGCCATAGCTGCTGGTGCTGGGATCACAGATGCTGTTCGCCGGAAACACGATTGCGTTCTTCCCGAGGAAGAACACGCCGCCCGCCGGCGACACCGTGAAGTCCGCATCGGTATTGCCTGACTGACCACGCGAGAGACTCAGCTGCGGCGCGCCCTCTGGCGCCATCATGATGCTGGTTGCGCTCTGCGGCGCCGAGACAGCTCCCTCCTGACAACCCGCGATCACGATCATGGTGACCAGCGTACTCACAGTCTTCCAGTTGGTACGACGCATTTGATTTGATATCCGGGCAAAGCAGAAAACGCGACGCAGTTTCCGTCTTCGGAAATCAGCCGTCGTTACCAACAGGACGTTTCGACCGCGGAAAGGAAACAAACATATTCCGCACTCGGACCGAAAGTCCTACTCAAGTATAATACCGCAGGTAGCAATCGGTCAATATGCATCAAGCGTTCAATATCAGTACATCAAAGCGCTGCTTCATTTTCGGCGTACTCAGCACCTCCGGATGATGTGCATACCGCTTCACGGCGGACTCAACTACACCCGGCGCGTGCGCACGAAGTATCAGGCCGAACTCCGCGATCAACCAGGCCGCTCCCGATATGTCGGTAGCATGCGCCAGCTGCATCGACGACTCGAGCAACAACACCGCCGCCGTCATCTCGCTGTCGCGAATGAGCAGGTGCAGCTTCAGCGCTTCGAGCAGCTCCCGACCCTGAAACCACTCCCCCAAGCCCTCGCTCAGCGCTACCCCTTTCGCCAGCGCGTCGCGCGCTCCGGCCACATCCTCCAGCTCGAAACGGCACAACCCAAGTCCCGCGAACGCGCCCACCTGGATCGGCACCTGATCGATCCGCTCGGCCAGATCCACCACCAGTTCGTATGTATCGGCGGCTTCGCGCGGGCGGTCGTGCTCGCGCTGAAGGTCAGCAAGGTTGTAGGTCGCGTACAGTTGCTCTTCGCTGTTCTGCACCATCGACATCAGCCGGAGTGCCTCCGAGAAGGAGCGCAGCGCCCCTTCATAGTTGCCGATGCGGCCCGCCAGTACCCCGAGGTTCAGCTCCGCTCGGCCCCATGACTCGATGATACCGGCCGTCCGCGCCTGCTCCACGGCGATCGTCAGTACCCGCCACGCCTCATCCGAGTTGTTGCAGATCATCTCCAGCACGCCGATGTTGTTCAGTCCGCGCACCCGCCGGAAAGCGTCGCCCAATGACGTCGCGATGTCGAGCGCGTGCACAAAGAGCTCACGCGCCCGAGGCGCGTTTTCGAGCTGGATCGTCACCGCCAGGCGATTGCACGCGTCAGCCAGCAGCACCACGTCATCGCCTCGTTGCGCGATCTGCACGGCCTCCTCGGCCACGCGCTGCGAGGCACTCAAGTCACCGAGGCGCCAGTGCATCTGCGCGATGTGCAGCAGCACCGCAGCGCGCTCCATGTCCTCGCTCGCCTCGCTCGCCTCGGCCTCGAGCGCAAGGAGCTCGGTCAGCGTCTCCTGCGCCGCCAACCCGCGCTTCATGCGCACGAGCGCGCGTGTCCGCTTCAGCCGAAGTGCCTGGACTGCGTCGCCCTGACCGGCATACCACGCCAACGCCTGGTCGCAGAGCGCTTCCGCGTCCTCGTACCGGCCTGCCACCTCGGCGAGCGACGCCATACGTACTCGCACCTTCGCCAGAGAGGCCGCATCGGGCGCATTGCGCTCAGCGGCGGCCAGCATCTCGGCTACGGCGCCTGTCTCATGCACCGCGAGTGCCTCGTCCGCCGCCAGCAGCGCGTAGCGATGCGCCTCGATCGGTATCTCGGCGATCTCGAAGTGGCTCGCCACTTCGGCCGATGAGTACCGTCCGTCCGCGGCCAGCGAGCGCGCGATGTGGGCGTGGAGCTCCTTGCGTCGTTCCGGCGGCACGGCTAGGCGACAAACGCTCGCCACCTCGTCGTGCGCAACGACGAACGAGGGATGCCCGCGGTCGAAGGTCGGGATGAGCATCCCACATGCGAGCAGTCGCTCGAGCCCGTCGCGTGCGTCCGCGATCCCCAGGGCACTGTCCAGCAGCAGCGACTCGTCACACTCGCGTCCCAGCGCCGACGCGGCTTCGAGTACTGTGCGCGCGGACGGGGAGAGCCGGTTGATGCGACGGGCGATCAGCTCGGTGAGGGGGACCGGCGCGGGCAGCTCGCCAACGGGACTCCATTGCCAAGCACTCTCGGTCTGCTGAATGTGCCCGCTCTCCTCGAGGTCGCGCATCAGGTGCGTGAGCATGAGCGGGTTTCCCTCGGAGTGGCGGTAGACATATGCCAGTAGATCGCGCCCGAGGTCGCCAGTGTGCATGGCCGCCTCGAGCCACCGCTTGACGTCGTCCCGCGTGAGGTGGGTGAGCTGGATCTCCGAGTGCCGGGGACGCGTGACCAGCCGGCCCCACCGCTCGAGGGCCTCGTCCTCCGTACCGCTCTGGAAAGTGAGGGCAAGGAGGATGCGCTCGCTCTCGAGCTGGGTGATGAGGTATTCGAGTGCATCCCAGGAGGCCGTATCGGCCCATTGGAGGTTCTCGAGTAACAGGACCAGCGGACGCTGTTGCGCGGCGAGCCGGAGGAAGTCGGCGAGCTCCTCGAGGAGCAGCGTTTTGCTGCCGCCCTGCGCGGCGTCGCCGGTGGCGCGCTCCAGCGTGGGGTCGAGTGCGGAGAGCTCGCGCCACAGGCGGGTGCTCTTCACCGGAAGGCGTCGTACCGCGCGCAGCACCTCGACCCACAAGGAGTAGGGCGCCGCGAAGTGCGCCTCGCGGCAACTGCCCGACACGAGGGAGCCCCCACGCATCCGGACTTCCGGTGCGAGGGTTCTCACGAGTGCGCTGGTGCCAACCCCCTTTTCTCCCACGACGGCCACCACGCGACCTTCCCCGCGCACCATGTCGTCGAGGTAGTCCGTGAGCTGGGCGAGTGGTTCCGCGCGTCCGACGAAACGATCGAGGTCGAGACCGCGCGGTGGCGTGCTCCACGCCTCGGCACACCCGTCGGTGCCTGCGGTGTCGCGCGCTGCGCGCGCGGCGGCGAGGAGGTCACCGTAGGCCCGGCCGTGCTCGGGTGCGAGCGAGACGCCGATGCAGAGCGTGAAGCGATGTGACTCGCCGGCGCCGCCACCCGTGAAGAAGTGACCGCGCACCGCTGAGAGAAGGCGCTGTGCGACCGCCATGGCGGGTACGTCGGTTCCCTCGAGCAACACGATGAGCTCGTCATCGTTGCTCGCGACAGCGTCAGTGCCGCGGAGGTTCCGGCGCACGAAATGGACGAGCTCGCGGATAAGTGCGGCTGCGCGCGCGCCGCTTGCGGACTGACGAACGCTTTCGAGGCCTTCGGGATGAGCGGAGAACAGCACCACGCGTTGCACCAACGCTGATGTGTTCGCTTGCGCGGCCAGTTCGTCGACGGTCAGGTGCCGGGCAAAATCGTCTGCTGGAATGAGCGGGCTGATCGGCGTCTTGGAAAGTGTTGGCGACGTCGCCACGCGTGTCGGACAACGCGGCGCTTCATCGCGCTCCGTATCCTATGCGCTGTTTCGTGCGGCAGCGCAAGCCATTTTTCCGTGCGTGCTTCTTACACGCGATGGTGCCATTAACCATTGGCCGTCTCCGGCGTCATCCCCTCCGGACACTTCAATCCGGACGTTCAGCCATGATCCATACGTCAGCCTCTCGACTCATCCTGCCTGCGATGCTCCTGGTCGGGGCATGCGCGACGAACACGGGCCGCGTGAGCACCGCCAGCACTGCGCATGCGGCGCTGGTCGTGGTCCCGCCAACGGCGCCGCGCGAGCAGACGGCAGACCAGCAGGTGCAGCAGGTCCTGAACCGCCTTGCGTTCGGACCGCGACCCGGTGATGTGGCGAAGGTACGCGCCACGGGCGTCGACCAGTGGATTGCCCTGCAACTCGCGTCCGACCGCATCGATGATGGCGCCGCGGAGCGCATCGTCGCTTCATATGAAACGCTGGGGAAGCCGACCACGGAGCTCGTGGCGATGTATGATCGCGGGCAGGTGGCCATCCGCCAGCAACAGAAGACGCAGGCGCAGTCGGGTGACACCAGCAGCAAGAAGGGCCTGCGCGCGGAAGCATTGCGAGCCGATCCGCCGTTGCGCGACCAGCTTCGCCAGAACCAGCGCATTCTCGGCGACGTCCAGTCGGCGAAGCTGGCGCGGGCGGTGGTGAGCGATCGTCAGCTCGATGAAGTCATGACCGATTTCTGGGAGAATCACTTCAACATCTTCGCCGGCAAGGGCGTCGACCGGATCTTCATTCCCGCGTTCGACCGTGATGTCATCAGGCCGCGCGCGTTGGGCAACTTCCGCGACCTGCTTGGCGCGGTCGCGAAGAGTCCGGCCATGCTCTTCTACCTCGACCAGTGGCAAAGTGCGGCGGATTCCGCGCACCCGACGCTGGCAGCCGCCCGCGGAGCACGGACCGGCGCGTGGCGCGCCGTGCCTGCCCGAGCACTTACGATGGAAGACCTCGATAGACTCGCGCCGAACGCGCACCTCACGCCGGCGCAGCGCACGCGGCTCGAGGCGATGACGCCCGAGCAGCGCATGCAGGTGGTGCAGCAACGCGCGCAGGCGGGTGCACGCGCCAGGCGCGGCTTGAACGAGAACTACGCGCGCGAACTCATGGAACTGCACACGCTTGGCGTGGATGGCGGCTATAGCCAGCAGGATATCATGGAAGTCGCGCGTGCCCTGACCGGCTGGACCATGAACCCGCGCGGCGCGGCGGAATTCACTTTTCGTCCCGAGATCCACGACGCGGCGCAGAAGCTGGTGCTCGGCCACGTGATTCCCGCCGGTGGTGGCGTCGACGATGGCGAGGCCGTACTCGATATCGTCGCGCGTCATCCGTCGACGGCGAAGTTCATCGCGCGCAAGCTCGCGATCCGTTTCGTCGGCGACACCCCGCCGGAAGCGCTGGTGGATCGCGCCGCCCAGACGTTCCTGAAGACCGACGGCGACATCCGTGAGGTAGTACGGACCATCGTGACGAGTCCGGAGTTCTTCAGCCGTGCTGCCTACCGCACCAAGGTGAAGAGCCCGTTCGAGCTCGTGGCATCCGCGCTGCGGGCGGTTGGTGCGCAGGCCGACACGACCTTGCGATCAGCGCAGATGGTCGGATTCCTCGGCGCGCCGATCTTCGGTCACCAGGCTCCGAATGGTTGGCCAGAGACGGGCGAGTCGTGGATGAACAGCGGGGCGATCCTCAACCGGATCAACTTCGGCGTCACGGTGGCCGCGGGTCGCCTGCCCGGTGCGGCGCTCTCGCAGTGGACCGAGACGGCGTCGCTCAAGACTGCCACGCGTGATCAGCAGGTGGACGCGGTGATCCTCGCATTCTTCGGTGGCCAGGCGTCACCCGATACGCGCCAGATCCTGCTGAGCGGCGAGAACCCACTGGCAGCGAAGCTGGCCGCCGTCGCGCCGGCCGATTCGTCATCGACCGACGTGGCGTCG
Organism: Gemmatimonadales bacterium; assembly: GCA_038322445.1. Lineage (GTDB taxonomy): Bacteria > Gemmatimonadota > Gemmatimonadetes > Gemmatimonadales > Gemmatimonadaceae > AG11. Next base: position 14,212 of record JBBQFW010000024.1, read on the forward strand.
ATGACAATGGGCGACGCCGAGACGCCGATGCGTGGCCGAGTGGGGCCGCCGGGAAAGAGTGGAGCACCCCGTCCCGCTCTCGCGCGTGCGATGGGACAGCCGGTGCAGTTGAATGGATTGGCGCAGGTCGTCGGTCTGGCGATCGGTGCGCCCGAGTTCCAGCGTCGTTGACTTTCCTTCGAGGGAAATAACATGGACCGCAGAGTCTTCATGAAATCCGGCGCGCTCGCCATGGTGACCATGGGATTGAGCCCCAGTTTTCTTCGCCGCACCGCTTACGGTGCAAATCTGCTTGATGGCGCGGCGCTCAAGGGGGTGTCGCGTGGCAAGACGCTCATCTGCCTGTTTCAGCGCGGCGCCGCGGATGCGCTCAACGTCGTGGTGCCCCATGGCGAGGCGGCATACTACAAGCTGCGTCCGAACATCGCGATCCCTCGTCCGGCATTGAATGCGGGACCAGCGGGTGCGATCGACCTCGATGGCTTCTTCGGGCTGCATCCGAGCCTCGCGCCGATGAAGCCGTTGTGGGACCAGGGCATTCTGGCGCCCGTGCATGCCGTTGGCAGCCCGAGTGCGACGCGCTCGCACTTCGACGCGCAGGATTACATGGAGACCGGTACGCCGGACCAGAAGGGCACGCGCGATGGATGGTTGAATCGATACCTCGCGGTGAAGGGCACGTGCGAGGCCGGGTGTGCACCCGACGCGAAGCCGTCGCCGTTTCGCGCGGTGGCGATGACGCAGCAGACGCCGCGCATGCTCGAAGGTCCCGCGGCGACGATCGCCATGAACTCCCTCGATGAGTTCAGCGTGCGCGCCACGGGTCCCGCCGCCGATCGGCTGGAGGCGCTCTATCGCACCGGCACCGCCGACGTCGTGCACGCGGCGGGCGGCGAGATGTTCGAGGCGGTGAAGATCCTCAAGGCGGCGAATCCGCAGAAGTACCAGCCGCAGAACAATGCGTCCTATCCGACCTCCCAGTTCGGTACGCGTCTCCGTCAGATCGCGCAGCTCATCAAGTCGGACGTGGGGCTCGAGGTCGCATTCGCGGACGTGGGCGGATGGGACACCCACGTGAACCAGGGTGCGTCGACGGGACAGCTCGCCGCGCGCCTGGACGATTTCGCGAAGTCGATCGCGGCGCTGGTCGCCGATCTCGGCGACCGCATGGGCGAGGTGACGATCATGACGATGTCGGAGTTCGGGCGCACGGTACGGCAGAACGGCAACGGCGGCACGGATCACGGCCATGCGAGTGCGCTCTTCGTCATCGGCGGCGACGTCAAGGGAAAGAAGGTCTACGGCAAGTGGCCCGGACTGGAGCCCGAGCAACTCTATGAAGGTCGCGACCTCGCGTTGACCACGGACTTCCGGTCGGTGTTCTCGGAAGTAGCGGCGAAGCATCTCGGCGCGACTCGACTGGAGACTGTTTTCCCGGGATTTGATGTGAAGCATGCGGGGCTCGGGATTCTTTAACAACCGTACAGCGATTTACCACAGAGGTCACAGAGGACACAGAGTTCAGGATGTGACTACATCCAGTCCTCTGTGCCCTCCGTGACCTCTGTGGTAAATCGCAGTTCTACGAGGTGGACGAGACTAGAATCGGAAGATCTTCTTCAGCAGGTTCCCAATTCCGTTCACACCTTTTTTGATTGGGTCCGGCACCGGCAATGAGCGAGGCTCGTCGAACACGGGCTCACTCTCGGGTTCCGTGTGGACGTTGCAGACCTCCGTCGGTTCGGTACCCGGCTTGAAGTATTCCTGCTTCTTCGCCGGACACCACTGGCCAGCCAGCATGCCGTTCAGGGGATCGACGACGCGCATCGTCATGCCCGCGGGGGGCGCCCATGCGTCGGCGGAGTTCGCGGGCTCGCTCCACCCATTCATATAGAAGTCCGCCCACGCCGGGGCAGCCAGGTGGCCACCCGATGCGTGCGGCGCGATCGAACGCGGCGTGTCGTAGCCGAACCACACACCAGCGACGAGCGTCGGCGTATAGCCCACGAACCAGACGTCGGTCGCGTTGTTTGTCGTCCCGGTCTTTCCCGCGACCGCGCCGCGTACACCCAGGCCGCGAATGGTGTTTGCCGTGCCTCCGTCGACGACGCCGCGCAACATATCCGTGATCTGGTAGGCATCGCGCGGATCCATCACCGTATCCGCGGGCGCAATCTCGGCGCTCCAGAGCAGCGTGCCATCCGCGGCTTCGATGCGGCGCACGAGTCGCGGGTGCACCTTCAGTCCACCATTGGCAAAGGGCGCGTAGGCGGCCACAAGCTCCAGCGGCGTCACCTCGACGGCTCCAAGCGCCATGGCCGGAAAATTCGGCAAGGGACTCGTAATGCCGTTCCGACGTGCGGCGAGAATCACGTTCGGGATGCCGACCGTCTGGCTCACACGCACGGCGGCGGCGTTCGATGAAACGGCCAACGCCTTCGCGAGGGTGATGGTGCCGATGTACTTGTCGTCGTAGTTCGAGGGACTCCATGTCGTGCGACCCTGCGGGACTTCGACCGGCTCGTCATCGACGAGCGTCGCGGGCGTCATCCCCGCCTTCATCGCCGCGGCGTACACGAACGGCTTGAAGGCGGAACCCGGTTGCCGTCTCGCATTGAAGGCGCGATTGAAGCCGCGCTTGGAGCGCCGGCCGCCGACAAGTGCACGGATGTCGCCGGTGCGCGGGTCGAGTGCGATCAGCGCACCTTGCGCTGCTTCCTTCACGTGACCGCCGGCATACTGCGTCTCGCGCGTGACGGCAGTCGTCTGCTTGAGCACTGCCCGGTCCGCCGCCAGTTGCGCGTTCACGTCGAGGGTGGTGTAGACGGTGACGTCGCCCTCCTTGAGCGCATCCGGCCGAATCGAGTCGATGAGCGCACGGATGGCATCGAGCGCGAGTGGCTCCTTCCCGCTATCCGGGCGCCATTCGTCTTCCGCAATGCGCAGCGGTAGCTGCGCCTGCTGCTGCGCGTCAGACGGCGAGATGTAGCCACTCTGCGCCATGAGCCCGAGCACCAGGTTCCGGCGACGGAGGGCACGTTCCGGATGGTCGCGCGGCGTGTACGCACTCGGCCCCTTCGGCAGCGCGGCGAGCATGGCGCCCTCCGACACCGTGAGCTTGTCAACGCTCTTGCCGAACAGGTCGCGGCTCGCCGCCTCGACGCCGTTCATGCCGTTGCCGAGGTAGATGAGGTTGAGGTAGAGCTCGAGGATCTGGTCCTTCGTGAGCTCGCTCTCGATGAGGCGCGTGAGCCGCAGCTCGATGAGCTTGCGACGCATCGTGCGGCCGTAGCGCTTGTTCACGAGGAACGAGTTACGGGCGACCTGCATGGTGATGGTGCTGAAGCCCTCGCGCACGCCGCCGTGCCTGATGTTGCTCAGTGCGGCGCGGAAGAGGCCGCGCCAATCGAGTCCGTTGTGCTGGTAGAAGCGCCGGTCTTCGGTGGCGAGGAAGGCGGCGCGGACGTACGGCGGAATGGCGTCGATGCTGACGTTGACGCGCCGGACAAGGGCGATGCGGCCGAGGAACTTGTCATTCCGGTCCACGATGCGGCCGCCTTCGCCGGGTCGGAAGGCGCGGATGCCGGCGCGAGTGGGGCATCCCTCGAAGCCGCAGGTGGCGAGCCAGCCATCGAAGAGCAGCACTGTCGCGCAGGCCATCCCGAGGATCGCGAGCCATTTCCCGTACGTCCGCCACGGGCGCGCCGGGTCATCCAGCCCGGCGAGGCGCCGCCGGAGGAGTGTCACGCGTTCTTGGAGACGGAGAAAAGGCACGGTCCTCGGGAGCGGGGGTTGCATACTGGTACGGCAGGTGCGGAAGCATGTTTCCGGCCGTGACTGCCTCGTTCCCCTTTCTTTTCACCCCGAAGGTCTGAAATGGATCGCCGATCTGTCGTCCTTGCACTGCTCATCGCCGCCTGCTCGAAGGGCGACGCGTCTTCCGCCGGCTCGGGCAACGGAATCCGAACCCGCGACTCGTCGGGCGGCTCGGTGGTAACCACCGGCTCGTCCGACAGCGGCACTGTATCCGCGAGCGGCGCCGGCGCGCCGGCTTCGGTCAGCGGGAGTGCCTCCGCGAACCTGCAGGGGCGCATTCCCGTGCTCGAGTACCACGTGATCTCCGGGGACAAGAACTCGCTCTATACGCGAACCGCGGCGAGCTATCGAGCAGACCTCGAGGAGGCATACAAGCGCGGATTCCGTCCGATCACCATTGCTCAGATGCTCGACAAGGACTTCCGCGATGTGCCAGCCGGCATGTCGCCGGTGGTGGTCGTGTTCGACGATGCGTCCGATTCGCAGTTCCGCTACCTCGAACAGAACGGCAAGCTCGAAATCGATCCGACGAGTGCCGTCGGGATCTGGCTGGATTTTGCGAAGACGCATCCAGGCTGGAAGAACCGCGCGACGTTCTGCATGCTGAACGGAGGTGCGGCAGGTCACAATTTCTTCGGCGATGGCCCGAAGTATGGCGGCCAGAAGAAGGAGTGGCGCTTCCAGAAGGTGAAGTGGCTCGCGGATCAGGGCTTCGAACTCTGCGATCATACGCTGTGGCACATGCAGCTCAACAAGTATCCCGACGCCGCCGTGCAGGAACAGATCGCGCGCAATGCAATGGGCATCGATTCCGCGGTGCCGGGCTACAAGATCCGCACGCTTGCGCTTCCGTATGGATTGTGGCCGAAGAATCGTCCGCTTGCGTGGCAGGGTAGCTGGACAGACCCCAAGACGGGTCAGACGCACAGCTACAAGTTCGAGGCGGTACTCGAGGTGGCGGGTGGTCCGGCGCTCAGCCCGTACGACCCGAAATTCAACCCGAAGAGTATCAATCGCATCGAGGCGATCGGTGATGACATCCGGCGCCAGCTCGATCGCCTGGATTCAACGAAGACGCGGTTCGTGGCGAAGTAGCAGGCGGCGGCGCACCAGTGGCAGGCGAGGCGCCCTTCCCCCGGAAGGGCGCCTCTTCGCTTTCGGCTCAGCTCGATTTCTCCGGAATGTGGGACTGGTTGTCCTGTCCCCGTTAGACTCGACGCGGCTACAGAAAAACAGATGATCACTTGTCACAAATAGCGGTATTTCTGTCTGAAAAACCCCCTTGAACTGTCATGCCCTGTGGCCGAACGTGTTGTTCGTCTAATTCGTGGTAACAGGTTTCTGACGGCCCCTTCGGAGATCACTGGTGTTCGATTCAATGCAGCGAGTGCGTCATCTGCCGTTCTTCACCGAGCTCGCATCGCTCGAGGAAACGGATCCGTGGTGGCGTGCCGTGAGTGCCGGCCTGGTGTTCCTGCGTCTCGTGGATTCCTGGATCGATGAAGGCGGGGATGCGGTGACGGCGGACGGTTGGGGCATACGCTCCGTGGCCGCGTGTCTCGAGGAAATGCCTGCCGGAATGCCGGCGCGGGCGATTCTCGTGAGTGCGCTGGACATGCTGACGTCGGCGCGCTCGGGCGACATGCACACTGTCGCCCCGCGTATCATGGCGTATGCGCGTTCGCTCGACCTGGACGGCAAGTGGGCGCTTGCGGCGGACGTCTATGACACCGTGCTCGCGCACATCCATCCCGAGGAGGAGAGCGAGATCGCGGTGAATGCGCTGCTGCGGCGCGGTCATTGTCTTCGCGAGCTGGGCGACTTCACGGACGCCACCGAGGCGTTCACAACGGCGGCCGAGCTGGCGCACCGCACGGGTGACATGATCGGTACCCTGCGTGCCCGTATTGGGGAAGCCAAGATCGTCGTCGCACGCGGCAACCTGCCTGCGGCCGACGCCATGCTCCATGATACCGTGATCCTGGCCGACCAGCACGAACTCACGGAAGTGAGTTCACTGGCCACGCACGATCGTTCCTACATCGCCTTCGCCAGTGGGAAGTACGACCTCGCGGTGCAGTACGCGTACGAGGCGTTGCACGGCAGCGTGATCGAGTCCGAGCGCGATCGTATCCTGCACGATCTCGCCGGTGCGTTCTACATGCTGGGCGTGAAGTCCGCGGCACGTGATGCCTTCCTCATCCTGGCCGCGACCGCACGCGAGCAATACCATCGCTGGACGGCCACCATCAACTTGATGGAGCTGTCGGCTGAAGACGGGATGCAGATCAACTTCGAGCGGTACCGGCAGCAACTGGTGAACGTGGCGCTTCCGCCGATCCTGCTGACACAGTTCGAGCTGCACGTCGGCAGGGGCTACCAGGCCCTGGGCGACGAAGAGTCTGCCTCGACCTGGCTGGAGCGCGCGCTTGCAACCGCCACGCATCACGCCTTCAATCGCTTTGTTTTTGCCGCGGAGGCGGCACTGAGCGCGAGTCCTGCGGTGAGAACCAACGCGCCCGTGGAGTCCGCTCGGGACTTTCCACGGGATATCCAGCGTATCGCCACTGAGCTGAGCGAAATGCGCCGACTCTCAGGAGTCAGCTGACGCGCAGCACCGGCAATCAACCACCTGAGCCCATCACGACGATCGGCGTGTCACGGCTCGGCGCTGTCGGGGACGACCCGCATGCCGTCACAACAAAGGAGGCAATGGCGAGCACAAGCAGGGAGAGTTGACGACGGGACATTGGGCGACTCCAGTGTGAGGTGGGCGGTTCGTCCTGAACCACATCCGAAGGCTAGGGTCGCGGTGCGTTGCGTAAACGGGCAATTTGTGACAGAAAACCGGCGTTTTGTGCCAATATCCTTCCGCAGGCCGCTTTGCACGTCGTCGCGATACTTCCCCGGAATCTGCTCGCCCATCTTCGCATCGTCCTGGGAGACGCACACTCTCTCGACGCCGCCGTCGATGCGTCGGAGTTGCATGCGCTGCTGAATGCGGACGTCGCGGACCTGTTGATCGTCGACCCTTCCCTGCGCGACGGCCTCTATGGCGACGCACTCGAAGACATCATTGCGGGCCGTCCGTCGCTGCCGGTGATCGTCTACACCGTGTTGGCCCCGATGGCGATGCGGATGGTGGTCAGGCTCGCACGGCTGAACGTGCAGCATGTGGTGCTCAACCGGTTTGATGATGAGCCGCGTCGCTTCCTCGACCTGATCGAGCGCGTGCCTGCCCATCCGATGGCCGAGTTGATGTTGCAGGAACTGGAGTCGTCGCTGCGCACGTTGCCGGTCGTGGTATCACGCGCAGTCGAGCATCTCTTTCGGTCACCGACGCGGGTGAAGAACAGTCAGGAACTGGCGAAACTCGCTGGTATGGCGCCCCGTTCGCTGTACCGACACATGACGCCGGCGGGATTGCAGCCGAGGCACTTGATCGTCTGTGCACGGTTGACGAGGGCATACACGCTGCTGCGCACGCCAGGCAGCCGGTTGAAGGAAATCACGGCCAAGGTCGGCTACGCAGATCCGGCTACGCTGACGAAACTATTGCAGGAGTGGACGGGACACTCGCCGAAGGATATTCGGCGCGGCATATCACCGGAGACGTTCGTGCGCCTTCTCGCAGAGCACCTCCGACATGCTGATCCCGAGCAGGATGTTCGTACACCCGCATGACGAGGCACGAATGGCGAAGGGCCGCAGGGAGAGAGGTTCGCGCGCGCAGCACCGGGGACGCATTGTCCGCTGATCCGGTGCGGGTGCTCATGGTCGATGATGAACCGGCGATCTGTCGGGTGCTCTCCATTGCGCTCACGCGTGCCGGCTACGACGTCACCTCCGCACACTCTGGGGACGCGGCGCTTGCGGTGCTGGCGACGCAGGACATCGATGTCATGGTGATCGACCTGCGCATTCCGGACACACGCGGCGACGTGGTGTTCGAGCTCGCCGCAGCCACCTATCCGCATCTGCGGCACCGCACGCTCTTCATGACGGGCGACATTTCCGAGCGCGCCCACAAGCTCATCCTGTCGTGCAAGTGTCCGTCACTCCGCAAGCCGTTCGAGCTGAAGGAGCTCATTGATGCGGTGCATGCACTCGCGCCCGCGCGCGCCCAAGGGGCACGGGGACAGACGGCGTGAGCCTCCGGGCGGCAAGCCTTCTACAGCTTCCAGCCCTTCAGTTTCGCGATGGATTCCTCGAGGGCGCGACGTTCTTCATCCCTGCTCGCCTCCGCCCACAACCCTTCGTACGTCCTCACTGCCAGGTCGAGCGCCAACGGGTCGTGCTCGGCGCCAGCGAGGCTTGCGGCGTTGTCCGCCAGCGCAGCCCGCGCGAGCTGGTCCGCGGGAAAACGTTCCGCCACCTGCTGCCATCGTTCCACCCGGGCGCGCGGATTGGATTCACTCAACGACCAGAGGTGCCACGCACCGCGATTGCCTCCGTCCGCCGCAATGGCGCGTGACGCAAGCCCGCCCACCACGTCCGCTCCGCGGCCGGTGAGCCAGTACGCGTTCGCGAGCACGACCATTGCCTGGGCATCCGTTGGGCGGGCGGCCACTACGCGTTCATACGCCGGAATGACGACTTCCGGGAGGTCGTGAAAGGACGCCGTCGCCGCGACGAGGACGTCAGGGTCCGCTGCGCTGGAAAGCTCCTTCATGCGTTCCAGTAGTGCGCCAATGTCGCCATTGCGACGATACTCTTCAACGGCGGCCGAGACTGCGGCACCGACATCCATGTGGGAGGGAGTCATGAGCGAAAGCTACTCGGAACGGATCAACCGCAGCACCGCGCCCGCGCGTGGCGCGGCGCTCATGGTGGCCGAGCCGTCCACGCTCCTCGCGCGGGAGCTCCTCCTGCAGCTGCTGCCGGGCGCCGATCCAGACCGCCTGATCCTCGCCCTCCTCGCGGAGCGCGGCGCGAAGGGAAAGGACGAGGCGGTCTCCCATGTCTACAACAGCGAGGAACAGGTCGCCGCGCGTGAACTTCGCCGAGTGCGGTCGGACGTTGCGCTGGGCGAGTCGGCGCGTGCGCTGCAGCACGCGTTCAATAATCCCCTCACGGCGCTTCTGGCCGAGGCGCAGTTGCTCGAACTCGAGGCGTTGGGGAGTGAGCAGCATGCGGCGGTCGGGCGCATGCTCACGCTCGCGCGCCGGTTGGTCGTGCTCTCGCGAAAGCTGGGCATCAGTGAACCCGACGCGTTCATCGGCTGAGCGCCCGGAGGCCGGGCGTTGGTGCCGGCAGTGCGCATCGGCGTGCGACTATGGGGGCATTGGAGCGGGCGGATTGAAGGGGGTGGGTTGCGCGAATGGCGTTTCGTGGCGATACTCGATGCGTTCGGCGGCTCCGATCGCGTTACGCATCCGACCCGTTGGGCAATGATTCGCGGCACGCCAGTGGCCCGGCAGTCATGCGACCACGAAGCAGTACAACGGCGCCGCGCCCGTGCAGAAATGTCGTCTGTCCCCGCGTGAGGGTTCCGCGCCGGCAGGCGTCGGAGATCAGAACCGAATCGCGTCGTACCGTCCGTCACATCCCACTTTCCGTTGGTGGCGCCGAAGCCACACGGCCTCTACGTGGCTCGCAATCCCGC
>JBBQFW010000025.1:0-23330 GCA_038322445.1 Gemmatimonadales bacterium
GTCGCACCCTTTTCACTGGTCATCTGTTGGGAAAGACGTTGATGGTTGGCAGGAATTCATGTTGTCGTCTTGAACCGGAAATCGATTCCCGCCGTCGCGCGAATGACGCAAAATTGCAAACGAGGCTAACGGGGAAAGAGCACCGGTAGCACCACGTCCGTCGTGAACATGCAACGATCATTGTGTCCGCATTCGGGCACGATGATCGCCGTGGCATTCGCGTGCAGCGTGTCGGTGATGTACCGGAAGAACGCCTCGCCACGCGCACGACGCGTGGGCCCCTGCGCCATGGCGGTCGGCGACGAATCAAACCCGCCCAGGGGCAGGACATCGACCTGCCCGAAAAGGTAGGTCGTCGGACGCTGCACGAGCTGGCTGATCAGTTGCTCATCGCTCATCGTGGCCGCGTATCCCACGCGACCCTCGAGTCCCGCCGGCCAGCGATTGTAGGTTGGCAGTTTCGCGGCATCGAACGCATCGAAGGTGAAGTTCGCGTGCAGCTTCTCGCCGTCGCTGCCGAGTGCTTCCTTGTCAGCGCCGGCGGGATCGGCGTCGCCGGTGGGGAGCGGACGTACCGCGGCGGGCCATGCGTAGCTCGATGGGTTGGCGACGACATAGCTGAGGCTCACGCCCCTCGTGTCGTGCACCCGGTTGGTCATCTCGTACCGCGTGGCGACCTGCCCCCCAGCGGAGTGCCCCGCGATGACGATCCTCGTGAGGTTCGGGAATGTCTTCTTGTCGGCCAACTTTCGCACCAGCTCATCGAGGAAATCGAACGACGTCAGCGTTGGATGCGACGGCGAAATGCCCCCCGACCGCCAGCTGTTGTTGCCGTTGGGCCACATCACTTCATCGACTTTCGCCGTGTCGGGCGCGGCGAGGAGCCGCGGTGAGATGATGATCGCATGGTCGAGCGCCCCAGCGAGAAAGCCAGCCGCGGTCGCCGTCGAGAAGTAGTGGTCCGCGTTGCGACCGGCGCCATGGACCATGATGAGTGCACGTGTGATCGTGGCGTTGGGCGCATCAAGTGAATGCGTCGAGTACACCATCGACCGCGCGGGACCACGGCCATAGGTCAGCCACTGCTGGCATGCCGTCGTCGCGGTCGTGCACGGAGAGGAGACGCGCTGTGCCGCCGCGCTGCGCGGCAGGGTGACGCTGACGAGCAGTGCGGTGAGGACGAATGTGCGCATGTTCACGAGGGAGCGGCTCGGAGTGATGGGTGAACGGACAGCCAACGCGCCAACAATAGCGCCGTTCCGATCTTCGTGCGCCCGCACCTGTGTGGACGTCACCAACGTGCCGCGGGCGCTTGACGCGCTCACGGAGGCACGGGAGGTTTCAACCCGTCGCGTCGTCAGTGGGCGAACCACGACAGCCTCACAGCCCGGAGTCTCATGTCCACCACGTATCGGTCGCTCCCTGTCCTCCTGTCCATCACGCTCGCGGTCTCGGCGTGCAGTTCATCGCAGTCCGGCAGCACGATGTCGGGTGCGCCAGCGACGGCAGGCGCGTCACATCAGGCAACCATTGGCGGCGACACACGCGCGCAGGTGGGCGTGCAGCTCTGGAGCTTTCGCGACATGGCGAAGACCGACCCGGCCGGCATGCTGAAGATGGCTCGCAGCATGGGCATCACGCATGTCGAGACGGCGGGACTGTACGGCATGCCCGTGGCGCGCTTCAATGACATGGTGCACAATGCCGGACTCCAGGTGACGTCCATGCACGTCGGCTACGATGACCTCAAGAAGACACCCGAAGTCGTCATCGCGAACGCCAAGGCACTCGGCGCCACCTACGTGGGACTCGCATGGTATCCGCACACCGGTGCGTTCACGGAGGCAGATGCGCGCCGCGCGATTGCGGACTTCAACCAGTTCGGCCGCACCATGAAGGACGCGGGGCTCACGTTCTTCTATCACAACCATGGCTACGAACTGGTGCCCTATCGGGACGGCACGTTGATGGACCTCATCATTCGCGACACGGATCCGTCACTCGTGGCGTTCGAGATGGACGTACTCTGGGCCTTCCTCCCGGGCATCGATCCCGCAGCGCAAATCCGGAAGTATCCGGGACGCTACAAGCTGATGCACATCAAGGACATGAAGTCCGGCATAGCGCGCGGCTCCCTGTCCGGCGGACTGCCGGCGGACCAACAGGCGGTCATTGGCGAAGGACAGGTGAACTGGGTCGACGTCATGGCCGCAGCGAGCAAGGACGGGCTCCAGTACTACTATCTCGAAGACGAGACGCCTGACCCGATCGTGAACGTGCCAAAGAGCATACTGTTCCTGGAGCGTCTTCGGTATTGAAGCGATGGCGTCCGCAGCAGGACGCTCGCGCCGTGATCGGGGGCGATGTAGAGAATCCGGCACCGGCTCCGACTTGCTGATGCACGGACGCCGGATGGCGGACGACAGTACACTGACCGAGGCGACATTGCAGAAGATCACCCCGTTTCTCTGGTACAACGGACACGTCGAAGAGGCGGTCGCGCTCTACACCTCGGTGTTTCCGAACTCGCGGGTGCTGAGCTCATCGCCCATGAGCGCGACGGTGGAGATTGAAGGGCAGCAGATCATCATCTTCAACGGCGGCGCACACTACGCCCTCTCTCCCGCCGCCTCGCTCTATGTGAGCTGCGACACACAGGAGGAAGTGGATCGGCTCTGGGCGCAACTCGTGGAGGGCGGCTCGGAGAGCCGGTGCGGATGGCTCGTGGACCGGTTCGGGCTATCGTGGCAGATCATTCCGTCCATCCTGCCGAAGCTCCTGCAGGATCCTGATCGCGCGAAGGCAAAACGCGCCATGGACGCCATGCTGACCATGGGCAAGCTCGACATCGCTGCGCTGGAGTCGGCAGCCGCCTGATGGGAGGCGTCAACCACGCGACCTCTTCGCCGCTCGCACGCAGCCGGCGGTGTCGCTCGGCTTCCACATCATCTTTGCCGAGATCGGCGTGGCAATGCCGCTGCTGATGGTGCTGGCGGAATGGCGCTGACGACGTACCGGTGATCCGCTGTATCGCGAGATTGCCCATCGATGGGCGCGTGGCACCGCCATCCTGTTCGCGGTGGGAGCCGTGTGCGGCACCGTCCTCTCCTTCGAGCTCGGGCTGCTCTGGCCATCATCGCCGCCGCCGCGCTCGTTTCGTCGGCCCCGCTATCCGCGCAATCCCGCATCATGCTGCCCGCGCGCGCCATCCTCATCGGTGCTCTGCCCGCAATGCGGGCTCCATCACAGTCGCCGCGGCTCCACGTCTTGTCGCCGCCTGCGACATCAGTCGCGAGACGCAGCTCGCAGCGTGCAGAGCGAGTCGTCATCGCCCACGTGCGCGAAGAGCCGATGCGGCTGGCGACCTCAATCCCGCTCAGGGGGCGGCGAACAGGCGCTGCAGGAAATCGAGCCCCTCGCGAGCGAGCGTGTCCGGGTCGCTGGCGAGGGGGCGCCAGATTGCCGCCGCGCGCGCAATCGCCTCCACACGATCCGAGAACGTCTCGATCACGACGCGCCCATCGTAACCGATCTCCTTGAGTGCTCCCGCGAACTCGATCCATCCGAGCTGACCCGATCCCGGCGTACCGCGATCGTTCTCCGCCACCTGCACGTGCTTCAGGTGACGACCCGCCGCGCGTACCGCACGCCCAAGCGATTTCTCCTCGATGCCAAGGTGAAAAAGGTCGAGACAGAGCCCCACGTTCGGGTGATCCACGCGCTGCACGAGCTCCAGTGCCTGTTCGGTCGTGTTGAGGAAACTGGTCTCGAAACGGTTGAGCGTCTCGACAGCAAGCGACACACCGCGCGCCTCTCCATACCGGCCAAGCCCACACAGCACCTCGGCGACGACGTCGAGGTCACGATCGCGCTCCGCGGCCGTGGACGTCCAGCAGCGTCCGACGGCCGAGTAGAACGGCCCCGCCACCACGGGCGATCCGAGAACCTGCGCCGCATCGATACACCATTCGAGATACGCGATGCCCGCGTCCACTTCATCGGGAATCAGGAAGTCACGCCCCGACGAGATCACCGCGCACACCGACACCTCGATGCCGCTCGACTCGGCAATCGTTCGCACGCGCTGCACGTCGAACTGCTCCGTCGACTCCACGGGCAGCTCCACGACATCGTAGCCGAGCGACGCGATGTGCGGGATGAGTGTTTCGAGCACTTCGGTCGTTGCGGGCGACGTCCACACCCACGTGCTGATGCCCAGCTTCATGATGGTCCGCGGCGGTTCATGGTTGCGGAATGTCGATGCACTCGCCGCCACGCATGGCCGATTCGTGGGCGCAGACGCCGGTCATCGTCCAGTTGGCCGAGGTGGCCGCATCGACCGTAGCCTGGCGCCCCTCGACGATCGCGCGAACGAATTCGTGCACCAGGTGCGGATGCGAGCCGCCATGCCCACCACCCTGGATGAACGAGGTATGCTCGTGCTCCTCATCGTAGACCCCAGCCTGCGTGAACGACCCGATCTCCCTGGGGAGACGATGGCCGTAGTCGGGAATCTCGACGCGCCGGGCGTCCTCGAAGCCCGAGTAGAGCACCGCCTTGTCGCCGATGAGCTGCTCCCACTCGAACGAGCCATTCGTGCCGAACACGTCGAAGCTTTCGCGATACTGTCGGATCGTATCGAACAGGGAGCGCGTCACTTCGCATGCGAGGTCGGAATCCTTGAGCCGAACCAGCGCACTCTCCACCGCGAATGGCGAGCCGTACTGCCGCACGTACTCGTCGCGGATCCGGCCGGACCCGAAGCATACGACCGACTCCGCACGCGCATTCGCCAGCCTGAGCAGGGGTCCCACTGCATGCGTCGCATAGTGCATCGGCGGCATCCCGTACCAGTACGCGGGCCAGCCGGGAAGGCTCATGTTCTGTTGATGCGCGCCGCGGAGGAACTGGATCTTCCCGAACGTTCCCTTCTCCGCCAGCTCCTGCGCATAGAGGAACTCGCGTGTGTAGACGGCGGTCTCCATCATCATGTAAACCTTGCCGCTGGCGTTCTCCGCCTCGACGAGTTGTACGCATTCCTCGACGGTCGTGGCCATGGGCACAGTGCACGCGGTGTGCTTGCCCGCCCGCAGCGCCGCCAGGGACATCGGTGCGTGCGAGGCAATCGGTGTGTTGATGTGGATCGCGTCCACGTCGGGGTCGTTCAACAGCGCTTCGTAGCTGCTGAAGCGGCGCTCGACGCCGAACTTGTCGCCCGTCTCCTTCAGCGCATCTTCGTCGCGCTGGCAGATGGCATACAACTCCGCATCCGGATGACGCTGATATATCGGAAGAAACTCGGCGCCGAAGCCGAGTCCCACAACGGCGACCTTGATCCTGGCCATTATATCGAAGTGGTGTGAGGCATTCTCATTCGGCGACCTTCATCGTGCCCTGCATGATGCGCCAATGCCCGGGAAACGTGCACATATAGGGATAGTCGCCGGCCTGACGGGGTGCGGTGAACTCGATCGTGAAACTCTTGCCCGGATCGACGAGCTTCGTAAACCACATCACGTCCGGTGTGGGCGGCACATAACTCCGCTCTGCAGCGTCTGGCGTCGCTGCCATCGCGTCGGCAAGCGCACCCACCGCGGCCAGCGTGCTTGGACGCATGATCACCAGGTTGTGCTGCATCTCGTCGGGATTGGTGAGCGTCACGCGGACAAGCTGCCCCGGTTTCACGGCAAAGTCAGGAAGCGAGAACTTCATCTGACCCTTCACGATCGAGACGTTGACCTCCATCGCCGGCCCGGATGCGCCGGCGCCCTGGCGCGCGCCGAACTGTGACGGACGCGTGATCGGGCCGACGATATCCTCCACGTTTGCATGCATGAATCGCTCGCCAACCGATAGCGGCGGCGGCGGGGCGGCCGGACGTCCGGCCACGCGCTGACCTGGCTCGGTGGGAGCGGGCGGTGTCGTCTCCTCCTTCGCGATCCTGTCCGCGAGCTCGCGAAACGGGGCGGCACCGAGGTCGGCGGAATAGGCCTTGATGTAGCCGGCACGGTGCCGCGCAGCGCCCGCGAGCACGGCGAGGGAAAGCCACTCGTCGTTCTGAACGGTGGACGCCTTGCCGAGCGCGTATAGCAGCGAACCGATGCTGTCCGATGCGGGAAGATCGGCGAGCATGAGGACCGCCGTGAGACGTGTATGCGGATCGCGATCCTCGAACACACCGAAGCCGCGCATTGCGTCGAACGTCGACATGTTCACCGGTAGCACCTGTATGGCCGCCTTGCGAACTCCCGCGGCCGGATGATCGATGGCTGCCGTCGCGGCCGCCGTCGCCGCGGCGCTGGATCCGTCGAGCTGACCGAGCCCTTTGAGTGTCCAGAGCGCGTGCAGCGCACCCGGATTCAACCCGAGTTCGTCGACACTCCTGTTCTTCACGAGCTTGATGAGCTCCGGCGCAACGTCCGCGTTGTGCCGCTCGACGAGCAGCCGCTGCGCCGTCATGCGCCAGAGCAGGTTGTCGTTGGTCAGCGCCCGCACGAGCTCCGCCGGGCGATCAGCCCGCAACGCCATCGGCTTCGCCGCTGGTGCGCCCTTGTAGACGATCCGATAGATGCGACCGTAGCGGTGATCGCGCAGCGGATTCTCGTACGCGTTCCCCTTGCCGTTGTCGAATCCCGCCGGCGTCGGATTGTGCTGGATGATGAAGTTGTACCAGTCCGCGACCCACACATTGCCATCCGGCCCGACCTGCGCATCGACAGGCCCCGTCCAGTCATCGGCGCTCGCGAGCATGTTCCAGCCGTCCTTCTCCGCGTAGCCGGCACCCTTCGGCTCCAGGATGGCACGATGGAGGAGACGTCCCGTCGGCTCGCTGACGAACGCAATCCGGTTCCAGTATTCCTTTGGGTACCTGCGCGCCGTGTAAACGTTGAATCCCGCGGCTGCCGTAAACCCACCGAACACGTCCACCTGGCGCACGTTCGGCGTGTTCGGATGCATCGCGTAGTGTCCGTCGATCTTCGCACCGCCGGCGCGCGGTGGTAGTCCCCGGACTCCATTCAGGTAGCGATTCGGTATGCCCACGTACATCGCATGCGTGTTGTTCGCCGTCGACCCGAAGATGTCGAACGTCTCGTTGAAGCCGAGCCCCCAGGTGTTGTTGCTGAAGCTCGCCACGTGCTCCATGTCGCTTCCGTCGGGACGCATGCGCCAGAGCGCCTGGCCGAAGCGAATGGAGTCGCCGTTCTGGACCGATGAATACCCGCTGTAGCCAACCGCACCCCAGACCCTGTTGTCGAAGCCGTACCGCAGGTTGCTCGGCCCCGCATGCGTGTCCTTGAAGCCGAACCCGGTGTTGCGCACCTCGCGGATATCCGCCTTGTCGTCGCCGGTCGTGTCCTTGAGGAAGATCAGGTCCGGCATCTGCGACACCAGCACGCCCCCGTCCACGAACACCAGCCCCGTGGGGATGTTCAGCCCTTCCGCGAAGGTGGTGAACTTGTCCGCCTTGCCGTCGTGATTGGTGTCCTCGAGGATCACGATCTTGTCGCGACCTGGCTGACCCGGATGAATGTCATTCGGGTAGTCCAGCGTCTCCGCGATCCACAACCGGCCACGCGCGTCCCACGCCATGGCAATCGGCTTGGCGATGTCCGGCTCTGAGGCGAACAATTGCAGCTCGAAACCGGGCGGAACCTGCGCAAGCTTCTGCGACTCGGAAGGCGGCAGCGGCAACTGATACTGAAGCGGCGGATTGCGGCGCTCGTAATTCGGGATGCGGCTGCTCGCCTGGTACTTCGCCTTCGGCATCTTCAGCCGCGCGAACTGCGCGCGCACCGCCGGCGCCACCGACCACACGATCGCATTCTTCAGCATCGCGTGGAACATCGGCTGCTTCCAGGTCCGCTCGTCGTGGCCATACGCCGTGTAGAAGATGCGACCCTTTCCCTGGGTGCGCACCCACGTCCAGACCTCGCGGTGATCGCCCTCCACGCGCTCCATCAGCACGGTGCGATCGGGATTGTTGTTCTTGTGGACGTACGTCTCGTCCCACGTCTCGAACGGCGTGATGCCCTGCATCACCTCGTGGTCAGGCTTCACGATCTCCGCGGTGAACGTGCCCGTCCCGTGCTTGTCGAACTGCCCGCCGATCATGCTGAGATAGCGCTGCGAGTTGCGGAAGCAGTGCGAGGCGGAATGAATCGGCAGGAACCCGTGCCCGGACTCCACGTAGTCAAGCAAGGCCTTCTCCTGCGACGGCGTGATCGAGTCGTGATTGGCGTAGAGCATCAACGCATCGAAGTGCGAGAGCTTCTCCGGATTGAGGTCGTCCGGGCTCGTCGTGTAGGTAAACTCGATGCCGTCCTTCGCCAACGCTGGTGCAAGGAGGCCGAGTGCAACATCCGACGGATGGTGCGTGGCGTCATGCCCGAGGAAGAGCACCTGGATCTTTCGTCCGGCTTGTTGCGCACCGACACCCGTGAGCGGCGCGAGAAGGAGCGCCAGCATGGTGCTCGATCGAAGCAATGCGCCGAGGAGGGTCCTGACTGACTGCATCATGAAATGCGGGAGATTGAAGAGAACGCGCACGCTCGCACGGATGTCTGGGAAGCGGTATGCTACCGCGAATGAGAGTCTGGCACCAGAATGACGAGCCATCCCGGGATGCGCACAACTCAGGCTGGCGATGATCGCCCACCTTCTCCACGCGAGAGTTCATGAGAGCCGACACTACACTGCCCGCGCGAACGCAGTCGCCTTCGGCCGGACGGTGAGCAGCAATGACCGCGGAACACACCGCCCACATTCCAGAAATCCTCACGCCGCGCTTGCGACTTCGCGCATTCGGGTCGAGTGACCTCGACGCCTACGCTGCCATCGTCGCAGACGAAGACGTCACGCGACACCTGGGCGACGGACGCCCGCTCAGTCGTGCCGACGCGTGGCGGCAGATGGCGATCTTCAACGGACACTGGACGCTGCGCGGCTTCGGCATCTGGGCCGTTGAACACCGCATATCCGGCGAGCTGATGGGCCGGATCGGCTGCTTCTACCCGGAAGGCTGGCCGGCCTTCGAGATCGGCTACGTCCTTGGCAAGCCATTCTGGGGCGGCGGCTACGCCACCGAAGGCGCCGCCGCCGCACTCGACTTCGCGCGCACCGAATGCCGTCCGGAGCGTATCGTCAGTCTCATTCGTCCCGGCACCGCAGGCTCCATCAAGGTCGCCGAGCGACTCGGCGGGATACTGAGTTCATCGGGGGTCGATCGCTGGTGTACAACTACGGGGCGATAGGATGATAGGAACAGCACTACCTATCATCCTATCATCCCATTTCAGTAGCTTTCAAATCACCCTCCACTGTCCAATCCGTCCCGATGACCGAGCAGCAATCCCCCGATACCGACGTTGCCTCCCCCCCGCCCCCGTGCCCGAAATGCTCGGGCGACATGTGGGACAACCGCGTCGGCAAGCGCAACCCGAAGGCGCCCGACTTCAAGTGCAAGGACAAGGAGTGCGACGGCGTCATCTGGCCGCCGCGTGACGCCCGGCCCGCCGCCGCCGCGCCCGTCGCCGCTGCGGGCCAGGGTGGTGGTCTCGATGCGGACGGCATGCCGCTCTGCCCCATCTGCGGCGGCGCCATGTGGGACGACCGACTCACCAAGCGCAATCCAAAGGCGCCGGACTTCAAGTGCCGCAACAAGCCGAAGGAGCGCGGCGGTCCTGGCTGTGAAGGCATCATCTGGCCTCCTCGCAGCGGCGCGAGCCCGTATCCCGCACCCACCCCGCGCGACGGAAGCCGGTCGAACATGGCGGGGCCACCGCCAGACGATGCGCCGCCGCCCAATGAACCGCCCCCCTTCGACGACGCGCCGCCCTTCGACGACGACGACCTCCCGTTCTGATCGCGGCGAGTCCGAACGTGAGCAGGGAAGAGCATGACCCCGGGAGCGACGCCGCGAGTGTGCGCCAGGCCATCCGCGCCGCGCAGGCCGGCGCAGCCTCCAATCTCGTGCTGGCCTTCACCAAGATCGCCGCAGGTGTATTCGGGCATACCTACGCGCTCGTCGCGGACGGCATCGAATCCCTCGCCGATGTCGTCTCCTCGCTGATCGTGTGGGGTGGCGTCGCGCTCGGGGCACAGCCCGCCGACGAAGATCATCCCTATGGGCACGGCAAGGCCGAATCCCTCGCCGCCGCGGCCGTCTCCGCCATCCTGCTGGTCGCCGCAGTCGCCATCGTCATCCAGGCGGTTCAGGAGATCCGCCACCCGCATCAGTTCCCCGAAGTCTGGACCCTCGGCGTCCTGCTTGGCGTCGTGCTCCTCAAGGCAGTCCTCGCGCACCGCGTGAAGGAAGTGAGCGTGAGGAGCGGCAGCGCCGCCGTCGAGGCCGATGCAGCACACCACCTGAGCGACGCCATCACCTCGGCGGCGGCATTCGTCGGCATATCAGCGGCCCTGCTTGGGCGGAAGCTGGGTGGAGGCCCTCGTTGGGCATCTGCGGATGACTGGGCTGCGCTCGTCGCCGCTGTCGTGATCGCGCGCAACGGTGTCGCGATGTTCCTCGCCGCGCTGCATGACCTGATGGACCGCACACCAGGCGAAGCGGTACTCACCCCGCTCCGCCTCGCGGCACTCTCGGTTCCTGGCGTCCACGCTATCGAGCAGCTCGCGGCGCGCCGCGTCGGCATCGGGTATCGCGTGACCGTGCACGTGCAGGCCGATCCCGAGACCACCCTGCGCGATGCCCATGCGATCGGCGGCCGCGTCAAGTACGCGATGTGCCGCGTGGGCATCAGGATTCAATCCGTGCTCGTCCACATGGAGCCGTTTCAGGACTACAGCAACGACCTGATCCAGCCTCCGTCCACCGGGATCGACGCACCCGTCGTGTAACTCGCGCGGTCAGACGCGAGGAAGGCCACCATTGCGGCGAACTCCGACGGATCACCGAGTCGCGCCATCGGAATCTGCGCCTCGAAGAGCGCGAGCTCCGCTTCGGGTGACGTTCCCTTCAACGACGCATTCCGCTTCGACAGGTCCTCCACGCGCTGCGTGCGCGTGTAACCGGGCATCACGTTGTTCACCGTGATGCCGAACGGCGCGACTTCGTTCGCGAGCGTGCGCGCGAAGCCCGTGACCGCCGCACGCACGCTGTTCGACAGGATGAGGTTGTCGACCGGCTGCTTCACGGCAATCGACGTGACATTGATGATCCGCCCCCAGCGCCGTTCCTTCATCTTCGGCAGCAGCGCCCGCGTGAGCTCTACGACACTGATCAGGTTCTGCCGTACGGCCTCCTGCCAGACAGCCGCCGAATGGCTCTCGAACGGTCCTGCAGGTGGCCCACCGCCATTCGTCACCAGCACGTCGACATGGCCGAACTCGGCGAGCGTCAGCGAGGTGAGTCGCGCGAGATCGTCCGGGTTCGCGAGATCCGCGGCAATGTCGACCACGCGCACACCAGCCTCCGCGCGTATCGCGGTCGCGGTTTCTCGCAGGACCTCGGCCCCGCGCGCGCAGATGATCAGGTCCATCCCCTCGCGCGCGAACTCCTCCGCAACCGCGCGACCCAGACCGCGACTTGCCGCCGCGACGAGCGCGACCTTTCCGCCAAGCCCCAGGTCCATGCTATTTCGTCCGGTGGAAGTAACTGTCCGTTCCATCCAGCCAATCCTGCCGGGGCGGGCTGAAGACGTCGACGTCGAGCGTGTCCTCCAGTGCTCGGGCTTCATGGAGCACGTGCGAGGGAATATGCAGCACTTCGCCCTCGCGCACGATGATCTCCTGCTCCCGGTCCGCCCCGATGAAGAAGTGCAGCGCTCCCGAGAGGATGTACGTGAGCTGCTCGTTGTGGTGAGAGTGCTGCGGTACGAGCGCATCCTTCTTGAGGTACACATGGGCGAGCATCATCTGGTCGCCGGTCACGAGCTTGCGGGTGATCGTGTCCGTCACGCGCTCTTCAGGCATGTCGGACCAGCGAAAATGGCGAACGGCGTTCTCGGGCATTGGGGCTCGTCGAAGGTGGAAGTCCCAATGTAGGACGCGCGGGGTCGGCGCGGGAAGATGCGCTCGCGGCCGCTGCCCACGACCAACGCCCGACCCGAAATACCTAGACCAGTTCGCGCACCTCGCGTCGGCCACCAATCTTGCGGCGCGCCACCTCGAGGCCCGTCAGGCACGCTGAGAGCCACACACTGCCCGCCGCCAGTCCCGCCACGATGTCACTGAAGTATCGCTCGCCCAGGTACATGCGCCCGAAGCTGATCGACACGATCAGCAGCACGGCCGCGCACGCGATGAGCACCCTCGTCACATGACGACTCGCAAGCAGCACGAGAAAGTACGCCACCATCCCATAGCCGACCAGCGATCCCAGCGCCTGTCCACTCGGTGTTCCCATCGAGGCGTCGCCACCCGGCACCAGCGGTCCATGCTGGTGCGCGAAGAAGTACTTCACCACGGCATCGAGCGCGGCGCTGCCGATCAGCGATGCCGCGAAGCCGAGCACGGGGAGCTTCGACTGGGTGCGATAGGTGAGCAACAGCGCGAGCGCGACACCAGGAAGCGCAACGACGAGCAGGTTACCCGCGCTGCTCACGCGCGACCAGAACGCCACGCTGAATGGCGTCGCCGTCTCGCGCATGGCCGCCGCGAGAAAGAGGTCGAATTCGGGAACGGCACCTTGTGCGAGGAGCGAGTTCGTGATCGAGCTGAAGATCACGAGCGCCACGAAGCTCAACCCGAGGCCGATGGTGAGGTTGAGCCCGAGGTAGTCTCCCGGCGTGAAGCGACGGAACAGGAACGCGCGCGCCGCCGGTGAGTGGCCCGCGAGCCATCGCAGCGGAGGGGACATGAGGATGCGATGCCATGTCGTTCCCTCCGCACGCCACGCGGCATCGCTCTCTTCCACGAGCCAGCCACCAGCGACCGCGATCGTGACGATGACGCCCAGTCCCACCGCCACTATGAGTGCGCCGCGCACCAATCCGTGGCCCAGCTTGGGTGGATGTTGCCCGAAGAAATAGCCGACGCCGCAGAACACGCTCGACCAGATCGCCGCGCCCGCGACGTTGAATACCGTGAACCGCGCGAATGTCATGGTCGACAGGCCAGCGAGCGGCGAGATGAGCATGCGCGCAAACGGGATGAATCGACCAATCAGGACCGCAGTACTGCCATGGCGATCGAAGAATGTCCTCGTGCGCGCAAGCACCGTGGGGCTGACGCGCTTCGAATGTTTATCGAAGAAATCCCCCCCGCGACGCCCCAGCACGAACGCAACCGACGTCCCGAGCGACGTCGCCACCGTGGACACCAGGATGATCGTCGTCAGCGACAACCGGCCATGCGACGCAAACGCCGCCGCCGTGACCAGCGTCGTATCCGTCGGAAACGGAATCGCGATGCCCTCGGCGAAGATGAATAACGCAACGATCAGATACCCGTAATCACTGATCAACCGGGTCAAGTGACCGCTCATTGCCGAGTTGGTGAAGTCCCGTGATGGCTCATCATGCTGCCTTTCGGTGAATGCACGAAGCGCGCTCGCCATCCTCCTCGCGCGATTCGTGCATGCGGCAAGGCTTCCGGTTGTCGAGAACAGCTCTAACCCACCTCAATCAATGCTTCGGAACACAGGAATGCAGTCCGCTCTTCTGCTCGGCCTCTCCCTCGTCTTCTCGCTGTCAGGTTCGGTCTTGGCGCAGGGCACGCCTGGCCCGGATGGACGCACCATCGTGCCGCGAGACACTTCCGATGCCGAGCGCCATAGAACCCTGTTCACCTACCGGGACGCCGCCCTCGCTGCGGGCTTCGCCGTGGCCACCGTGGCCATGTTCCCCGCGGACCGCCATATCGCCGAGACCCTCCAGGATCCCGACATAAGGGCGAACAGGTTCTTCGACAAGGCCGGCAAGGGGGTCGAGGCCATCAGCACCCCTGGCGCCTTCGTCATCGGCGGCGGGCTTTATGCCGTCGGCAAGCTCTCCAACCATCCCGATCTGTCCGACCTTGGGTGGCACGGCACGGAGGCCGTCCTTCTCGCGTCGGGCATCACCGGCATCCTCAAGGGTGTGCTGGGCCGAGCGCGACCGTACGTCAACAGCGATACGACGCCGAGGGACTTTGGCTTCCTCCGGGGGTTCGGGCGCAATAAGCCCAAGTTCCGCGCTGATGGCACGCCCATCCAGAACGGGGACTATCAGTCGTTCCCCTCGGGTCACACTACCACCGCGTTCGCGGCCGCCGCTGCGGTGACCAGCGAGATGAGGCGCATGCACCCCGGGTCCCTGATCTTCGTGGCGCCGCTGATGTACGGCGGGGCGACCCTGGTCGGGCTGTCACGCATGTACCACAACAACCACTGGGCGAGCGACGTGGCCCTCGGGGCCGGCATCGGGACGTTCAGTGGCCTGAAGGTGGTGCGCTACTCACACGCCCACCCTGACAACAAGCTCGACAAGCTCATCCTCGGCGCGAGCGTCTTCCCGAATTCTGGCGGTGGTGGAACGCTGGCCTTCTCGTATACGGTGCCGTGATCGGCGCGTAGCGATATCGCGCGCGTGATCGTTCATTTGGTGAACGGCGGCGTGGATGTAACCCCGTCGCCGGCTCACTCGTACGGAGCGGTATGAGCCAAGCCAGGATCGCACAAGTCCCCGCGGCGCCTCCGCCGCCGGCAGGCGCGCCCGGAGCGCCCGCCATCGCTGGAGTTCCGGGGGTTACGTTCGTGCCTGCCGGAGCGCTCAGCGCTCGCGATGTGGCCGCCCTCCGCGCACGCGCATCAGAACTCTCGAACCAGCTCCGATCCGCCACCAACAGCCGCAGCGAAGTGCAGCGTCAGCTTCGAAGGGCGACCGGAGCCGACAAGGCCGGACTGGAGCAACGACTCGGTGTCCTGGACGCGCGGATCGCCCGGCTCGAAGGCACCATCGAAGAAAACGGTACCCAGCTTGCCTCGCTGGCGGCCAGCAGGACTGCCGGCAGCCAGCCGGCGTTTCCCGGAGACAACTTTTCGCGCAACAGGGCCATGGACAACCTCGTCCCCATCGTCATCGTCTTCACCTTGTTCGTGCTGTCGCCGATCGCGGTCTCCATCTCCCGGATGTTCTGGAAGCGCGGATCGATGCCGAAGCACAGCGTCCAGTCGCCGGAGAATGCGCAGCGGCTCGAGCGGATGGAGCAGGCGATCGACTCGATCGCCATCGAGATCGAGCGCGTATCGGAGGGCCAGCGTTTCGTCACGCGCCTGATGTCCGATCGGCAGAACGCACTGGGGGCGGCTCAGGCGCCCGCGCAGCCGATCGCGATCCCTGTGGGAGAAACGGTGGGAACGCCGCGCTAGACGGTTCCCGTTTTCCTTCTCAGGCCTTCCAGCTCAGCGCCATCAGCTCTTCCTCCGAAAGATCCTGCCAGTTCGCCGGGAAGTTCCGAACACGTCGCACGGCAAAGTCGCTGTTGAAGATCAGCGAACGGCCGCTGCGGCGATCGTAATCACCGAATGACTGCTCATACACCGTCCAATGCGCACCCTCATCGTCCACGAGCATTCGCGACGGGGGCGTGCTGCTGTCCTGCGAAGAGTGGACGGGAATGGTGGGCTCTGACATGGGACGTTCTACACCAGCAACCGACGGGGAGCCTCAGCGGGCACAGGCGCGTGAATGGTCATCAAGGATGAGCACGACGTCCACCTTCGCGAATCACTCATTGTCTTCGTCATCGGGCTCCGCGGTGTATCGGCCGAGCTACCGGCCGCGTTCTTCGGCTGGCTGGTGAGTGTGAGAACATACTCTGGTCCGGGACAGGGGGGAACGGGCACGCTGCGGTGCACCTTGCGCACCACTCATTGATGTAATCGCGACTGACCCCAGCCAGGCGAAGATTGAACAGCGCATGCCGCCTGCGAGTGCAGCAAGAACCTGGCGGACCACGCTTCGGCATGGCGACAGGTAGACGCAAAACGCAAAATACCATGCATTGAGCGAAAATCCTCCCGTAGCCCTCCGGTCATCCTTCCGCACGGCATGCCTCCCCTTCTGACCGGATTGGCAATGCCGCGCATTCATTCAAGACAGTATGACGAAAATCGGCCAGATCGTCCGCAATGGCCCCGGCATTGCCTTCCCGACGACCGTCGCCGCGTTGAAAAGCGCTGCGCGTCAGGAAATGGGAGGCGCGCACACCTCGCCTGCCGACGACCAACACTCAGACTCGGGCGTGGCCCGGGGAGACGGAATCATGATCACGCCGATGCGGGCACGTGCGGTTTTCACACGGTATTCAGTACTCGTTGGGGCGCTGATGATTGGCGCCTGCTCCGGTGAGGTCTCCTCGCCGGCAAATGCAACACAGAAGACCATGCAGGGAACGTCGATGTACGCGCCGTCCGAGGCCGACAAGGCGCTGATCGGCGTCGTCGATGGAACGTACTCCGTGACGTTCGATCCCACGAAGGACGAGTCCTTCGCGCTCGGACCGAACCACCTGGACATTCCGGCGGACGGTGTCTGCAACCTCGTTACCTCGGGCTACGGCGCGGCGTACTGGGACGAACCCTGCACCCCGCAGGTTGCGCCGGTGACCCTCACGGTCGTCATCGCGAATGCCGCAAGCGATCACCCGAGCATCAATTTCTTCCCGGCGATGCGCTTCAACCCGTCGAAGACGGTACAGCTGTTCATGTATGCACCACACGTCACTCCGACGGACGCAAAGAACTGGTTGATGTCCTACTGCCCTGATCTTGGCGCCTGCTTCGACGAGTCGCGCAACGACACGTCGCTGGCCACCGTCATCGATTACCAGCGTGACATGCTGTTCCGTCGCGTGAAGCACTTCAGCGGCTATACGGTCGCGGAGCGCAGCGATGATGGCACGATCATCAGCGGTCAGTAATCGTCTCCCTGCTCATCCTGGACACCAACCCATCCAATCGTCCGTGGCGCGCATGCGCGCCGCGAAACTGGAGATATGCAATGCCGCCGAAGACCGTTTGTCAGCGATCGGGGACCAGCCGCCCGGAAGCGCAAGGTTTGCTCAACTGCGACTCCGGTTACATAATCGCATCCAGCTGATACCGTCGCCCCGGCCGGCTCCGCACATGAGCCGAGCCGGGGCGCCCGCCCCATGTGTAGGTGCACCACCCACCCGATCGCGACGCAGCGAGAGGGATGGCCTGCAGGACGACGGCCGGTCCAAGCCGACATGCCGCGAGCACGAATACACGGACCGCACGATGGGAGATCCCAGCGCCGGAGCGCGTAACCCGCACCTCCGGCTCGTCGAACCACTGCAGAAACACGCGTCGCTCGATGCCCTGATCGAGGAGGCACGTGCCCTCGACAAGCTCGGCCGCCGAACGGAGGCGCGCGAGCAGTACGAGCGCGCGTTGCGTTCCCTGGCGGCGCCGTCGCCGGCCCTCGCGTCCATGCTGCTGCGCTGGATCGCGCGCACCTACGAAGTCGATGCCGACTATCGCGCCGCGGAAGACGTCGCGATCGCCGCCGTCGCCGCCGCGGAGCTGGGCGACGAACGGAACGCGCTGGGTCATGCCCTCAACGTCCTCGCGGCCGTCCGCTGGCGTCAGGGCGATCTCGATCACGCCGAGCAGCTCTTTCAGGAAGCACTCCGGCGCGGCACGAGCACCACGGATCCGCGACTGCTGGTCGACGTCACCACGAACCTGGGCACCATGGCGAGCATTCGCGGAGACTTCCGCGAAGCGCTGCGGTATTTCCAGGAGGCGCTCGCCCACGGTCGTATCCACTCGCTCCTCGACAACATCGTCGTCGCCCTGAACAACCTCGGGCTCGCCAACATGGCGCTCGGCCGGCATGACGCGGCGGAGGAGGCGTTCGCGGAGGCGCTCACGATCGCCAATGCGCTGGGCGGGTTGTCCACGCGCGTGCAGCTCGAGGTCAACACCGCCGCGCTGCAGATCGAGAAGCGCGACTTCGAGGAGGCCAAGCGCCGCTGCGATCGCGCGATGGCGCTTGCCCAGCATCTCGATGAGGCGCGCGCCAACGGCGAAGCGTCGAAGGTCTACGGCATCATCGCCCGCGAGACGGGCGATCTCGTCGCGGCCGAGGAGCACCTGACGACCGCTCGGGACATTGCGTCGTCGGCGAAGGATCTCGCCCTTGAAGGCGACACGAATCGTGAGCTCGCGGAGCTCTATGGTCGCCTGGGCCGGAATCGCGAGACATTGCAGGCGCTGAACCGGGCGCACGCATGCTTCACGCAACTGCGGTCGCGCCACGAGCTCGCGGACGTGGGGCGTCGAATGGCGCGTCTCGAAGGCGATTTCCTCGATGTCGTGCGGTCGTGGGGTGAATCGATCGAATCGAAGGACCAGCACACCCAGGGTCATTGCGAGCGCGTCGCGGACCTCGCGGGCGCACTGGCCGCGAAGGCCGGCCTCGACGAGACGTCGCTGTTCTGGTTCCGGATCGGCGCGCTGTTGCACGACGTCGGCAAGTTGATCGTGCCGGCGGAGGTCCTCAACAAGCCGGGCAAGCTCACGGAAGAGGAGTGGGCGCTCGTGCGGCAGCACCCGGCGGCTGGCGAGCGGATGCTCGCCGACGTCCAGTTCCCCTGGGACGTGGCGCCGATGGTGCGCAGCCATCATGAGCGCTGGGACGGCGGCGGCTATCCGGACGGACTCGCCGCGGAGTCCATTCCGCTCTCCGCGCGCATCCTCTGCATTGCGGACGTCTACGACGCGCTGACCACCGAGCGCAGCTACAAGCGCGCGTTCTCCCAGTTGGAAGCAATCGAGATCATGCGCCGAGAGATCGGCCGCCAATTCGATCCCGCCCTGTTCACGCTGTTCGAGGACCTCGTGCGGCGCGGCACCGTGAGCGCCCCTTCGTCGACCCAGCGGGCGACTCCCCTGCGGAAGTCCGGTGCGGCGAACAAGATCGTTGTTTCGGAAGACGACGACCTGACGGGGGCGTTGGTGCGTCGAGCGTTCGTGAACGTCACAGCGGCGGTGCTCGCAGAACGTCGGCGCACTGGCGCAGCGGTGTCGCTATTGGTGATCGATGTCGACCAATTCAAGTCAGTCAACGACACCTTCGGACACCTCGCGGGCGACGACGCACTCCGAACGGTCGCCGCATCCGTGCGCGACCAACTCCGCCCCGGACAGTACGTCGGCCGCTACGCGGGCGACGAATTCGTCGTCCTGCTTCCCGGCCTCGACGCCGTCGGCGCCGCCTCGGTGGCGGAAAGCATTCGCGCGGCCACCGCCGCGCAGATCATTCCACTGCCCGAGGAACAGGAGCGCTCCCTGTCGGTGACGCTCTCCATCGGCGTGGCGACCGCGCCCGAGCACGGTGAATCGTTCGAGGCGCTCTTCACCACCGCGGACCGCGCGCTCTTCGACGCCAAGCGTCTCGGCCGCGACAAGGTCGTTTCGGCGGGGACGGCGTCGAATACCACACCGCAGCTGGTCTTCAATCGCTTCGTCGGGCGAGCCACCGAGGTGCGCTCCCTGGTGCTCGCGCTCGCGCAGAGCGTGCACGGCGCGCCGCAGTGCCGTCTCGTCATTGGTGAGGCAGGGGTCGGCAAGTCGTCGCTCGTGCGGCAGATGCTCCCCGAGTGCCGCCTGCGCGGTGCCGTGATGGTGTCCGGCCAGGCAATGGAGAGCGAGAGCCGCCCGCCCTTCGGGCCATGGGCAGAAGCGCTGGCCGGCATCCACGCGCTCGGACTGGCCCCCGCGCGCGCCTTCCCGCTCCTGAGCCGTATCGTTCCCGCGCTTCGAAATGGCGCCTCGCGCACCACCGGCGAAGCAGTGCTCGATCCGTCGCAAGGTCACCACCTCATGCTCGAGCTGGTGGCCTTCCTGCGTGGCGCGAGTGAAGCCCGGCCGTTGCTCATCGCCCTCGAGGACATGCACTGGGGCGACATGGCCAGCTGGGATGCACTCGAATACGTCCTCAGCCAGCTCACGACGGAGCGCATCTGCATCACGCTCACCGTGCGCAGCGAGGAGGCAGCCTACGGCGTCATTCGCGAGCGGCGCCAGCGTCTCACGCGCGACGAACGCGTGAGGGAGTCGCGGCTCGAACGACTCACCGCATCCGAAGTGCGCGAGTGGCTCCAGGGCGCGCTGCACCGCACCGACCTCGGTGACGACCTCATGGACTTCGTCCTGCGCCACACCGAGGGCAATCCGTTCCTCGTGACGCAGCTGATGCGCACAATGGTGGAAGAGGGCGTGTTCCACTACACCGGCGCAGCGTGGGAATGGTCCATTCCGGCCGCGCTCGCGCTGCCGGCCGGCATGACCGACCTGGTCGGACGTCGACTGTCACGACTCTCCCCAGACGCACTCAAGGTGCTGGTCACCGCCGCCGCGCTGGGTCGCAGCTTCTCGCTGTCGATCCTCATCGAGTCGTCCGGCGCAACACCGGACAGTGTCGTGGACGCGATCGACGCCGCACTCGCGACCTCGGTGCTGGAGCCCGCGCGCGACCAGGACGACGATACGTACCAGTTCGCGCACGCACTGCTCGTCGACGCGGTGCTGAAGTCGGTGAGTCCGGCGCGTCGCCGCATCACGCACGAACGTATCGCGAACATCTTCGCCGTCCGTATGCCCGACGCGATCGATCGCATTGCCGGTCACTACGCGAAGAGCTCGAATCGTGTACAGGCCTATTTCTGGTGTCGGCGCGCGGCCGCGAGCGCGATGGCCCTTTACGCACTCGACGAGGCCGCGGAGTTTCTCCAGCACGCACTAACGAATGCGTCCACGGACGAGGAGCGTGCGAGCGTCCTCGATCAGCTCGCGCAGGCGGCGGAGCACGCCGGCCGTTGGGCCGACGTCGAGCGGTCGTGCGACGCGATTCTCGCGACGCCCGGCTACGCCGGCGAGACGGCGATGGCGCTTCCGGTCCACCTGCGACGCCTCCAGGCTCGCGTGCGGCTCGGACAGGGTGCCAAGGACACCGAGGCCGAGTGCCTCGCGCTCCTCGCGACGGCGGAACGCGTGGGCACCACGGCGGACGTCGTGCAGACGCGCTCCCTGCTCGTGCAGACCCTCGCGCGCGTTGGCACGATGGACGACGCCATTCGCATCGCGGAAGAGTCCCTGTGCATTGCCGAAGACAGCGGCGACGATGTGCTGGCCTGCGGCGCAATGCATCGCTTGTCGATCACGCTGCTTCCGTCTCGCACCGAGGACGCCGTCGCCCTGCTGCGCCGGCTCATCGATCGCGCCCGCGGGCGCGGCGATCGCGTCATGGAAGCGCGCGCCTACCTCACCCTCGGCGTCGCCCTCATGCGGCTCCGCGACGACGTGCTCGGCGCCGATGCACTGCGGTCAGCGCTCTCGATTGCGCAGGAGTCGCAGGCGCTGGACGTAGCGGCGAGCGCGTCGATGAACCTGGGCGTGATTGGAATGCGGAGCGGTGACTTCGTCGCCGCGCACGATGCGCTCAGCGATGCGTTGCGTCTCTACACGACGCTCCGCAACAACGCCAATCGGCTTGCCGCACTCTACAATCTGGCGAACCTGCAGCAGGAGCGCGGCGACGCCGAGGCGGCGCTGGCGCTCTATCGTGAGACCACGGCGCTGGCGGACCAACTGGGCACGGAGGACATCGCGATCGGCGCGCACGCGGGTGCTGGGCTCGCCTCGCTTCGCCTTCGCGACATTCCCGGCGCGGAGCTCGCCCTGGACCATGCGTTGCGTCGCCTGGGGTCGCGGCACGACTGGTGGTTCCAGAAGCGCGAGCTGCTGGAGTCACTCGCGGTGCGCCTCGACGCGCGGGCGGCGCGGTACGACGAAGCGCGTGCCCGCTTTCACACGGCCGTGCCGCGACTCGAGGAGTCCGACGGCTACGCGGCGGCCTGGATGGTGGCGGACTGCGCCGCGGAGCTTGGACCTCACGACCGCACGGTCTGGGCGCAGGTCGAGCGCTTTGCGCGCAACCCGATGGTCCACCAGTTCGTGCCGCTATCTGCGCGCTTCACCGCGCTCGTTGACATGGCAGAGCGTCTGGATACTGCGTACCTGAGGACAGGCGACGCGCGGTAGCGGTCAGCGCGGTGGTTCCCACTGGATCAGTGGGGCGTCGACGATCGCCAGCTGCACCGCATCGGCAAGATCGCGGCGCAGCTGGGCGTGACGGGTGCTGGCCCCGTGCGAATTCACGCGATTCATCAGCAGCACCACGAATACGCCACGCTGCGGGTCGATCCAGAGGGACGTGCCGGTGAAGCCGGTGTGGCCGAACGAACGCGGCGAGAAGTACATGCGCGCGCTCGATCCGGGCGCCGGTGTGTCCCAGCCGAGTGAGCGGCCCGACGTCGCGGATTGTCGTGCGGTCCATCGCGCGATCGTGGTGGGCGACAGGATGCGTGTTGGGGACGAAGCGCGTGTCGTTCATGCCGAGTGGGAGAAGGACCCGCTCGTAGGCGAGGCGATCGAGCGGCATGCCGGCGATTCGCTCGATGACGTCCTGCAGGACGACCATGTCCCAGTCGCTGTACACGGTGGTCGCAGCAGGGGTGGCACGCACCGGGCGCGCGTTGATCTGTTCCAGAAACTGCGCGCGTCCGCGGTACTTCAGGTAAAGGGGCGCGCCGGCTTCGACTCCTCCGCTGTGCGTGAGCAGCATGCGCGGCGTGATCGTGGCTTTGTGGGCCGCGTTGAATTCGGGGAGATAGGAGTGCACCGGCCGGTCGAGGTCGAGCCTGTGCTCCTCCTCGAGGATCATGGCGAGCGTCGTCGTGACCACGACCTTGGTGAGCGACGCGAGGTCATACAGCGTGGTAGGCGTGGCTGCAGGTGAGCCGGATGCGTAGTCGAGTGTGCCGTAGCCACGGAGGTGAACGAGCTGGCCGAACCGGCCAACGGAAACCGCGGCGCCGGGCGCGGCGGGCTCCGCGAGTGCAACGGCCACGATGCTGTCGATGCGCGTCGTGAGGGTGGAGTCCATTCCGACGCCTGGCGAGCGTCGCGCTTTCGAGTGCCGCGACTGGTGCGACATGCGGTGGCGCCACCACCACGATCGGGCGCGGAGCAGGTAAGGGAACCGGCGCAGGCGCGGCTGGTGGGTTGCCCGCGCACGCGCCGGTGAACAGCGCGACCGCGATTGCCAGTGTAAGGAAGTGAACGGAGTGGTTTCGTTACGCGCCGACCCGCATGGCCCGCCAAATGCCCCGCGTTGCCGGCCACGCCGCCGTCCGATGCGAGGTCGCGTGAGGGCACAGGCCTGGAATCCGTCGGCACCGTGATGCCGGCGGATTCGCTCTTTCTCCGCCTTGCCCCTGTCGTCGCGATGACGTGGTCCATTACTTCGGCCCGATGCCGGTCGATCTCGCGCTTTCCACCAACACACCAACGGCGACCATCGAGT
>JBBQFW010000026.1:0-22665 GCA_038322445.1 Gemmatimonadales bacterium
GAGAGGTCGAGGCGCAACCACGACCCATCGCCGCCGAGGAGGGCCGCGACATATTTCAGGTAGTCCTCGAACTCGTTTGCGTGCGTTTCTGCAGCAGTCCCCGACAGACGCTCCTTCACTTCGGCCATCTCGACGGAAGCAATCGCCGCGACCCGCGAGACTGCGTCCGCGGAGAGGCCGAGCGCTGCGAGCTTCTCCGTCGAAACTGCCGCGGGCGTGCGATCGAGCTTGTCGATGATCGCATACACCGCGTCGACCGCATCCGCGGGAACCGCGAGCGACTCGAGGAACGCCAGCAGAATGCGACGGTCGGAGACGCGCACGACGACATCCGCAGACGTGAGGCCGAATCCGCGCATCATGTCGACCGCACAGGACACGAGCTCGGCGTCGGCCGAGACTTCCGGCGCGCCGAAGATGTCGACGTTGAGCTGATAGTGCTCGCGAAGGCGCCCTTTCTGTTGACGCTCGTAGCGAAAGAGCTGCGGCATGGAGAACCAGCGTACCGGCTTGCGTAACGCGTTGGCACGCGCGCCAACCATGCGCGCCACGGTCGGCGTCATCTCCGGACGCAGCGCGACTTCCCGGCTGCCCTTGTCGACGAAATTGTAGAGTTGTCCGACGATCTCAGCGCCGCTCTTCCTGGTGTAGAGGTCGAGCGGTTCGAGCGGCGGCCCATCGTACTCCACGAAGGCGTACCGGCGCGCCACCGAACGCCACACATCCATGATGTACGCGCGCTCGGCCAGTTCCTGAGGATAGAAGTCCCGGAAACCGGGGAGGGCACCTTTGAACATCCAGCAAGTTACCCTGTGAAGGGAGACACCTGCAACCGGTGCATCGCGTCACCGACCGTGTGAAAGGAGCCTGTCACGACGACCGTCCCTGCACTCTCCTGCGCGGCCGCGACGGCGGCATCGAAGTCGGCAATCGCCGTCGCCTGCAGGCCGTGCCGTGATGCATAGTCCAGCGCGTCCGGGAGCGACCACGCGCGGGACGTTGGAGCGGTGGGCGCGGCCGTCAGGATGAAGCGATCGACGACGTTCGCGAGATCGTCGATCATGGCGCGCCAGTCCTTGTCGGCCAGCACGCAGAGGAGCGCCGTCACGGGACGCGCATGCACCATCGACGCGAGGCTCAGCGCCAGCGTCCGCGCGCCGTCCGGATTGTGCGCGACGTCGAAGATCCATCGGCCCACCTTCTGAAATCGGCCCGGCAGGCGCACCGTCCGTACCGATTCGACCGCCTCGGCGAGCGACACCCGATAGGGATCGCCAGCCGCATCGAGGAGTCCAAGCGTGAAGGCGAAGTTGGGCGCCTGGTGGCGTCCGACGAGCGGTGTCTCGATTACACGATCCTCGCCGAGCGCACGAAGGCGAAAACGTGTGCCTGCGGTGGAAACGGTGAGGTCACTGATCTGCATCTCGTCCGCGGTCGCGCGCACAGGGGCTGCGCCACGGCGGTGCGCTGCTGCGGCCAGGTATTGCCGGATTGCGGGGTCGGGTTCGCCGATGACGGCCGCGCGACCACGCTTGAAGATACCCGCCTTCTCGCCCGCGATGTCCAACAGCGTGGGGCCGAGATATTCCATGTGATCGAATCCGATCGACGTCACGCCAGCGGCGAGGGGCTCGACAACGTTCGTGGAGTCGAGTCGCCCACCGAGTCCGGCCTCCACGAGCGCAACGTCCGTCGCCGCCCTCGCGAAGTGGAGGAACGCGAGCGCGGTGGTCGCCTCGAAGAAGGAGGCGCCGATACGCTCGACCGCTGGCGTGAACCGCTCGATGAAGTCGACGACGTCTCGCTCCGGGATCGGCACGCCCGCGACAACGATCCGCTCACGAAAGTCCACGAGGTGTGGCGACGTGTATCGCGCAACGCGAAGGCCCTTCGCACGCAGGAGTGCCTCCGCCGTGGCGACCGAGCTTCCCTTCCCGTTGGTTCCCGCGATGTGCAGCACGGGGTACGACAGGTGAGGATCGCCCAGCTCACTCAGCAGGGCGCGCGTTCGCTCCAGGCCGAACTTGAAGGCTCCCGTCGTGCGCGCGAAGAGGAAGTCGAGCGCAGCGAGATAGTCGCTCAGGGCGATGTCCACCCAGTCGCGGAGGGCTTGCCGCTCATGTGACGCAGCAACTGGCTGATGGTGTGCTTGAGCTCCTTGCGATGCACCACCTGATCGAGCATCCCGTGATCCAGCAGGAACTCGGCTGTCTGGAAACCTTCCGGCAGATCTTGCCCGAGCGTCTGCTTGATGACGCGCGGCCCGGCAAATCCAATCACCGCCCCCGGTTCGGCGATGATGGCGTCGCCGAGCATGGCGAAGCTGGCGCTGACGCCGCCCGTCGTCGGATTCGTGAGGATGGCGATGTACGGAATCCGCCGTTCGGCGAGCTGGGCGAGCACGGCGCTGACCTTGGCCATCTGCATGAGCGAAAGCACGCCTTCCTGCATGCGGGCGCCGCCAGAGGCGCAGATGATGATGAGCGGGTGCTTGCGCTCGAGCGAGCGCTGGCCGAGGCGTGCGATCTTCTCGCCGACCACCGAGCCCATGCTGCCACCCATGAACGCGAAGTCCATGACTCCGAGGTTCACCGGCAGGTCTTCGATGGTTCCGGTGGCGGCGAGCAGCGCGTCGCCCTCTCCCGCATTCGTGATCGCCTTCTTCAGGCGCGCCGGATATTCAGGAAATGTGAGCGGATCGGTCGACCGCACATCCAACTCGAGCTCCTCCGTGGAGCCTTCGTCGAGCAGGATGTTGCAGTAGTCGTTGGCGCGAATGCGGCGATGATAGTCGCAGTTGGGACAGACATTGAAATTGCGAATGAACTTCTCGCGAATGTCGGTATGTCCGCAGGCCTCGCACTTCTCCCACACATCGGCGGGAATCTCGAGCCGCTCCCGTCGAGGCTCGCGCGGCTTCTTCTCCTTACGGAACCATGCCATTGAGACAATGTGTCGGAGGGCGAATGGTGGAGCAAGGTCGGACCTCACACCCACTCAAACGGCAAAGGGCCCGTTTCGTCCGCCGCGTCCTTCGGCAGAAATGCGGAGGAGGATGCCGATCGCGATCCAGCTGGCGAGCATGAAGCTGCCCCCGTAGCTGAAGAACGGCAGCGGAATGCCCGTGATCGGCATGAGGTTGAGCGTCATGCCCATGTTCTCCACGACGTGCACAAACCAGCTCGCGAGCAGGCCAAAGGCCACCAGTCCGCTGTACGAGTCGTTGGCGCGTTCGGCAATCTTCGTCACGCGCAGGAAGAGCAGCGCGAAAAGCGCGATGGCAAGGGTGACACCGATGAAGCCAAGCTCCTCACCGACGACCGCGAAGATGAAGTCGGTGTGCTGGGCGGGCAGGAAGGCGAGCCGCTTCTGCGTGCCCATCGTGTAGCCCTTCCCGAACCATCCGCCCGACCCGATCGCGATCTGCGACTGGATGACGTGATAGCCCGACTGACGCGGATCAATGTTCGGGTTGATGAACACGAGCAGTCGCTTCTGCTGGTACGGCGCGAGTTTCTCCCACAGATTCCGCGACACGACCCCGAACGCCACGTTGATGACGACGAGGAAGATTCCCTCATACATGTAGGGCTTGTACCAGAGCACGAGCGCGAGCAGCAGCAGGAACCACGCGCCCCAGAAGTACGTGTCATAGGCGAGGATGAGACTCACCACCGGGCTCGCGACGAGTATCAGCAACGGCCACGATACCCCGGCCCAGAACAGCATGGCGAACGCCAGTCCGACGAACACGATGCCGGTGCCGAGGTCTGGCTGCATCATGATGAGCGCCCATGGAATGCCGACGACGAGCGCCGGTTTCCAGAGCTCTAGCAGCGAACGCGGCGGTTCCTTGAAGGTCGACAGCACCTTCGCCATCGCCAGCACGACCGTGATCTTTGCGAGCTCCGACGGCTGCCCGATGCGGAAGCCGCCAATCGCGAGCCAGCTCTTGGAGCTCGCCGCGGTCCCGGCTCCCTTCCCGATGAAAAGAAGGAGCAGCAACATGGCGACGGTAGCGCCATACATCGGCCACGTCAGCCAGTCGAGCATGCGCACGGAAAAGCGACTCACGCCATAGGCGGCCCCGAGGGACAGGCAGAACCAGATGAGCTGGGAGCGCCACAGCTTGGCGACCCCCGTCATGATATCCGTCTGACCGGCGGAGTAGACGATCGAGATACCGTAGATCGACAGCAGCAGGCCCACCATCACCAGCGGCCAGTCGATCGGAAAGCGCCGAGTCGTCATCATCCGTCCACCGAGTTGGCGTCGACGACGGGCGTCACGTGGAGGTACGCCTGAATGATCCTGGAGGCGATTGCCGCCGCACGCGTGCCATGTCCACCGAATTCAATCATCACCGCCACAACGATTGAAGGTTTGTCCGCAGGTGCAAAACCGACGAACCATCCGTGGTTGAGCTCTTTCCCGTCGACGTACTTGCCACTCTGCGCCGTACCTGTCTTGCCCGCCAGCTGAACGCCCTTGATCGCCGAGGCAACGGCGGTGCCCGTGTTCACGACGCCGACGAGGGCCGCGCGCACCTGATCCATCTGCGCATCCGAGAGGTGTATGACCTGCACGCGCTCGGGTGTTCCCTGCTTGATCTGCGGCTTCGCAGCCTCGCCATCCGTAGCCAGAGCCGTGTAGAAGCGTGCCATGTTCAGGATAGTCTGGGAGTTGTCCCCCTGCCCGATGGCCATGCTCAGCACCAGGGACTGGTTCCAGCGTCCCTTGCCGTACTTGGTGTCGAAATATTCCGTGGTCTGCGGAAAGCGTGGCCGCAGCTCTTCCGGCAGGTCGATACCGGCCTTCTTGTCGAAGCCGATGGAGACGCCACCGGCGACGAGGCGCGCAATGCCGAGACGAAGTCCGAGTTGATAGAAATAGACGTCACACGACTTCGCGATGGCACCCTGCAGGTCGAGGTAGCCGTGTCCCTCCGGCTTCCAGCAGCGAAAATAGCGCGAGCCGTACTGCATGCCGCCCGTGCACGGGATCGGCATCTTGTCCGTCATCTTCACGGCACCCGCCTCGAGGCCGATGGCCGTCGTCGCGAGCTTCCACGTGGAGCCGGGCGGATACGTGCCCTGCAGCGCCTTGTTGTAGAGCGGGCGTCGCTCGTCTGTGCGCAGCGAGTCGTAGTATTGCGCGGGCACGCCCCCGATGAAGCGGTTGCCATCGAAGCTCGGCGCGCTGTAGAGCGCGAGTACGCCTCCCGTCTGGGGCTCGATCGCCACCGCGCCGCCCTGCAGCGAATCGCCGAAGATGCCGGCGACGAACCGCTGGAGGTCGAGATCAATGTTCGTGTGAAGCGCCGGACCCGGCTCCGGTGCACGATCCGGTTGGTACCCGGAGTTGCGCACGACGCGGCCGCGCGCATCCACCTCCACGAAGTGACTGCCTTCCTTGCCCCGCAACAGCGACTCGTATTGCTTCTCGAGCCCCTGCTTGCCGACCTGTTGGCCGGCCTTGTACTCCGCGTACGTCCCCTGCGTGAGCTCCGCCTCGCTCACCTCGCCGGTATACCCGACGAACGAGGCGACCGCAGGACCATCGGGATAGAATCGACGCGGCGCACTCTGGATGATGAGTCCGGGAAACTGCGCGCGACGCTCCTCGAGCACGCTGACGACATCGAATGACGCGTCTGGCAGGATGACGGTGGGTCGCGTGGGGGCGCGCCGAAAGCGGCGCACCGCCAGCTCGATCTGCGCGGGCGTGATGGTGATGGTGCCCGTGAGACGCTGCAGCACCGCACGAAGCGTGTCCTCCTTCATCGCGAGCACAGACACCGAGTAGCCGATCACATTGCCGGCGATGACCTTGTTGTTGCGATCGAGGATGACCCCGCGTGGAGCCGGCAGCGGGAGTTCACGCAGGCGGTTCGACTTCGACTGCATGTCGTACCTGGCGTGATTCAACACCTGGCTCCGGAAGAACCCACCCATCAGGAACAGCAGAACCCCGGAGACGAGCACACTGGCCACCCGCCCCCGCCTGCCAATGTCGTTCGGGTGAAATCTCACGTGCCTCGCGTCTCGAGCACCGGGCGAAGCGCCATCAGCGCCAGCACGCCGGCCACGGCTGTCACGGCGGCGGACAGTGCGGACCAGACGAAGAGCTGCATCAGGAGCTCGGCGCCGGACATCCGGCGCTCCGTCAAGTGCATCACGACCTCATACGCCCACTTGCCGAGAAAGAGAAAGAATCCATTGAGCAGTGCGGAATCCGCGAAGAACACCGCCTTCAGCCGCGACCAGCCGAAGCCGATCAGCGTCATGGCGAGCGCGCCCGCGCCAAACCCACCCAGTGCCACGGAATCCGACGAGAGTCCGACCAGGAAGCCGAACACCGCCGCGAATCCCGGACGCACGCGCACGGATACGATCAGCAACGCGATGATGAGGAAATCGGGCGATGCCCGCCACGCCAGCAGCGGACGCAGGGTGTAGTGCAGGAGGATCAGGATCGCGCACAGCAGGATCGTGCGGGCAGTTGCACCCCAGTTCATGGTCTGGCCCCCGCCGTCGAATCCCGTCGTGTCGTATCACGGCGCGCGGCCGCAATGCTATCGCGTCGCTGCCGCCGAATGCGTGCAGCGGCGAGGCTGTCTGCCCGCACGCGAGCACGAGCCACCGAATCGCCTGGCGTCGTCGCGGGAGCCCGGCCCGTACTATCGCGACGCGCGACGCTGTCGCGCCGCACGGAGTCGGCCACCGTATGCGCGGCCGCATCGATGGCCGCCCGACGCGCGTCCGCCTCTGCACTCGCCGAGTGCCGCGCAAGTGAATCGCCCGCGGCGACGATCTGCTTCGTCGCTGAATCCACGGCGCCGAGATCGGCCCAGACATTGGCGACACCCGCGGCCGAACGCTTGGGCGTGAGGATCATCACCGAGCTGAGCTCCGTGGGATTCACCGCCGGACGCAACAGGTACGTGCGCGCCCACGTTTCACTCGTCTTGATTTCGGCGAGCACCACGCCAACCGGAATACCCTTGGGGAAGATGCCCCCGAGACCCGAGCTGTAGATGATGGCGCCCGGCTTCAGCGTCGCGCGAAAGGGCACGCCGCGCATCTCCAGCAGGTACCGCTCGGAGCGGAGATACGACGCTTCCTTGGTGGTGCTCGATGTGGTGACGTGCGGCTGCACGATCCCGAACGCGCTGTCATTCGCAGAGATCGCACTCACGCGAAAATCCGGATGCGCGAAGAGGATGACGAGGCTCATCGTGGGATCGACGGTCTGCACGAGACCGACGATTCCCTCCGGCGCGATGACGAGACTGTGCTCGCGCACGCCGGCATTCGAACCGGCACTGAGCGTCACCGTGAAGTCCTCCGCGCGGCCGCGCCCCTGCAACGCCTCAGCGGGGATGAATCCCCACTGCAACTTCGAACCAAATCCCAGCAAGGCACGCAACCGATCGTTTTCGCTCTCGAGCGTCGGTACGCGTGCCGCCGCGAGCGCCAGCGTGTCCCTGCGCAGCTCGACGCGCTCCGACGACAGATACGCCGCGCGCCACCGCTCGGCGCCCTTCTGAAGTTGAAGCATCGGGGCCACGACGTTGCGGCGCAGTGTGCCCGCGATCGGCTCCCTGAGGTTCGCGGGCATCACCATCGCCATCACCGAGAGCGCAATGCAGGCGGCGAACATGACGACGTCCACCCGCTCCGTGAATCGAGAAGTACGAGCCACCAGCGCCTCAGGTGCTGAGGACGGACCAGTACTTCTCCTCGTCATCGAGGATGCGCCCCGTGCCGCGTACCACGCAGGTCAGCGGGTCCTCGTCGACATGGATGGGCAGCCCCGTTTCCTGGCTGAGCAGCAGGTCGAGGCCGCGAATGAGCGCGCCACCGCCCGTCATGACGATGCCGCGATCGACGATGTCGCTCGCGAGCTCCGGCGGCGTGATCTCGAGCGCGCGACGCACTGCGTCGACGATCTGCTGGATGGGCTCCTGTACCGCTTCGCGAATCTCGGTCGAGTGGACGCGCACCGTCTTCGGAATGCCGCTCACGAGGTCGCGTCCCTTCACTTCCATCTCGCGCTCGTCGCCAATGGGCGCCGCGCTGCCGATCTGGATCTTGATCTGCTCCGCCGTCGGCTCGCCGATGAGCAGGTTGTAGTTCTTGCGCATGAACTGCACGATCGACATGTCGAGCTCGTCGCCGCCCGTGCGGATCGAGGTGTCGCTCACGATACCCGACAACGCGATGACGGCGATCTCCGTCGTGCCGCCGCCGATGTCGATCACCATGTTGCCCGTCGGCGTCTCAACCGGAAGGCCGACCCCGATGGCAGCGGCCATCGGCTCGGCTACCATGAACACTTCCTTCGCGCCGGCGCCGAGCGCAGAATCGCGGACCGCGCGTCGCTCCACTTCCGTGATGCCGCTCGGCACACATACGATCACGCGCGGCTTCACCTTGAAGACGTGGTTATCGATGATGAGCTTGAGGAAGTAGCGCAGCATCTTCTCCGTCACGTCGAAGTCGGCGATAACGCCGTCCTTCATGGGTCGAACGGCAATCACGCCCTCGGGGGTGCGTCCGAGCATGCGCTTGGCCTCGAGCCCAACGCCCTTGATCTGTTTCGTGGCGCGGTCGATGGCGACGACGGACGGCTCATTGAGAACGATCCCCTCGCCCTTCACGTAAATGAGGGTGTTGGCGGTACCAAGGTCGACGCCAATCGCGTTCGCGGGGAAAAGACTTCCCGAC
Organism: Gemmatimonadales bacterium; assembly: GCA_038322445.1. Classification (GTDB taxonomy): domain Bacteria; phylum Gemmatimonadota; class Gemmatimonadetes; order Gemmatimonadales; family Gemmatimonadaceae; genus AG11. The sequence goes on from JBBQFW010000026.1 coordinate 8,730, forward strand.
TTGAAGAAGGGCCAGCGCATCAATCCAGGGTTCGGGCGCTCGCGCCGGTGTGCAGGGAACGAGCCGTACAAGTGACGGGGGCGAAAACGCCGAAAGCTAGTCCTCGGCTCAACGAGCGGCAAGCCGTTGTGTTTTCATGACCTACGCCGTTTTTCAACCTCGTTTCGGCACGCGTCGGAATACACGCATGATGCATGGCAAAAGGCACACCGAAACACCGCCGGTGCGCCTGCCAGGAACGCACCGGCAAACGATTACTCCGCAGCTCAGTCGAGAAACTGCGCCGGGGCGTGAAATTCCATCCCGAACGCCTCTGCGACGCCCTCGTACGTGACCTTCCCCTGCGCCACGTTGAGGCCCTTGAGCAGCGCCGGATTGTCCTTCAGCGCGCGCTTCCAGCCCTTGTTCGCCAGTTGGAGGGCGTACGGCAGCGTTGCGTTCGTGAGCGCGAGCGTCGAGGTCCGCGGCACCCCACCCGGCATGTTGGCGACGCCGTAGTGAATGACGCCGTCGACGACGTAGGTCGGATTCTCGTGCGTGGTGGCATGGATCGTCTCCACACATCCGCCCTGGTCGATGGCGACATCCACGATCACCGAGCCCGGCTGCATGAGCTTGAGGTCTTCGCGGCGGACCAGGCGCGGCGCCTTCGCGCCGGTCACGAGGACGCCGCCAACCACGAGGTCAGCCGTCTTGATCTGCTCGAGGATATTGTGACGGTTCGAGTAGATGAGCTGCACGTTCGCCGGCATCACGTCACTCAGGTAGCGCAGGCGATCGAGCGAGACGTCGAGAATGACGACCTTGGCACCCATGCCCGCTGCCATCTTCGCGGAGTTGATGCCGACGATGCCGCCGCCGAGGATCACGACCTTGGCTGGCGCCACGCCGGGAACGCCGCCGAGCAGCACGCCGCGACCACCGTAGAGCTTCTCGAGGTACTTCGCACCCTCCTGCACGGCCATGCGTCCCGCCACTTCGGACATGGGAATCAGCAGCGGCAGGTCGTGATTCGGCATCTCGACCGTCTCATAGGCGACGCAGACCGCGCCACTGTCGATGTGCGCCTTGGTCAGCGCCTCATCGGCCGCAAAATGAAAGTACGTGAAGATGAGCTGGTCCTTCCGCATGTGCGGCCACTCGACCTTGATCGGCTCCTTCACCTTCATGATCATGTCGCTGTCCTTCCACACCGTCGCGGCGTCCGGCGCGATCTTCGCGCCGACACTCGTGTAGTCCTCATCGCTGAAGCCGCTACCGAGTCCACCGCCCGTTTCGACGAGCACGGAGTGCCCAGCGGCAACGAGGGATTCCGCGCCGGCCGGCACGAGGGCGATGCGGTTTTCGTTGGTCTTTATTTCCTTCGGAACGCCGAGTTTCATAGTTCGGGCCGTATGTGCGCCTGGTGAACGCCCTTGCGGGCTCTGGGTCAGACTGTCTGACAGCGGGACAGTCTGACAGCGGGTCGATTGGTCTGACAGCTAACAACGGTCCAGAAAACTCACAACCCCTTGAACCTCGCCGCCATACTCCGAAACAAAATACTGCGGTTTACTTGTTCTATCCGTCAGACTGTCGGACTGTCAGACTGGGTTTTCAGTGGGTCCCAGGGACACCACCGTCTGCCGCTCGGGCCCGAAGAAGTCGCGCGCCGCCTCCGCGACCTGCTCGACGGTGATCGCGTCCACCAGCCCGAGCATTTCATTCAGCGTGTGGTAGGGTTCGCCGTAGAGCTCCACGCCCGCGCATCGATACATCCGCGCGCTGACGCTTTCGAGCGAAAGCGTAATCTGCCCTTTCAGCTGGCTCTTGCCCATCGCCACCTCGTCCGCCGGCAACCCCTCTCGCGCGACCAATGCCAGTTCCGCGTCGATGGCGTCCATCGCCTCGCGTGCCGTCTCCGGACCCGTACCCACGTAGACGCCGTGAATGCCGGAGTCGGCGTGGAACGACTGGAAGGTGTAGACGGAGTATGCCAGACCGAGCTCCTCGCGCACGCGCTGGAAGAGGCGCGAGCTCATGCCGCCCCCGAGCAACACGCTGAGCAGGACGAGCGCATGGCGACGCGGGTCGCCATGCGGTACCGTCGCACTGCCGAAGACGATGTGCGTCTGTGCTCCGTCCCGGTTGACGTGCGCGCGTTGCGGTGGCATGGCGACTGGTGGCGGCACGATCAGGCGTGTTGCATCACCGGGGCATTCCGCCGTCCATCCCGTGCGCTCGAGCGTTCCGAGCAGTGCGTCATGCTCGACGTTGCCGGAGGCGGCCACGATCAATTGCGACGGGTGATACGCGCGCGCATGCAACGACTCCAGGTCTTCGACCTTCAACGCCGACACGGAATCGCGGGTGCCGAGGATCGAGTAGCCGTACGGATGCGCGCCCCAGAGCGCCTCGCTATGCAACTCGAAGACAAGGTCATCCGGCGTGTCCTCGACCATCGCGATCTCCTCGAGCACGACCTTTCGCTCCAGGTCGAGATCCTTCTTTTTCAGCAGCGGCCGAAAGACGAAATCGCCGATCACGTCGGCGGCGATGTCGAGATGCTCATCGAGCACGCGCGCCTGGTAGACCGTATGCTCACGCGAGGTGTAGGCGTCGAGCGACCCGCCCAGCGCCTCGAGCTCCAGCGCAATCTGCTTCGCCGATCGCTTCGCCGTGCCCTTGAAGACCATGTGTTCCAGGAGATGGGAGACCCCCATCTTCTCGCGTGGCTCATGCAGCGACGCGGCGCGAACCCATGCCCCGAACGCGACCGACCGCACACCCGGCATACGCTCCGAGAGTACGGTCAGTCCATTGGGGAGCACGGTCCGGCGGAATCCATCCGCCGGCGTGTCACCTTGTGTCACTAGCGGCGGCCGCGGCCTCCACCGCCACCGCTCCGCGGACGATCCTCACGCGGCGGACGATCACCTTCCGGACGCGGCGGACGTGCTTCCTCTTCCGGCATGCCCTCCGGACGCTCCTGCAGCGCCTTGATCGACAGACGGAGGCGGCCACGCTCATCGCGGTCGAGCAGCTTGACCGTGACGCGATCGCCCTTGTTCACGACGTCTTCCGTCTTGTCGGTGCGACCCCACTTGAGTTCGGAGATATGCACCAGCCCTTCCGTGCCGGGCATGATCTCCACGAACGCGCCGAACGCGGTCGTCGTCTTCACCGTGCCTTCGTACGTCGCGCCGATTTCCGGCTCGGCCGTGATGGCCTGCACCATCTGGCGTGCACGCTGCATCGCCTCGCCGCCAACCGCGGCGATCGTGACGAGCCCCGTGTCGTCGACGGTGAGCTCGGCACCCGTTTCGTCCTGGATGCCGCGGATGGTCTTGCCCTTCGGTCCGATGAGATCGCCGATCTTCTCGGGGTTGATCATCATCGTCACGATACGCGGCGCGTACACGCTCAGCTCCGCGCTATGCTCGGAGATCGCCTTGTTCATTTCGCCGAGGATGTGCAGACGGCCTTCCTTGGCCTGGGCCAGCGCCTCCTTCATGATCTGGAGATCCAGACCCTCGATCTTGATGTCCATCTGGATGGACGTGATCCCGTTCGCCGTTCCCGCCACCTTGAAGTCCATGTCGCCGAGGTGATCCTCGGTGCCGAGGATGTCGGTGAGGATCGCGTACTTCTTGCCTTCCTTGATCAGACCCATTGCGACGCCAGCCACCGCGCCACGGATCGGCACGCCGGCGCTCATCATGGCGAGCGAACCACCGCACACGGTGGCCATGGAGCTCGAGCCGTTCGACTCGAGGATCTCGGACACGATGCGGAGCGTGTACGGGAAGTCGGCGAAGTCGGGCAACACGCCCTGCAGCGCACGCTCAGCGAGGTTGCCGTGGCCGATTTCGCGGCGCGAGGTGCCACGCATCGGACGCACCTCGCCCGTGGAGAACGGCGGGAAGTTGTAATGCAGCATGAACGACTTGGTCGTCTCGCTGGGCGAGTCGATGGTGTCGAGGCGCTGCACGTCGTTGGCGGTGCCGAGCGTCACGGCGACGAGCGCCTGCGTCTGGCCACGCGTGAAGAGTGCGGAGCCGTGCGCGCGCGGCAGGAGGTTCGTGTCGATGCTGATCGGACGGACTTCGTTCGTCGCACGTCCGTCGACGCGCTTCTTTGTGGACAGGACCTGACTGCGCAGGCCCTCGTACTCGAGTTCCCCGAGGATGTGCTTGATTTCCCTGGCGTTGTCCGGCAGGTCGGCGGCAAACGATTCGGCCACTTCCTTCTTGACGAGCTCCACGGCCTGCACGCGAGTGTGCTTGTCCTTCTGGTTGAGCGCGGCGGCAATTTTCTCGTCGGCCACTGCCTTCACCTTCTCGAGCAGGCCTTCCGTGGTGGGAGCCTTCTCCCACTTGAGCTTCTCGACCTTGTCGCTGGCCTTGAGCAGCTCGTGCTGGTAGCCGATGAGCTCCTTGATGCCGGTGTGCGCGACGGTGATCGCTTCGACCACGTCCTCTTCGCTCACCTCGAGGGCGCCGCCCTCGACCATCATGATGGAGTGCTGTGTCCCCGCGACGACGAGCTCCATGTCGCTGTACTCGAGCTGCTGGAGCGTCGGGTTGAGGACCCAGTTGTCCTGGATGCGTCCAACGCGAACACCGGCGATCGGCTCGGCGAATGGCGTGCGGCTGGATGCCAGCGCGTACGACGTGGCGACGAGTGCGAGGACGTCGGCCTTGTTCTCCTGGTCCGCCGAGATGACGTAGCAGAAGACCTGCACTTCGTTCTGGAAGCCTTCCGGGAAGAGCGGGCGGATGGACCGGTCGATGATCCGGCACGCCAGGATCTCGTGGTCGTTCGGGCGCCCTTCGCGCTTGATGAAGCCACCGGGAATCTTGCCGGCAGCGTAGGTCTTTTCCTTGTACTCGACCGTCAGCGGGAAAAATGGGAGCGGACTCTTGGTGTCGCTCACCGTGACGGTCGCGAGGACCATCGTTTCACCGTAGGTGATCAGGCATGAGCCAGCGGCCTGCTTGGCCATGCGGCCGGTCTCGATGACCAGCTTCCGTCCCGCGAACGTCTTTTCAATGCGTTGCATGTGTTTTCCTGTCGTCTCTCTCGTCGTTGCGGCCGGCCCTATTGCCGGCCCGCGCTGCTGAGGTGCTGCGTGAAATGCAAAACGCGCGGTCCGCAAGAGATGCGTCCGCGCGTATGCACTGTGGTGACCTGCCTAGTACCGGAGACCGAGTTCCTGAACGATACTGCGATAGCCATCGATGTCGGTCCGCTTCATGTAATTGAGCAGACGGCGACGGGTACCGACCATCTTCAGCAGACCGCGACGACCGTGGTGGTCTTTCTTGTGTGCGCGGAAGTGCTCGGTGAGGTAGACGATGCGCTCCGAGAGGAGGGCAACCTGGACGCGAGCGGAGCCGGTGTCGGTCTCGTGCGTCTTGTACTTCTCGATCGTCGGGGCGTTATCGAAAGCCATGTTCTTGGACTGTCCTAGGCGAGGCTAAGTGGTTGAGCCATGGAACTTAGCCAAACCGGAGACGCATGTAAAGGCCTTTGAGTGTCAGACAGCCTGACAGTCTGACCCGGGCGGACGGGTTTGCCACCGCCCTCGTCGGACAGCGGGTCAACCGAAGTCTGACTGCTGTTGCCTCCACGACTCGGTCCCTCGCCTGGAGGGGAGTCTTCCTGTAGTCCGACTCGTAGCGAATACGGAGCATCAACCCGGTCGTGTAGATCATGGCCGTCTGACCAAGCAGTTGACCCGTTGTCAGACGAGCAGCCGCACAGCAACGAGCGGGTCAGACTGGCTGACAGTCAGCCGTTCGGTTGAGCAGGGCTCAACCGAACAGGCGCGCCACGACGTCCTTGAACCCCGCCGCGAGATCGTTGAACGTCGACATCGCAAAGATCAGCAGGATGGCCACCAGCCCGAAGCGCAGGATGTACTCCCGCGTCCGGGTGCTGAAGGGACTTCCCTTCACCGACTCCGCGATGTTGATCAGGATCTGTCCGCCGTCGAGGATGGGAATTGGCAGCAGGTTCAGCACGGCGACGTTCACACTGAGCAGCGCGATCAGATACAGCAGGGATTCCATGCCGCTCTGTGCCGCAGCAACCGAAGCGCGCGATATCGCGATAGGACCGCCGAGCTGACGCACTGATACTTCGCGGGTCAGCAGCTTGTGGACGACGTCCACGATCTTGGTTGCATTGAACCACGTCTGTCGCGCGCCCTCACGAACGGCCTGGGGGAGGCCCATCGGCTGGCGGGTAGTGAAGTCCGCTGGCGTCGCGCCAATCTTGCCGACCGTCTCCATCACCTTCGTGACCGAATTCTTCTGCGGCGTCGCCTGTGGCGTGACCACGAACGCCCTCACCTTGCCCTGGCGACGCACCTCAAACGAAATCGCCTTGCCCGCAGCGGGCGTGACGTGCTCCTGAAGCTGCGCCCACGTCGTGACGGGCACATGTTCGATGGTCACGATGGAATCACCCGCGCGGAGCCCGCCCTTCACCGCGGCGCTTCCCGGAAGGATGTCGCCGAGCACCGCCGGCATGTAGAAGTCGACCGCCGCGCCGATGTCGGTGGCGAGCGGCTGATCATTCCCACCAACAGGGACCGCGACGGTGCCACGATTCGTGGTGATGGTCAGCGTTCCCGCTGGCGACGCGTCGATGAACTCGCGCACGTCATTCCAGTTCCGGACAGCCTTCCCATTGATCGACACCACCGTGTCGCCGGCGTGGAGCGCCGCCAGCGCCGGCGCGGTGCTGGGCGCATGCACGGCACCCACCACCTTCGTACCGATCACGACCTCGCCGTATTTGAGCCCGAGTGCGGTGAGGACGGCGAACGCGAGGATGATGTTCATCGTGACGCCCGCGATCATGATGAACAGGCGCGCGGCGAGCCCCTTCGACTCGAACCACCGCGATTCGGGCACCGGCTTCGGGCCAAAGGGAATCATCGCCTCCGGATCGTAGCCTGCGTCGCCGGGCTTGAGCGCCCCGGTCTCCTCGCCACCCCCCTCGATGAACGCCGTCTCCGCGTCATGGCGGGAGGCCATGCGCACATAGCCCCCGAGTGGCAGCAGGGCGAGCACATACTCCGTCTCGCCGCGGCGACGACGGAACAGCGCGGGACCGAACCCGATCGAGAAACGCGGCGCGTACACGCCCACCAGCTTCGCGGCCATGAAGTGGCCGAGCTCGTGGACGAAGATGACGAGGCCGAAGACGACGATCGGCGCGATATAGGCTAGCATCCGAACAACTCCTGCACATGCCGGCGCGCGGCGGCGTCGGCGGTAAGGACAGCGTCCAGCGAGCCTCCGGGCACGGTGCCCAGCGCGGCCAGCGCGCTCTCGATGGCACGCGGTATGTCAGCGAAACGTATCGTGCCGTCGAGAAAGCACGCTACAGCCTGCTCATTGGCCGCATTGAAGATCGCCGGGGCACCACCACCCGACCGGCCCGCGGCGATGCCGAGACCGAGCGCCGGAAAGTCGGAGTGCCTGACCGGCTCGAACTGGAGTGGCGAGCGCGCCACGGGATCAAACGTCGGTACCCCGCTATCGGCCACACGATCCGGAAAGGTGAGCGCGTAGAGGATCGGAAGCTCCATGCTCGGAACCCCCAGTTGCGCGAGGACGCTGCCGTCGATGAACTCGACGAACGAGTGCACCACGCTCTGTGGATGCACCACCACCTCGATGCGATCGTAGGGAATACCGAACAGGTAGTGCGCCTCGATCACCTCGAGCGCCTTGTTGGCGAGCGTCGCGCTGTCGATGGTGATCTTGCGACCCATGGTCCACGTGGGATGGCGCAGCGCATCACTGAGCGTGGCGGCTGCGATCCGCTCGGAGCTCCACTCCCGAAAGGGTCCGCCGGACGCCGTGATGACGAGACGGCGTACTTCCGTCGTGGGCCGACCCGCGAGGCATTGGAGAATGGCGCTGTGCTCACTGTCAACGGGCACGAGCTCGCCGCCACCGGTGCGCGCCGCTTCGATGACGAGCGCGCCTCCCATGACGAGCGATTCCTTGTTCGCAAGGGCCACGCGCTTGCCATTCTCGAGCGCGGCCAGCGTCGCCCGCAGGCCCGCGGCGCCCACGACAGCATTGAGCACGATATCGGCATCGGCGCGCGTCGCGGCATCAATCAGGCACGCGTCTCCGGTACCGTGACACCATTCCCGCGGTGCGGCTTCGCCATGCGACACCAGTCCAACGTAGGTCGGAGTGAACGCGCGCGCCTGCTCCTCGAGCAGCGCCGCATTCGTGAACGCGGTGAGACCGGCCACGTGAAAGCGATCGCGCTGACGATCGAGGACACGCAGTGCAGTTGTGCCGATCGAACCCGTCGACCCGAGGATCGTGACGCCCCGCGAGCTCACGCGAAAACGGGGATCGGCAGCCATCCGAGCAGCAGGTACGCAACGGGCAGCACGAAGATCAGGCTGTCGAAACGATCGAGGACGCCCCCGTGCCCCGGGATGATGTGCGAGCTGTCCTTCACCTTCGCTTCGCGCTTGAGCAGCGACTCGAAGAGGTCGCCGACCTGCGCCGCGATGCTGATCAGGAAACCGAAGGTGAGCGCACCCCACGGCGTGAAGCCGAGGTGCGCTACCGGTACCAGGACCAGCCTGGCGTAGACATACGCGACCGCCATGCTGGCCACGAGTCCGCCGATGGCGCCCGCGATCGTCTTGCCGGGGCTCACGGACGGAATGAGCTTCGGCCCACCGATCGCTCGGCCGAAGAAATACGCGCCGATGTCCGACGCCCACGTCACCAGCATCGGGAAGATCAGGAGGGCACCGCCCGGCGCCACCGCAATGGACAGTCCGCCTAAACCGAGCTGCGCACCGGCAACGGTGTCGTAACCACGCACGATGTCATGGTACCGAATGGCGTATCCGAAGCCGAGCATCGCCGACGTGTAAACGATGCCGAATAGCGTGGTCGCGGCGGCGCCGAGTGGGCCGCCCGCGACGCCACGCGTCCAGATGGCCGCCGCCATGATGCTGAGCGCCGCGACCGCCACCACTGCCGGACGCATGGCGACGACGCCGAGATAGTGTGCGTGAATGGCGAGCGGAAGAATGCCGGCCAGTGCAATACCGACGTCATCGAGCGGACGAGCGCCCGTCTCGCGCGCGAGGCGGAAGAATTCCCACGCGCCGATTGCGGACACCATCGCCAGGAGTGCGGCGAGCGGCGCGCCGCCCGCGAGCACCACCCAGAGCGCAATTGGCGCGGCGATGATCGCGAACAGGAACCGTTTCGCGAGTTCACTCATGTGCGCGCCGGACGGCTGCCGGAAAGCGGGTCAGACTTCCATGATCTCGGCCTCTTTGGCCTTGATCATGGTGTCGATCTTTCCGATGTAATCGTCGTGGACCTTCTGGAGGTCCTTCTCGGCGTGCTTGACGTCATCTTCACTCACGCCGCTCAACTTCTTCAGTGCGTCGCGTGCGTGCGTGCGCGCGTGGCGCACGGCGATCTTGCCGTCTTCCGCCAGCTTGTGCACGATCTTCACAAGGTCCTTGCGTCGCTGCTCGTTCATCGACGGCAGCGGGACGCGAATGACGCCGCCCTGCGATGACGGCTCGAGGCCGAGATCGGAGTCGCGGATCGCCTTCTCGACGACCTTGGCCTGTGACTTGTCGAAGGGCGTCACGAGGATGGTGCGCGGCTCCGGGGCGGCAATGCTCGCCACCTGGTTGAGCGTCATTTGCTGGCCGTACATCTCGACGCGGACCGTGTCGAGCATGTTCGGCGAGGCCTTGCCGGAGCGCACCGTGGCAAACTCGCGCTTCGCGGCGTCGAGACCCTTCTCCATCGAGGTACGGCAGTCCTTCACGATTTCAGGGATGCTCATCGCGACCTATTTGACGAGGGTTCCGACACGCTCGCCGCGCACCGCCGCGGCAATCGCGCCCGGTTTATGGATGTTCAGTACGATCAGGGGAAGCGAGTTTTCCTTGCACAGCGTGACCGCCGTCTGGTCCATCACCTTCAGCTCCTCGAGCATGACGTCACGGTAGCTGATCTCATCATAGAACTTCGCGTGCGGATCCTGTTTCGGGTCGGCGGAATAGACGCCGTCCACGCTGGTCGCCTTGATGATGACCTGTGCCTTGATCTGGATGGCGCGCAGGGCCGCGGCCGTATCGGTGCTGAAGTACGGATTTCCCGTGCCGGCGGCGAAGATGACGATGAGGCCGTTGTCGAGGTGCGAGAGGGCGCGACGACGGATGTACGGTTCCGCCAGCTCCTCCATGCGGATGGCGGTCATGACCCGCGTCTCCATTCCCTTTCGCTCGAGGATGTCCTGCACCGCCAGCGCATTGATGACGGTGCCGAGCATACCCATGTAGTCCGCGCTGACGCGGTCCATTCCCAGGCGGGACAGCTGCGAGCCGCGCACGATGTTGCCACCGCCGATCACGAGGCCGAGCGAACAGCCAGTCGCCTTGACCGCCTGAATCTCCTCGGCGATCCGATCGATCGTCGAGAAGTCGTAACCCAAAGCCTTGTCTCCGGCGAGGGCTTCGCCGGAGATCTTCAGTAAAACGCGCGGGTAGCGAAGATCGCTCACCGGAGCGGTCACTCCAGGCCCATCTGAAAGCGCGCGAACCGCCGGATCGAGACGTTGGCGCCGAGGCCCTTGAGCAGGTCGCGGATGGTCTTGCTGTCATCGCGGACCCACGGCTGGTCGAGCAGCGTGATCTCCTTGTAGAACTTGTCGATGCGGCCTTCGACCATCTTCTGCACGATATTCTCCGGCTTGCCGCTTGCGGCGGCCTGCTCCGAAAAGATCCGGCGCTCACGATCGACCAACTCGGCCGGGACTTCCTCGCGCGTCACGGACACCGGCACCGAGGGCACGCCCGCCGCGATGTGCTCCGCGATGGTGCTCGCGAGCTTCTGGGCTTCGTCACCGTGTGCGCCGGAGAGCTCGACCAGTGCGGCGACCTTGCCGTTGTGGTGTACGTAGCTGCCGACGGCGCCATCGCCACCGAGCTTCGCGTAGCGGCGCAGCACGATGTTTTCACCGATCGTCCCGGTGAGCATCTTGAGCGCCTCGGCGAGATTCGCCGACTCGCCAAAAGCGACCGCCATGATCGGCGATCCCTCGGCGTTCGCGACGACACCGTCGGTCTCCTTGTGGTCGTGCACCGCATTGGCGATCTGGTACGCCGTCTGGCCGAACGCGTCGTTGCGCGCCACGAAGTCCGTTTCGCTGTTCAGCTCGACGAGCACGCCCGTCTTCCCGTCCGGCGAGGTGAGCGCGACGATCTTGCCTTCCGACGCCACGCGGCCAGCGCGCGACTCGGCGCGAGCGATGCCCTTGGTGCGGAGCCATTCGACGGCCTTCTCGACGTCGCCGTCGTTCTGCTCGAGTGCCTTCTTGCAGTCCATCATGCCGGCGCCGGTACGCTGGCGCAGCGAAGAAACATCCTTGGCGGTAAACGCAGCCATTGGTCGTCAGTTCCTTATGTGGCGTGGAAACGCCGCCGGGCGGAGCCGGCGGCGTGTGAATGGTAACCTGTCGAGCGATCAGCCGCCGTGTGGCGGCCATTACCGGCCAAGGTGCGCCTATTCGGCCGCGTCGTCTACGCCCGCATCGCCGGCGTCTGCATCACCGGCATCACCCGTCTCGCCTTCGGTTCCCTTCAGGTGAGCGGCGATCGCCTCGGGCTTGGCGCGACGGCGGCGCGGGCGACGGCGACGCTTGTCGTCCTTGTCCCCGGCGGACTCGGTGCCGCGCTCGGAGCTGTACGTCATGCCGCCTTCGTTGCCCTCTTCCGGCTCGTTGCGCGAGGGGGCCGCGAGGCGGGCTTCGGCGATCGTGTCGGCGATGGCCTTGGTGATCAACTCGACAGAACGGATCGCGTCGTCATTGCCGGCGATCGGGATGGTGATGAGGTCCGGATCCGCGTTCGTGTCGACGATCGCGATAATGGGGATGCCGAGCTTGTTCGCCTCGGCGACCGCGATCTTCTCCTTCTTCGCGTCGACGACGAACATGAGGCCCGGGGTGCGCGTGAGGCTCCGGATACCGTTGAGGTACTTGGAGAGCTTCTCCTTCTCGCGCGTCATCATGAGGCGCTCCTTCTTCGTGTAGTTCGCCCACTCACCGCCCTCTTCGCTGCCGGCCTCGAGCTCCTTCATGCGCTTGAGCTGCTTCTTCACCGTCTGGAAGTTGGTGAGCAGACCACCAAGCCAGCGCTCGGTGATATACATGGCGCCGGCGCGCTCGGCTTCCTGCTTGACGATGCCGGCGACCTGGGCCTTGGTGCAGACGAAGAGGACGCTCTCGCCGCGCATGACGACATCGCGCACGAGCTTCTGCGCGAGTTCGAGCTGACGGAGGGTCTTCTGGAGATCGATGATGTGGATCCCGTTGCGCTCAGCGAAAATGAAGCGGCGCATCTTGGGATTCCAGCGGCGCGTCTGGTGTCCGAAATGGACGCCAGCGGCGAGGAGTGCTTCGAGGGTCGGCGTGTTGTCTGACATGTCCTGTACGGTTTGGTTGGTTCGTCCGCTTCCTGTCATCGCCTGCGCCCACCGGAGAGGTCCGGCACCGGGCGCACGCTCGAAGAAGCGTGAGAGATGGACTGCAACTGCAACTGCGTTACCCGGCTTTACAGCGCGGTCTCTTCAGCTATTCGGCTTCAGTCCAGCTGAATAGCTGAAGAGCGTTCCTATCGCTTGCTGAACTGGAACCGCTTGCGCGCCTTTGGACGGCCGGGCTTCTTGCGCTCGACGGCACGTGCGTCGCGCGTGAGGAGACCGAGGTCGCGAAGCTTGCGACGATGACTCTCGTCAATCTTGACGAGGGCACGCGCCACGGCGAGGCGCAGCGCGCCGGACTGTCCCGTCTGTCCGCCGCCGTTGATGTTCGCCTTGACGTCGTACTGGCCGAGCTTGTCCGTGGCCGTGAACGGCTGCTGGATGGCGGTCACCAGCGCGGGACGCGGGAAATAGTCCCCGAGCGTCCGGCCGTTGATGTCCCACTTGCCGGAACCCGGCTTGATGTACACGCGGCATACGGCTTCCTTGCGGCGGCCGATCGTGTGTGTGATCTGCGAATCAGGCATGGATTACTTCGCCTCGGCGTGCGGGAAGGTCAGCGTCTTGGGCTGCTGTGCGACATGCTGGTGCTCGGCACCGGCGTAGACGCGAAGCTTGCCACGGAGCACCTGACGGCCGAGGGCCGTCTTGGGGAGCATGCCGTACACGGCCTTCTCGATGATGCGCTCCGGGTGCTTGGCCAGCATGCTGGCGAATGGCGTGAAGCGCTCGTGACCCATGTAGCCGGTGTGGCGGAAGTATTCCTTCTGCTCCGCCTTGCGTCCGGTGACACGAACCTTGGAAGCGTTGATGACGATGACACCGTCACCCGTATCCATGTGCGGGGTGAACATCGGCTTGTGCTTCCCGCGGATGATGCGCGCGACTTCCGTCGCGAGGCGTCCGAGGACCATACCCTCGGCGTCGACGACAAACCAATCCTGCTTGATGTCGTCCGGCGTGGCCGTGTACGATTTGAACATTGATTTTCAAGAACTGCGTAGGACTTGCGCCTCACTGGTGCGTAATGCAACCCGGGTCTTGGCCGCCACTGAAGGCGTTTTGGGATAGTCCGGGAACCTAGTCGGGGCCGTAAGCGTAGTCAACGCTTTGGCTTGGCGCAGCGCAGAGATGCGAAGTGCGCGTGGACAACCTACCTTACCCACTGTGCCCGAACAAACGCCGGTATCTCGACGGATCCTGCTCATCGACGCCGACGCGTTCTTTGTCGCCGTCGCACGCTGGGCCGATCCCGAGGGCGCAGGCCGAGCGCCGTACCTCCTCGTCGGCGGCACCGCCGAGGGTCGCGGTATTGTTTGCTCGGCATCGTACGAGGCGCGGGCCTTCGGGGTGAAATCGGCCATGCCGATGTCGCAGGCACTGCGGCTGTGCCC
>JBBQFW010000027.1:0-22648 GCA_038322445.1 Gemmatimonadales bacterium
GGCGTGACGCAGGTCGCGGGACACCTCGACCGCCGTAACCGTCACGAGCCCCAGGATGCGCGGGTCCTTGACGTCATTCGCGAGGAAGGTGGCGATCTCCTCTCGCATCGCGGCGGCGACGCGGTCGGAACGATGGTGGTCAGGTGACACGGGTGACTCAGCGAATGCGGGGAGGTGCGCCCCAGGCGCGCGGCCCAGAGCGGACCGCCGCCTGACGGCGCATCGTCATCAGCCCTTGGGGGCCGACTCGAGCGTGCGCGCGATCTCTTCCGTGCGGTAGCACTCGATGCGATCGCCGACCTTGAGGTCGTTGAAGTTATCGATGCCGATACCGCACTCGAAACCATCGCGGACCTCCTTCACATCGTCCTTGAAGCGACGCAGCGAACCGATCGTCCCCTCGTAGACTTCGACGCTGTCGCGGATGACACGGACGCGGCCGTCGCGACGGATGATGCCGCTTCGCACCGCACAACCGGCGATGAGGCCGAGCTTCGGCACCTTGAACGTCTCGAGCACTTCGGCCTCGCCAAGCACCACCTCGCGCTGCTCGGGACGGAGCATGCCCTCGAGTGCCGCACGCACATCCGCGACTGCCTCGTAGATGATGCGATAGAGCTTGATGTCGACGTTCTCGCGCTCGGCAGCCGCCCGTGCGTTGTTGTCGGGACGCACATGGAAGCCGATGATGATGGCACCCGATGCCCGCGCGAGCAGGATGTCGCTCTCGGTGATGGCACCGACACCGCGGTGCACGACCTCGACCTTCACCTCGCTCGTGCCGAGCTGGCTCAGCGCGTCGGCGAGTGCTTCCGCGGGACCGCCCTGATCCGCCTTGATGAGGATGCGGAGCGCACGCGCCTCGCCACCTCCCGACTGCGTCATGAAGTCTTCGAGCGTGACGCCACCACGGGTGGTGCGACGGCTCTTCGCCTCACGATCGAGACGCTCGCGACGCTGCGCCACTTCGCGCGCGGCGCCCGCATCCTCGACGACGAGCAGCTGGTCGCCCGCCATGGGAACGCCCTGCATGCCGAGTACCTGCACCGGAATTGCCGGTCCGGCGGACTTCACTGTCTTGCCGCGCTCATCGAGCAGCGCGCGCACGCGACCCGAGTACATCCCGACGATGAAGTCGTCGCCGACCTTCAGCGTCCCACTCTGGACCAGCACCGTGGCCACGGGCCCCTTGCCCGCATCGAGCTGCGCCTCGACCACCGTGCCGGTCGCGCGCTTGTTCGGATTCGCCTTGAGCTCCAGCAAGTCCGCCTGCAGGAGAATCTGCTCGAGCAGCACGTCGATATTCGTGCCCTTCTTGGCCGAAATCTCGGTGCTGAGCGTAGTGCCACCGAACTCCTCGAGTACGACACCATGCTGCAGGAGGTCCTGCTTCACCTTCATGGCGTTCGCCTGCGGGAGATCGACCTTGTTGATGGCGACGATCATTGGCACGCCGGCGTTCTTGGCGTGCGAGATGGCTTCGATCGTCTGGGGCATCACGGCATCATCGGCCGCGACGACGAGAATGACTTCGTCCGTGACCTGGGCGCCGCGCGCACGCATGGCGGTGAACGCCTCGTGGCCTGGCGTGTCGAGGAAGGTGATCATCCGGCCACCCGGCAACTCGACGTGATATGCACCAATGTGCTGCGTGATGCCGCCCGCCTCTCCCGCGACGACATTTGCCTTGCGGATGTAGTCGAGCAACGACGTCTTGCCGTGATCGACGTGACCCATGATCGTGACGATCGGGGGACGCGACACGAGCTCCTCGGGCAGATCCGCGGCGACGGTCCCGACTTCTTCCGCCTGATATTCGTCTTCACGAACCGCCTGAAAACCGAACTCCCCAGCCACGATCTCGATCTGGTCGAAGTCGAGCCGCTGGTTCACCGTGATCATCAAGCCGAGATTCTTGAACGCGAAGCCGACGATCTCCGTGGGCGACACCTTCAGGATCTGGGCAAGCTCACTCACCGTGATGAACTCGTTGACGCGCACGAGCTTCTTCTCCCGCTCGACTTCGGCCTGACGGTTCGCCTCGGCCTCCTCGCGGATACCACGGCGATCGACGCGACCACCGCGCGTGGGGGCACCACGCATCGAGGCCATCGTCTTCGCGATGTTCGCGTCCACGACTTCCTGATCGACCGAACCGCGCTTGCCCTTCTTGCCACGACTGCGCGCGGCGGCACCACCTGCGCCTGGAGCGGCACTGGGTGGATTCCCGGACGGTGGTCCTCCACCGACCGGAGGCCGACTGCGGTCGTCGCGACGAGTTGGGCCGCCGAAGCCGCCTGGAGACGCTGAGGCAACGGGACGCGGCGGAAATGGCGAGCCAGACGAGACCGAGCGCGGACGCGGCGCGCCGGGCGTGATGGGCCGCGGTCGCGGGCGATCACTGCCACCGGCGGCCGCGGGCGGTACCGACGGGGCGCTCGCACGTGGCATCTCGATGCGCGGTGCGGGCGGCGGCGTTGGCGTTGATGGTGCGGCCACTGCTTCCGGGGCCGTGATCGTCTCCTCACGCGCCGGTTCCTGGCGAGACTCGGCCTGGGCGCGTTCTTCCGCGGCGCGGGCAGCAGCGATTTCCTCGGCGCGTGCTGCGGCGGCCGCGGCGTCCGCAGCCTCCCGCTGTTCGCGTTCGGCGCGCTCGGCAGCATGTGTCGCTTCTACGGCGTCAGTCGCCGCTTGTTCGGCGGCAGCGACTTCAGCGGCGGCGGCGACATCCGCCGCCTTGCGGCGCCGGCGAACGGGCTCGCCAGCCGACTCGGCTGGTGCCACCACCGCCGGCTCGGGGGCCGGCGCAGCAGCGGCGGCGCCGCGACGGCGACGTGCGGGCGCGGGTGGCGCGGCCTGCTTCTGGGCGCGCTCACGCTTCTCGCGCTCCCATCGGGCGCGAACACGCGAGACCTGGTCGTCCGTCAACGGGCTCAAATGGCTGCGTACGGGAACGTCCATCTGACGAAGCAGACCCTGCACTTCGTCAACCGGGATCCCGAATTCGACCGCCATGTCAGTAACGCGAAGCTTGCTCAAACTGCCTCCTGTGGGGCTCCCTCGGAGCCCGACTCCACCAGATCGCGAATGCCTTTCGCGAGCTGTCGATCCACGATGCCGACGACCGCAGTGGTCTCACGCCCCACTGCGCCACCGAGCTCCGCGGCGCTTGGTACCTCGACGAATCTAACCCGCCTGGCATTCAGGAGCGGGACGATCTTGTCCAGACTGTGTCGCGATGCATCCATCGCCACGATGGCAAACGCCACCTTGTTCTTCTTTGCACCTTCGCGCACCTGCTCCACCCCGATCACCGCACCGCGACCTCGCACGCCGAGCCCGACCAGCCGAAGGAGCTTCGCGTGATCCATCGCGGAAAGGGTCACGGCGCTGCGCCGTCCTTCTCTGCCACCTTGCCCTCATCGGACGCGGTGTCTTCCGTCGTCAATTCGTCGAGGAAGGCGATGATGCGATCCGCTTCCTGCGGCGCGATACCGGCGAGACGAAGGAAATCGTCGCGCTCGAGGTCGATGATGTCGTTCAGCGTGCGGTAGCCGGCTTCGTTCAGCACGGCGACGGTGCCGGGGTTCATGCCCTCGAGCTCGGACAAGGCGACATCCGCCGCTTCCTCGCTCTCGGCCTCGCCAGGCAGCGGTGCGAACAACTGTTCGCCGCCACCCTTCTCCAGCCACTCGCGGCTCGAGTACAGGTCGATCTTCCAGCCCGTGAGCTCCGACGCGAGGCGCACGTTCTGCCCATTACGTCCGATCGCCAGCGAGAGCTGGTCTTCGTCCACCACGGCCTGGATCGTCTTGCTGACGCCGTCGCTGAACACGCGGGCCACCTTGGCCGGTGCGAGCGCGAGCTTCGCGAAGCGCTCCGGATCGGACGACCAGGGCACGATGTCGATGCGCTCGCCGCCCAGCTCGTTCACGACGGTCTGCACGCGGGAGCCCTTGAGACCCACGCACGCGCCGACGGGATCGATACTGTCGTCACGCGAGAAGACGGCGATCTTGGTCCGGCTGCCCACTTCGCGGGCCGTCGCGCGAATCTCGACGATGTTCTGCTGGATCTCCGGCACCTCGAGCTTGAACAGCGCCTTCACGAACAGTCCGTCGGCACGGCTCAGGATCAGGCGGGGTCCCTTGGGTGTCTCCTCGACGCGCTTGAGGACGGCGCGGATGGGCTCACCCTGATGAAAGTGCTCGCGGTGGTTCTGCTCACGGTACGGAATGATGGCTTCCGCCTCGCGAAACTTGTTGAGCATGACGACCAGCTTGCCGCGCTCGATCTGCTGGATCTCGCCGGAGAGGAGGTCACCGACGCGCGACGCGAACTCGTCGCGGATCTTGGTGCGCTCGCCCTCGCGAACCCGCTGGATGATGCGCTGCTTGGCCGCCTGGATGGCGGCGCGCCCGAACACGCTGAAGTCGAGCGGCTCTTCCATGACGTCACCGGCCTCGAAGCCTTCGTCGAAGAGCTTGGCTTCCTCGATGGAGATCTCGCGGGCGGGATCCTCGACGGTGGCGACCACGGTCTTGAGGACGGTGATCTTGATTTCGCCCTTCGCGTCGTCAATCTCGACTTCGGCCTGCACGGTGGGACCGTACTTCTTGGCCAGCGCGGCCATGAAGCCGTCCTGGAGCAGCCCGTAAAGCTCCGTGCGGTCGAGCTGCTTCGTGTTCGACAATTCGCGGAACGCCGCCAACATCTCTGCGGAACTGACCATCCAAGACCTCGCTGAGAAGGACGGGCGTCTCCGCCAATCCGTGACCTGTCGTTATGAGAAGCGAAACGCGAGTCTCGCCTCCTTGATCGCGCCGAGCGGAATGCGCTTCGCCTCACCGCGCTCCGGCCGCAGCGTGACCGCGACCTGCTCGTCCTCGCCCTCGACCGAGAGTATTTCTCCCTCGAATCGACCACCAAAATCGGGCGTGAGCACGCTGGCCCAGCGACCGACAAATCGTCGCCACTCGGCGGGCGTCCGCAACGGGCGCTCTCCTGGCGACGACACCTGCAACACATACCGATCTGACACGAGCGCCCCGCCATCCAACCGCGCCTCGAGCGCGCGCGAGGCACGCGCGCAGTCGTCGACGGTCACCTTCTGACCATCACGCCGATCGATGCGAACTTCCAGCACCGGGCGCGAGCGCGTGCCCCCCTGGCGAAGCTCAACGAGATCGATAGTAATCGCGTCAAGCTCTTGTGCGACAACACGTTCCAGCTATTCGTTCATGTTGTCTCTAGGGACCGTCTGGCAATAAAAAAATGTGGGGAGCGTCCCCCACATTCTGCGGCCGGCCGTGAGACCGATCACTTCGTAAAGTATCGCGGCACCACTGCACGGTCAAGTTACACAACCTGAAGAGCGTACCTGGTACTGCGTGCCTGGTCCCAAGACTGGCGTAACGGCCAGGGGGAACAGTGGAAGCATGCTTCTCTCAGGAGAGCGTCTTCCTTCGTACTATGTACGCTCTTGGCATGGAGCCGTCCACTGTTCCCCGTGGGTAGCATGCCATTCCAGGGACAGGATACCTGGTTATACCAGGTACGTTCTTCCATGCGTTACGCCTTTGCGCGGATAACCCCTAGCTGTCGTCCCGGATCGCCTGCGCGGTGCGAGTAGAAGCGATCGTTATCACAGCGCGTGCAAAGGCCGCTCGTCGATATGTGTCGCACGCCCATCGCGTCCGCCTGATGGGCGATCAGCGCACGGAGATCCACCGTCGTGGGACCCACAACGTGGCGGCCGGTGAGCTGCCCGTAAACGTCAGGACTCACCTCGTAGCAGCGGCCGCAGATGGCCGGTCCACAATGCAGGCGGATGTCGGCCGCCGCCATGCCATGTGCGACGAAGCGCTCGATGGCGCGGACGGCGATGCGCGCCGCCGTGCCGCGCCACCCCGAGTGGAGCGCGGCCGTGGCGCCGGACGGATGCGCCAGAAATACGGGCACACAGTCGGCAACGGTTACGGCCATCGCAGTGCCGCGCGTCGGCGCGATGTGCCCGTCGGCGTCGGGACCCCGGAGCCATCCACGCCACGCGCCCTCGTGCTCCACGATGCGATCGCCGTGCACCTGGGTCGCGGTGGCCAGGCGGGCGTCATTTCCACCGACGAGCGCACGTAGCGCGCTCCATCGGGCCATCACGTCGCGAACCGGTTCCTCGGTGGCGGTGCCGAAGCTTCCGGTACCCCGTCCAGTCGTGAACGCAAGAACGCCGAGGTCGCCGAATGACTCGACGACCTCGGCATCACTGAATGAATCGGGTAGCGCCACCTTCACTTCGTGCGACGGTCCTCTACGCGCTCGATCTGCGCGCCGAGCGCTCGGAGCCGTTCGTCGATCCGTTCGTACCCGCGCTCGATCTGTCCGACGTTGTCGATGGTGCTTTCGCCTTCGGCACAGAGCGCGGCGAGCAGCATTGCCATGCCGGCGCGGATGTCGGGCGACTCGACCTGCCCACTGTGCAGCTTGTTCGGTCCGACAACGACGGCGCGATGCGGATCGCAAAGAACGATGCGGGCACCCATGCCGATCAGCTTGTCCACGAAGAACAGCCGCGACTCGAACATCTTTTCATGGATGACGATGACGCCGGTGCACTGCGTCGCCGTGACGAGGGCGATGGACATGGTGTCTGCAGGGAACGCCGGCCAGGGCTGGTCCTCGAGCTTCGGGACGGCACCTCCCAGGTCCATGCGAATTGTCATCTCCTGCTCGGCCGGGATGACGAGATCCTCCCCATCCACGCGGCAGACAACACCCAGGCGCTCGAAGCCGAGCAACGTGGAGCGGAGGTGCTCGACGCCCGCCTTCTCGATCGTGATCTCGGACTTGGTGACGGCGGCGAGTCCGATAAAGGAGCCTACCTCGATGTGATCGGGCCCAATTTCGTACGTGCAGCCGTGCAATGACTTGCCACCGTGGATGGTGATGGTGTTGGTGCCGACTCCCTCGATGCTCGCACCCATGGCGATGAGGAAGCGGGCCATGTCCTGCACGTGTGGCTCACCGGCGGCATTCCGCAGGACGGTCGTTCCTTCGGCGGCAACCGCGGCAGCGAGCGCGTTCTCCGTCGCGGTGACGCTGGGCTCGTCGAGGAACACGTCGGCGCCCTTGAGCTTCTTTGCCTTGAGCACGAAGCCCTCACCCAGCTCGAAGGTCGCGCCGAGTTGCTGCAGTGCGAGGAAGTGGGTGTCGACGCGACGGCGACCAATGACATCGCCGCCCGGTGGCGGGAGCGTCAACTCGCCGGCGCGGGCGAGCAGTGGTCCGGCAAGGAGGATTGACGCCCGAATTTTTCGGCAGAGGATCGGGTCGAGCTCCGCGGCGCGCACGGTCTTCGCATGAATCGTCAGCGCATTCCGGCTGGTCCATTCGGCGCTGGCGCCGACGGACTGCAGCAGCAGGACGAGCGTCTCGACGTCCTTGATGCGTGGGACGTTCGTGAGGTGTACCGGCTCGTCGCAGAGGAGCGCGGCGGCGACGATGGGGAGCGCGGCGTTCTTGTTGCCCGAGGGGCGGATGCGTCCGGCCAGGCGGTGGCCTCCCTGGACGACATACTGCATTGCTGGCATGCGTTGCGTGCGAGTGGTCTGCCTGCGGCGTGGTGCGCGCGGGTGTGCGAAAACATTCTGGATACGCGGGCGGCGTCAAGCGCCAACTTTCCTATGCACCCTTCGCGCCGCCGGTGCCGCGATTGACATGGGTGCGGCACGGAGGCTACGATGGCGACACCGCCAGTATGCTGGCCTCGCCCTTGCAGATCGCGAGGGAGGCGGTGTTCCGGCCGCGCGATCGAGAGGGCGATTCAAGCGGGTGCCTTTGCGGCCGACCCAAAATTACTCCAAGGGTGCCGATGACGGTCTTGTTCGCGCGCGCCGGTTCGTGGCTGCTGTTGCAGGCCGCGCATCCCGATACGGTGCTGATGCGGCAGGTAGGACAACAGCGGGGCTGGTTCGAGACGGTCACGGCGGTCGCGGGCGGATTGATGACCATCGCGATCCTGGTGCTGACCGTGGCGCTCGTGCCGGCCGCGTGGAATTTCCGGAAGAGCTACAAGAAGATCAGTGAGTTGCTGGACCGCATCTACGGCGATGTGAATCCGCTCATGCGGCAGGCGAGCACTATCGCGGACAACGTGAACTATGTGACGACGTCGATCCGCACGGATGTGCAGCAGATCAACGCAACGATCGCGGCCGCGAACCTGCGGTTGCAGCAGGCAGTGGCGCTCACCGAGGAGCGGCTGAACGAATTCAATGCGCTGCTCGCGGTGGCGCAGCAGGAAGCAGAGTCAGTGTTCGTGGCGACGGCGTCAACGATGCGCGGGGTGCGCACCGGGGCGGCGGCGCTTCACCATACCGACGAAGAGGAGGACGCGCTCGACGCGGCTCTCCCGACGTCAGAGGAGTTCGACGATGGCTACGACGATCCCGATGCGGCCGAAGCGGGGCCCACGCGTCCGCGAGTCCGCCCGCGAAGGCGTGGATGGGCGTGACGCCCAGTACGACTTGCTCACTGCCGCCCTCATCGGTGCCGCGATCGGTGCCACGGCGACACTCCTCCTGCGACGCGGGCCATCCGGCTTGCGGCCCGTCACACCGCTCCTCCGGGGTGCCCGAGTCGGCGGCCAGGCGGCAGCGCGCGCCGGACTCGCCGGCGCCCTTTGGGCAAAGGAGCACGGCAGTGAGCTCATCGACCGCATCCCGGTCGACCGCATCGAGCATGATGTCCGCGAAACGGTCGGTGCCGCGCGCGAGCGCATCGACGGGTTTGTCCAGCAGGAGCTCCGCGATCTTCGCCGCATGCTTCGGCAGCAGCGGAAGCGGATGGGCGTCTAACCGCATTCCTGTATTGACGACACTGGCGCGGCTTGGCGGTCTCACCGCCGTCGCGCTGGTGCTCGTCGCGCTCCTGCCCCACCCGGCATATGCCTGGACTCCGGGCACCCACGTCTACCTCGGCGACGCGGTGCTGCGGTCACTCAGCCTGCTGCCGGCGTCGATTGCGGACCTGCTGCGCGCTTTTCCATATGACTTCCTGTATGGATCCATCGCCGCCGACACCAGCCTCGCCAAGAAGTACGTCCCGACCGGGCGGCATTGTCACTCCTGGGCGGTGGGCCTCGAGATTCACGAGGCGGCGAGGGACGAGCCGATGCGCGCCTTCGGCCTCGGCTACCTCTCCCACCTGGCCGCAGACGCCATCGCGCACAACCATTTCGTGCCGATGCAGCTTGCCGTCACCGCGAGCACGTCGTCCCTCGGACATTCGTACTGGGAAAGCCGATTCGAGACGCACCTCGGCTCCGCGTGCGCACGTCAGGCCCGCGACCTGATCCTGCTCGACCACTCGCGCGCCGATGGGCTGCTCGACCGCATCCTGAGCCCCACCATCTTCAGCACGCAGACCAACCGACGGATCTTCCGCGGCATGGTGCACGCGGCCGACTCGGAGGGCTGGCAGCGTATCTTCGGGCTCATGACGGAGAACAGCCGCTGGGATCTCGCCGACATCGAGGTCGGGCGATACCTCGAGCATTCGTTCGACCACATCATGGACCTGCTCGTGCGCTTTGACCGCTCGTCGCCTCTGCAGCTTGATCCGTCGGGCGACGACGCATTGCGACGCGCCAAGCAGGTACGAAAGGAAGCGATGCGCCTCGGCGGGTCGGCGCACGTACGCGAGGAGGCACAACGCGCGTTCGGACTGCCGCGCGCGACCCTTGGCTACAGCATGAAGCTGTCGCCCGTGATCTACGAACCGAGCCGCGTGTCGAGTAACTGATTCAGCTTGCGGGGATCGGCACGGCCCTTCGACTTCTTCATCGCCGCGCCAATCAGCACGCCCTGGAGCCGCTTTTCTCCCTTCCGAAAGCGCTCCGCCTCGTCCGGCATCTCCGCAATCACGTCGTCGATCCATCCGGCGAGCAGCGCATCATCATCGACCTGGATGAGTCCCTCGCGCTCGGCGATCTGCGCCGGCGGGTCACCAGAGAGTACCATGCGCGCAAAGACCTGCTTCGCCGCGGTGTGCGATACGACACCGTCGCGCACGAGGTCAAGGAGCTGCGCGAGGTCGGCGGGCCTGATCGCGAACCCGCTGATGTCCAGGGCATTGGCCTTCAGGTACGCGAGCACCTCGCCCATGACCCAATTCGCGGACGTCTTCGCATCGCCGTGTGCACGCGCTACGGATTCGTAGTAGTCGGAAACGCGCGGGTTGGCGGTGAGGACGTCCAGATCGTAGGCGCCGAGCCCGTACTCAGCGACGAATCGTTGCCGGCGCGCCTCCGGAAGCTCCGGGAGGTCGTGCGTCATTTTCGCGATCCACGCGATCGACAGGATCAAGGGCGGAAGGTCGGGCTCGGGAAAGTATCGGTAGTCGTGACTGCCTTCCTTTGTCCGGCTGGGACGCACCTCACCAGTGTTCGCGTCCCACAGCATGGTCTGCTGGAGGATCGTCCGGCCCGACGCAAGCACGCGCACGTGTCGCTCGAACTCGACCGCGAGTGCCCGCTCGACGCCCGAGAAGGAGTTGAGATTCTTCAGCTCGGTCTTCGTGCCGAGTGCCGTCTCGCCCTGGCGGCGTGCAGATACGTTGGCATCGACGCGCAGGCTGCCCTGCTCCATGTTGACGTCGCTGACGTCGATGTACTCGAGGATCTGCTTCAGCACGCAGAGGTAGGCGCCGGCCTGCTCCGGCGAACGCAGGTCGGGCTCGCTCACGATCTCGATCAGCGGCGTGCCGGCGCGATTGAGGTCGATGGCGCTCGCGCCGCGATAGCGGTCGTGTACCGATTTCCCGGCGTCCTCTTCCATGTGCACACGCGTGATGCCGATGCGTATCGTCGAGGCATCCACCCGCGTGCCGATGTCCAGATAGCCTGCGCTGGCCAGGGGCTGATCGAACTGCGAGATCTGGTACCCTTTTGGCGAATCGGGATAGAAATAGTTCTTGCGCGCGAACACGGACGTCGTGTGCACGTTGCAGTTGAGCGCAATGGCGGCGCGCGCCGCGAGCTCCACCGCCTTCGCGTTCAACACGGGCAGTGCACCGGGCAGCGCCAGGCACACCGGACAGGTGTTCACGTTGGGAGGCGCGCCGAAGTCCGTCGCGCAGCAGCAGAACGCCTTCGTTCGCGTGCGCAGCTGCACGTGAACCTCGAGGCCGACGACCATTTCCCATGCGGACGTATCGATGCCGGCGCTGGTCATCACGCGAGTGCCTCCGCGCCCAGGGCGGCTTCGAGCGCGTACGCCGAGCGAAACATCGTCATCTCGTCGAAGTGTCCGGCCATCAACTGCCCTCCAACCGGCAGTCCATCGATGCGCCCGATGGGAATGGACATCGCCGGCACGCCAGCGAGATTCGCCGTCACGGTGAAGATGTCGCTCATGTACATCTCGTACGGATCCGAGATTTCGCCAAGTCGGAAGGCCGTCGATGGCGCCGTGGGCGTGAAGAGCACATGCACCCCGCTCGCGAACACCTTGCTGAAGTCACCGGCGATGAGGGTCCGCACCTGCTGCGCCTTCCGATAATACGCATCGTAGTAGCCGGCGCTGAGCACATACGTGCCGAGCAGGATGCGCCGCGTGACCTCCGGGCCGAATCCCGCAGACCGCGTGTTCTCGTACATGCCCTGGAGTCCGTGGCCGGCAACACGCAGACCATACCGCACGCCATCGAAGCGCGCGAGGTTCGATGAGGCTTCCGCTGGCGCGATGATGTAATACGCCGGCACGGCGAGCTCCGTGTGCGGAAGGGAGACATCGCGAATCTCTGCGCCGAGCGCGCGCATCCGATCGAGGGCGCGGTCGCAGTGGGCGCGGATGCGAGGATCGAGCGACGTGGGGAAATATTCCTTCGGACGCCCGACCACGAGACCTGCCATGGATGCCTGTGCTGCGCAGTGGAACTCCGGCACCGCGAGCTCGGTGGAAGTGGAGTCGAGCCAGTCGTGCCCTGAGACGCATTCCAATCCGCGTGCGGCGTCATCGACCGTGGCGCCCAGCACGCCGACCTGATCGAGCGATGACGCGTATGCCACCAGGCCAAAGCGACTGACGCGCCCGAACGTCGGCTTGACGCCGACGATGCCACAGAACGAGGCCGGCTGTCGTACGCTGCCGCCGGTATCGGAGCCGAGGGCAACCGGAACGATGCCGGCCGCGACGGCAGCGGCCGAGCCACCCGACGAGCCACCCGGGACGCGATCGGGCGCCAATGGATTCAAGGTGGGGCCGTACGCACTGTGTTCGGTGGACGAGCCCATGGCGAATTCGTCCATGTTCGTTTTGCCGAGTATGATTGCGCCTGCCTCGCGCAGCTTGCGCGTGACGGTGGCCTCATACGGGCTGACGTAGCCCGCGAGGATGCGCGAGGCGCACGTCGTCGGGAGCGAGAGCGTCGCAATGTTGTCCTTCAACACCACGGGAACGCCCACCATCAGCCCGGGCTCCGCCTCGTTCAGTTGTTCGCGTACCGCCTTCCCCTGCTCGCGCGCGGCATCGTGATCGAACGATGCGAAAATATTGAGACCGGCCCGACCGGCACCGACCGCATTGGCCCGAGCAATCGCCGCATGAACGCTGTCGCTCGGCGTGCACCGGCCCCCCATCACGTCGTCGCGCAGCCGGGCGACCGACGGCGATGCGCCGCTCACTCGGATTCCGTGGACTCGTGCGACGCGAGTCGCGGCACGAGCAGGAAGCCATCGCGATAGCTGGGCGCGAAAGCATCGAAACCGATCGCCAGTGGAATGGGCGGGCCACTGTCGGCGCGCACGGGCGTTCCCCGCGCACCAACCCCGATCGCCGCCTCCACGCCAGCAGTATCCACCGCCGAGAGTGCGTCCATGTGCGAGAGGATGGTATTGAGCTCTCCCATGGTCGCGGCGGCGCGTTCGTCAGAGATGGCGAGGCGCGCCAGGGCCGCGATGTGTCGGACGTCATCGATGGCGATGGGCATGCTACTCGACGTCGCGCTCGAGGTTCGCCTGCGCCACGACGAGCGTCTTCCGACCGATCGCCTCGTCGTCGAATTCGATCTTCGCCTTCAGGTCGCGGCCTGCGCCCGCCAGTTCCACGATCTTGCCGCTCCCGAACTTGCGATGCTTCACGCGCGAGCCGATCGCGATGATCGCGGCGTCCTGCGACTCCTCCGCCTCGGCGAAGGCGGTCACGCGCGTGACAGGAAGTCCCGGCCTGCGCTGCGACGCACTCGGCGGAAACGCGCTTTCGGCGTCAGTCCACACTTCGCGCGCGGGATGATCGACACCACGTGCCCTCGAGTTGCCCCACTGGCTGCCTCCTCCAAGCGACTGCATGAACGATCGGCCGGAGCTGCGCACCTTGATCGTCTTGAATTGCTCGAGCATGACCTCGGGAATCGCCTGGAGAAAGCTCGACGCCTTGGACTGCAAGAACTCGCCGTTGCGTCGTCGCTCCTCGGCGTGGGTGAGGAAGAGCTTGCGTTCGGCGCGCGTGATGCCGACGTAGAAGAGACGCCGTTCCTCCTCCATCTCCTCCGGATCGTCGCGCGCGCGCGACATCGGGAAGAGCCCGTCCTCGAGGCCCGTGACGAACACCGCCGGAAACTCAAGTCCCTTGGCGTTGTGCAGCGTCATCATGGTCACCGCGTCCGCATCGGGGCCGAGCTTGTCGAGCTCCGCAACGAGCATGGCCTTCTGGAGGAAGTGGTCGAGCGGTGTCAGGCCGACCTCGCCCTCCTCGTCCGACACCAATTCCGCGGCGCCGGTGATGAGCTCCTTCACGTTCTCGATACGGTCGGCGCCTTCAGGCCCTTCCGCCCTGAGATACTCATCGTAGCGCACGCCGTCGACGACCTCGCGCAACAGCTCGTCGACGCCCGCTTCCCGGGCTGATTCGCGGAAGCGCGTGATCACCGTTGCGAACTCGAGGAGCGCGGCACGCGCCGCTGGTCGGATTGCGGTGATGAGATCCGGGCGCACCGCGGCCGCCAGCATCGGGATGCCGGCATCGCGAGCGGCCAGCGACAGCTGCTCGATGGTGGTGTCGCCGAGCCCGCGCTTGGGTACGGCGACCGCGCGGCGGAATGCCTCGTCGTCTGCGGGATTCGCGATGAGCTTGAGGTAGCTCATCAGGTCGCGCACCTCCCGGCGGTCGTAGAAACGCACGGAACCCACCAGGCGATACGGCACCGCCTTCTTGCGCAGTGCCTCCTCGAGCGCTCGGCTCTGCGAATTGGTGCGATAGACGATTGCGAAGTCGCGCAGCCCACTCTTCGCCTGCGCGCGTCGCTCGGTGATCCGCTCCACGACGTAGTCGGCCTCGTCGCGCTCGTCGAGGCATCGTGCGGCGGTCACGCGCTCGCCGCTCCCGCGGGTGGGCCGAAGGGTCTTGCCCATGCGCCCCGTATTCGCGCTGATCACCACGTTTGCGAGGTCGAGCACTTCTGGCGTGCTGCGGTAGTTCTCCTCGAGTCGCACCACGTGCGCATCGGGGAAATCCTTCTGGAAGTCGAGGATGTTGCGGATGTCCGCGCCACGCCAGCCGTAAATCGACTGGTCGTCGTCTCCGACGACGCAAAGGTTGCCGTGTCCGCCGGCGAGATGCCGCACGAGCTGGTACTGCGCCCGGTTGGTGTCCTGATACTCGTCCACGAGGATGTACTTGAACCGGCGCTGGTACTTCTCGAGCTCGCGCGGATTGGTGCCAAGCATCTGCACTGGCAGCAGCAGCAGGTCGTCGAAGTCGACGGCGTTGCCACGACGCAGCTCTTCACCATACTCGGGATACACCTTCGCGATCGCCCTGGAGAACGGATCCATGGCGAGGTTCGCGTACTCCGCCGGCAGCACGAGCTGGTTCTTCGCGTCGGAGATGGCGCTGTGGACGCCGCGCGGCGTGAACTGCTTCGTGTTGAGCTGGAGTCGCTCCATGATCCGTTTCACGACCGTCTGCGCATCATCCTGGTCGTAGATCGTGAATGATGGGGTGCGTCCGACGAGATGCGGCGCCGCGCGAAGCATGCGTGCCCCGATCGCGTGGAACGTTCCCACCCACATGCCGAGGGGTGCGCGTCCCAGCAGGCGCGCGATGCGCTGCTTCATCTCGCCGGCCGCCTTGTTGGTGAACGTGACCGCGAGAATCCGGCTCGGGTCGACGCCGTGAAAGTCGATGAGGCGCGCGAGCCGGGTCGTGAGGACGCGCGTTTTTCCGGAGCCCGCGCCCGCGAGGACCAGCAGCGGTCCGTCGACGCGCAGCACGGCTTCGCGCTGCGCCGCATTCAGTCCCTCGAGCAGCGTGTCATCTGTAGCAATGGCCATCAGGGTAAGATAATCTCGAATGACGCGCCGCGGTCCGATGACGCGAGGCGCAGCGTGCCACCGTGGTTCTCCTCCACGATCCGGCGCGCCAGCGACAAGCCGATGCCCCAGCCGCTGCCCTTCGTGGTGAACCCGGGCTCGAAAATACGGCCACGAAGGTCGCGCGGAATACCGGGCCCGTCATCGCTCACCGTGATGCGGGCGCCTCCGCCTGACCGCGCCTCGGTCGCGATGAGGATGCGACCGCCGCGCCCCGCGAGCGCGTCCACGGCGTTCTTGACGAGTACCTCCAGGGACCATTCGAGCAGCACGCCGTCGCCAAGCACGGTAAACGGCGCCTCGGGGCGCGTGATCTCGACGCTCACCGCATGCTTCAACGTCGGCACCCGCTGACGGAAGTACGACGCGAGTCGCTCCGCGAGTGCGGCCACGTCCACCGTGTCGCGACGCGGTTCTCGTCCGATGCGCTCGAAGCGGTGGGCGACGCGGTCGAGACGAACGAGATCCGCCTGCATCTGGGTGAGCGCGGTCTGCGTCGGCTCGTCGACGCCGCGCTCCTCGAGGAGCTCGATCCACCCGCTGAGGCTGGACAGTGGCGTTCCGAGCTGGTGCGCCGACTCGCGTGCCATGCCGGCCCACACGCGCTCGCGTTCCGCATGGCCGCGCGTGCGGACGATGTAGACGGCCGCGAGCACGAGCACCAGCGCGCTGGCGGCCTGCAGAGCGGGAATGATGTGCAGCCAGCGAATGATCGGTGGATTGCCGTAATGAATCTGTCCGACAATCGAATCGACGACCGGCGGATTCTGGCGATCGAGGTCGCGGATGAATGCGCGGAGGCGCGCATCGTCGCTGACGATCTCGTTGGAAATGTTGGCGCTGCTCGTGGGCACGCCGGAGCGATCCGTGACCACGAGCGGGACGCCTTCCTCGCGAATGCTTCGCGACAGGTCGAACAGCGCCTGAGTGGAGGCACTCTCGGTGGTGTCGATCTGCGCGCGGAAGACGCGCGCGTACATCTCGCTGGTGCGCTTGCCCTCGCCCTTGAGGTCGCGCACGACCTGTTGGGTGAAGACGATGTACGACGTGAGCAGCAGCGCGAAGAGGAGCCCGACGATCAGCTCCGGCACGCCGCGCCGCATCGGCCTAGGCCAGCCGGTGGGTCCCTACGTACTTCCGCAGCGCTTCCGGGAGGAGCACGCTGCCGTCGTCCTGCTGGTGGGTCTCGAGCAGGCAGGCGATCGTGCGCGGAAAGGCGAGTCCCGAGCCGTTCAGCGTGTGCACGAAACGCGGTTTCTCCCCCTTGGCGGGACGATACCTGATGCCGGCGCGCCGCGCCTGGAAGTCGGTGAAGGTGCTCACCGAGCTCACCTCGAGCCACGCACCAACGCCCGGAGCCCAGGCCTCGAGGTCATAGGTCTTCGCGCTCGAGAACCCGGTGTCGCCCGCGGCGAGCAGCGTGACGCGATACGGGATCTCGAGCTTCTGAAGCATCGCTTCCGCGTGGCCCAGCAGCAACTGCAACTGCGCCTCCGAGTCTTCGGGCGCGCAGTAGCGCACCAGCTCCACCTTGTCGAACTGATGCGTGCGCAGGATCCCGCGCGTGTCCTTGCCGGCTGATCCGGCCTCGCGCCGGAAGCACGGCGTGTAGGCGCAGAACGCCTTGGGCAACGCGCCCGGCACCAGGATCTCGTCGCGATACAGGTTGGTAACCGGCACTTCGGCCGTCGGGATGAGGAACAGGTCGTCGCCGGCGATCTTGTAGGCGTCGTCCTCGAACTTGGGCAACTGCCCGGTGCCCGTCATCGCGGCGCGGTTGACGAGCAGCGGCGGCCAGACCTCCTCGTAGCCGTGTTCGTCGACGTGCGTTTCGACGAAGAAATTCATGAGCGCACGGACGAGCCGCGCACCCTTGCCGCGATAGACGACGAAGCCAGAGCCGCTGATCTTGGCGCCGCGCTCCAGGTCGAAGAGGCCCTGCGCGGCCGCGATCTCCCAATGTGGCTTCACGCCGTCGTGCGACCGCGGCGTGCCCCAGGTGCGCACGACCTGGTTCTGCGATTCGTCGCCCTCGGGGACGTCTGGCAGCGTGACGTTCGGCAGTTCCAGCACGATGCCATCGAGCACCTGTTCCACCTCGGCGAGCTCGGCATCGAGACGACTGATCTCCTCGCCGAGTGCGCGACCGTGCGCGATCACATCCGCCGCGTCTTCCCCAGCCTTCTTGCGGCGCGCCACGTCCTGTGATGATGCATTCCGCGCCGCCTTGCGCTCTTCCACCGCCTGGATCAGCAGCCGGCGTTCGCGATCGAACGCCTCACACCGGTCGAGCTGCGGCGCCAGCGCGCCGAGGGCACCGCGCCGGCGCATGGCCTCGCGAAGGTCGCCGAGGCGCTCGCGAATCAGTCGAGCGTCGTGCATCAGCGCGTGGGCACCGTATCCGGCCTGACCTGGCGATAGCCGCAGTTGGGATCCACCACCGTGCGCACGAACAAGCGGCGGGTGGGCACGTCGACGCTGTCCACCACGAGCTTGGCGTAGATGAGCTGCGACGTGAGGATGGTCAGGTTATAACTGCTGTAGCAGGCTGTGGGATCCACGAGTTCGACCGCGAGCACGGCGCCTGGGACGACGGTCTTCGCATTCAGCGTGTCGTATCCGGTCTTCGGCACTTCCGAGAGGGCCTCGAAGCCGCCGCTCACGACCTGCAAGCCAACGCGCTTCTTGTTGCCGGCCACCGCGCCGGCGACGACGCGCACCGGCAGGATGACTGGGCGGTTGCTCGCGTCGAGGTCGAAGGCGACGTCGAAGACGAATGACGCATCCGCGTGCTTCACCCCGGTGAGAAAGCTGAGCGACGTCGGGACGGTGGACGGCGCGCCCGTGAGGGCGTAGACGGTGCTGGAGGCGAGTCCGCTAGCGTACGTCGCTTTGGCCAGCGTCGGATCGCCGCAGGCGACACCGAGAACTGCAAGAGCAACGAGCGCGACGCGCAGGAGGCGGGTCGGCATCATTAAGGTCGCGACTGGGATTTGAGGTGATCTCACAGGACAATAGGGATGGACGCGACCAAACTCAAGCGATTGACTTCGCTTGACTTCACTCACGGCACCCTTAAGCTTCGCTGCACTTTTCCAAGTGGAGCCGGCATGCCCAGCATTCGAGACCTCGTGAGCGCCATTCGGCGGCGCGAGGGAGTGGACGCCGTCGTCGTTCTGGGCCGTGACGGCCTGCTGATCGACAGCCAGAGCGTACCCGGCATGGACGCCGACGATCTCGCCGCCAACATCCCCGCGATCATCGCCGCGGCCGATGAGCTGGGCGCGTCCGTGCGGCGCGGCGCCCTTGTTACCGCGGTGCTGGAATACGAAAACGGGCTTGCCATCGTGTCCGTCCTCAACGCCGACGTGATCCTCGTGGTCTTCGTGCATCCCGAAACAAACGTGGGACCATTGCTCTTCGAGCTTCGCCGTAATCGCGAGCATATCGCAGCCCTGGTCTAGTGAACGACGACCTGACGTTGACGCATGCGCTCGTCGCGGACGACGAGCCGCACATCGGCCGCATCATCAAGATGAAGCTCGAGCAGGGCCCCTTCCGCGTAACGCTCGCCTACGACGGGCGCGAGGCGCTGGAGGTCCTGCGTCGTGAAACTGATATCGGACTCGTGCTGCTCGACCTGATGATGCCCTACCTGAGCGGACTCGATGTGCTCGCCGAGATGAAGAAAGACGATCGCCTGAAGTTGCTGCCCACCATCGTGCTGACCGCGGCGGGCCAGGAGCAGCAGCACCGCGCCGCGATGGACCTTGGCGCGAGCGAGTTTCTCACCAAACCCTTCAGCCCGAAGCGCCTGTACGCCCGCGCCGCGGAGCTGGCCGGCATCGCGGTCGAGCCGAGCCCCGAGCCATGACGCGATGGGCTGTCGTGCTTGCTGGCGGGGTCGGATCGCGCTTCTGGCCTGTTAGTACCCCGGAGCGCCCCAAGCAGTTGCTTCCGCTCGTCACGAAGGAGCCGCTGCTGGGTGACGCGCTGACACGTCTCGCGCCGCTCGTTGCCGCGGAGCGGACGCTGATTCTCACCAATGCGGGACTCGTCGATGCCATCGCGGCACTCGCTCCGCAGATCCCGCGCGAGAACCTGATCGCCGAACCGCGGCCCGCGGGAACAGCCGCGGCGCTCGCGTGGGCGGCACAGGTCATTGCGTCGCGCGGCGCGCGCAGTGACGTCATGATCAGCGTCCACGCGGACTGGTCCGTGGGCGATCCGGTTGGTTTTCGCACCGCTCTCTCCGCAGCGGCCGACGCCGCGGAAGCGCATGCGGCGCTCGTGACGGTGGGCATTGTACCCGTGCGACCCGATCCCGGTTTTGGCTACATCCAGCCAGGCGAGGCGGTTGAACCGGGCGTGCGCCGAGTGGCCCGATTCATCGAGAAGCCGAGCCGCGAGCAGGCGGAAGCCATGGTGCGCGACGGCTTCCTCTGGAACTCCGGCATCTTCGTCTGGCGCGCTGGCGACTTCCTCGATGACCTGGCGGCACATACTCCCGAAGTGGCTCCGCACCTGGCAGCGCATCCCAACGACCTCGCGGGGTTCTTCGGTGCGGTGACCACGTCGATATCCGTCGATGTGGGAGTCCTCGAGCGCAGCGAACGAGTCCTTGTGCTGCCGGGCGACTTTCAGTGGGACGACGTGGGCACGTGGGCCGCACTGCGCCGGGTGCGCGAGAGCGATCGCGATGGCAATGCGCTGCACGGCGCCGTGCACGCACTCGCGTCCACGGGCAACGTCGTGCATGCCGACGCGGGCGCCGTGGTGTTGTACGGCGTCTCTGACCTGGTGGTTGTGACGCGGGATGGCCTCACGCTCGTCACCACCATCGAGCGCGCCGCGGACCTCAAGACACTGCTCGAGTCCCTTCCACCAGAAATGAAGTCATCGTCGTGAGCGGCATCTACCTGTACGACGACGCCTGCGCGCGCACTTTCGAGCCGTTCGCCCTGACGCGCCCCGCCGGCGAGATGCGAGCGGGGGCGCTGCTCATCCGCGAGCGCTGGTCACGCGCACTCGGCGCAGCGGTCGTTGGACATGTTACCGCATCCCATCTGGAGGGGTTCGAGGAACCGGGGGCGGCGCCGGTGATCATTCGCGGTGTGATTCCGAAGGGAAGTTGGCTCGCGAATGCCCGTTTCGCCCCGCAACTTGCGCCACTCGGCTCATCGCTCGAAGTGATGGGGAACGACAAGCTCGCTGCCGTCTGCCTGTCGCGGGACGTGGACGTCGAGGCATTGCGCGACGGACTGGGTAGCATCGGCAGCTATGCGTACGAGTCGACGGCGCAGCACGACGTGGCGACGTGCGCCGGATGGTGGATGAGCGAAGTCTGGGACTTCGTCGGCTCCCTCGTTCCGATGCTCGAGCACGACCTGCCCATCCTTGGCGCGGGTCTCGACGGCGGCGCGCCGGAAGGCAGCATTCGAATGGGCGCGCATCCCGTGTTCATCGAGCGTGGCGCGGAGATCGAGTCCGCCGTGTGCTTCGATACGAGTGGCGGTCCGATCCTCATCTCTGCCGGCGCTCACGTGCAAGCTTTCACACGCCTCGTGGGACCACTCTTCATCGGTGCGGATTGCACGATCACGACGGATCGCATCTCGGCGTCGTCCATCGGCGATACGTGCAAGGTGCACGGTGAGCTCAGCAACTCGATCTTCATCGGGCACGCGAACAAGGGACACGACGGGTTCGTCGGGCACTCGATGCTCGGGCGCTGGGTCAACCTCGGCGCCGGCACGATCACGAGCAACCTGAAGAACACCTACGGCACCGTGCAGCTCTGGACGCCGGATGGCATTCGCGAGACGGGGCTGCAGTTCCTCGGGACGCTCTTCGGTGATCATGCCAAGACCGGCATCGGCCTGACGCTCACGACGGGCTCCGTGCTCGGCGCGGGCGCGAATGTCTACGGCTCCGTCATGCCGCCGAAAGCGGTCGCGCCATTCGCGTGGGGCGAGTCCGGTGCGTTCGCGGACTATCGCCTGGACAAGTTCCTGGATGTGGCGGAGCGCATGATGTCGCGCCGTCACGTGGCCCTCACGCCTGCGTCGCGCGCGCAACTCACGGCGTCGTACGCTGCGCGCTGGGCCGTGACCGAATGAGGACGTGGGTTCTCGGCAGCGGCAGCGAGGGGAATGCCGTGCTCGTCGAATGCGGTGAGAGCCGGATCCTCATCGACGCCGGGTTCGGAACGCGGACGATCGCCGCACGCCTCAAGACCATCGGCGTGTCGCCTGCGTCGATCGAGGCCTGCATCATCACGCACGAGCATGGCGACCATGTCCGCGGCGCCGCAGGTGGCGCGCGGCGGTGGGGCTGGACGCTCTTCGCGAGTGCCGGCACCGTGCAGGAGTCCGAGGAGCTGCAGGAGGCGCACTGCACGCCGATTCACGTGGGTGACAGCGTGACGTTATCCCGTACGGTGATGACGACGTACGCGGTGCCGCACGATGCAGCGAGTCCGATTGGCGTGCGCGTGACGTCGACGTCGAGCGGCGCCAGCACGGTGGTGTGCACGGATCTGGGCCACGCGAACGACAGCGTGCGCGCCCTGTGCCGGGATGCGGACATCCTCGTCATCGAGTCGAATCACGATGATGCGATGCTCCGCGCCGGCCCGTATCCTCCGTCGGTACAGGCGCGCATCGCGTCGCGCGTCGGGCATCTGTCGAACCGTGCAAGCGCGTTGCTGACGCGTGACGTCGTGCACGCGAACCTCGCGCATGTGGTGCTCGCGCACCTCAGCGAGCGGTGCAACGACCACGGAGTCGCGCACAGCTGCATGACGGGCGCGCTTGCCCGGACGCGCTTTCGCGGCATGGCGACGGTGGCGCTGCAGCATGGCGCGGTGGGACCGTTCCTGCCGCGCGCGTCACGTGTCCAGGCGCCGGAGCAGTTCTCACTCGCTCTCTAAAGTCTGACAGTCTGACAGTCTGACCTGCTTCGCGCTGCGCGCTTGCTCGTCTGACAGCGGGTCAACTGACTGGTCTGACAGCTATTCTAGATACACGACCGGGTAGCTGCGCCGATTCGGCCACCAGCCCGTTCATACGACGGAGCGTACAACGTGAGGGTCTGACGAAGTGGAAGAGGCAACAGTCTGTCAGAGTTCAGTTGACCCGCTGTCCGACGAGGGCGGCGGCGAAGCCGATCGCCCGGGTCAGACAGTCAGACAGACTGCGGTCGCAGCGGCAGGCAGCGAGACGGTGAATGTCGCTCCCGCGCCCGGCTGGCTCTGCACCGAGATCGTTCCACCCATTCCAAGGG
>JBBQFW010000028.1:0-22537 GCA_038322445.1 Gemmatimonadales bacterium
ATGGTGAGGCTGGCGTGGTCGCGATCTTCTGCGGG
The DNA here is from genome assembly GCA_038322445.1 of Gemmatimonadales bacterium. Lineage (GTDB taxonomy): Bacteria > Gemmatimonadota > Gemmatimonadetes > Gemmatimonadales > Gemmatimonadaceae > AG11. The sequence continues at coordinate 36 of JBBQFW010000028.1, forward strand.
CGGATCCTCGACGGGCAGGCGATGACCGTGTTCGGCGACGGACTGCAGACGCGTGACTATGTGTTCGTCGGCGATGTGGTCGACGCGACCTACCGTGGCGCGACCAAGTCGCTTCCGAAGACCGAGTTGCTGGACACTCGGGCGTACAACGTGGGCACGGGCGTGCCCACCGATGTGCTGCGACTGGCGAATGTGCTCATGACGGCGGCGGGTGCGCGCACGCCGGTGGAGCACGCGCCCGAGCGTCCGGGCGAGCAGCGCACCTCATATCTCGATGTGGCGAAGGCGGACACCGAGCTTGGATGGCGACCCGCCGTTACCCTGGAAGAGGGGTTGTCCAGGAGCTTCGAATGGTTCAAGGCGCGCCGAGCGCGCGGCGCGGGTGCCGTCGCGGGGCGTGCGTGATCGCAGTGCTGCAGGTTGGGTCGGCAGTTCCAACGACGGCGAAGGATCTCGTGCTCAGCGCAGGCACGGAGACGCACGTGGTCCTCGGGATCCTCGTGGTGCTCTCGCTCGTGAGCTGGGCGATCATGCTCGGTGTGGGGCGGCAACTCTCGCGATCCCTCAAGCTCGCCACGGCATTCGCCCGCGAGGTCGAGCGCGGCGCTCGTCTGGCGGCGGCCGGTGAAGCGGCGAGGCATGCCTCGCCGAATGCAGCGCAACGGCTACTCGTGCGTGCGCTGCAATTCGTCGGTGACGTCAATCCGTCACGCACGGCCAACCCGTATTCGGACACCGCACCCGCACCGCTGTCGCCCACGGCGGCCGCATCGCAGGTCGAAACACTGCGCCTCGTGCTGGACGCGGAAGCGCTGTCCGAACGCGATCGACTGGCCCGGTTCCTTCCGTGGCTGGCGACGATCGGATCCGCGAGCCCGCTCATCGGGCTGCTCGGCACCGTGCTCGGCATCATCACGGCGTTTCTCGGGATCGCGACGCGCGGTTCGGGCAACCTTGCGGCCGTCGCCCCGGGCGTTGCAGCGGCGCTGATCGCAACGGCGGCCGCGCTGGCGGTCGCCATTCCGGCGACCTTCGGGTACAACATCCTCGCCAATCGGCTGAATCGGCTCGACAATCTCCTCGAGGGCTTCGGCACCACCGTGATCACGATGCTCGTTCGCGAAGGACGCGTGTAGATGGCGCGTCGCCGGCGGGAGATGCCACTGAACAGCGAGATCAACGTCGTGAGCCTCATCGACGTGATGCTCCTGTTGCTCGTGATCTTCATGATCACCGCGCCCATGATGCAGGGTGGTGTCGACGTCGCCCTGCCGAAGGCCGATGCGAAGCCGCTCGATCCCAAGAGCGGCATGGTGGTGACGATCGATCGGTCGGGCGCCGTGTACGTCGATGAAACGAAGATGTCCCTCTCGGAGTTTCGGTCGGCATTCCGGTCGCTGGCCTCGAAGCGCACGACCGACGGCGTGTACTTGCGCGGCGATTCCAACGTGCCGTACGGAGTGGTGACGCAGGTGATCGCCATCATGCGCGCGGCCGGCGTGAGTGACGTCGGGCTGATGACCGATCCGGAAGGCGCTCCGTGAGTGTCATGGCGGCTGACGAGCGCATTTCGCTTGGCGCGCCGATGGCGCTGTCGGTGCTCCTGCACGTTGCGGCGGGAGCGGCGTTGGTGTTCGCGCGTTCGACGCCGCACCCGCCAACGGCGCCCATTTATCGGGTCAGTCTCGTGGCGGCGCCGGCTGGTGCACGCGCGATCGGCGTGGTGCAACCGACTCCGGTGCCTGCGGCGGCGACGCCCGCCCCCGTCCCCCCCACGCCGGCGCCAGTGCCGCGGGCGCGCGAGACGCCAACCCCCGCGCGCATGACCCTTCCCGCGAAGACCGCACCGGCGCGCGCACCGAAGACGGCCACCCCGAATGCGGCGAAGTCCTCAGCCACGACCAGGGCGCCGGCCGCTGGTGGTGGACCAGAGGGCGGTCGCGGGGCTGATGTGGCAAACGTGAAGGCGGATGGGATCGCTTTTCCGTATCCCGTGTATCTCGCGAACATCGTGCGCCAGATCGCGTTGAACTTCAAGCCGACCGCGCGTGGCGCACTCACGGCGGAGGTGTCGTTCATGATTCGTCGCGATGGCACCGTCGCGGGCGTGCGCCTCACGAGGCGTTCGTCCGTCTACTCGTTCGACCAGGATGCCCTCGCCGCCATCGAGCTGGCGTCACACGCGTTCGGCACGTTGCCGGATGGCTTCGCCGACGATGTGCTTCCCGTGGTCTTCAGTTTCGATCCTCGCCTCATTCATTGATGCCGCTCACTTCCGTTCGCGCTGCCGTCCTGTCCGCACTGCTCGTCTCCTCGTCACTTGCCGCGCAGGACACGACCAGGGGCGTGCGCATCGGCCTGCGATACTCCGCCGGTACCAAGCCGGGCGTTGTCGTGCTGCCGGCAAAGGGTGTTGGCGCTGATTCGGTCCGTGCTATCGTACAACGGGATCTCGACTACGGGGATCGCGTCGAGGTCATTGCGCTGGACGGCAATGCCTCGGAGAATGCGCCGACGGCGGCGCCCAGCTGGCCCGTGTTGGCTCGGGTCGGTGCCGCCGCTGCGGTGCAGGTGACCCCGACGGCTACGGGGTTGCACCTCGTTGTGTACGATGTGGCGAAGCAGAGCACCGCGCTCGTGCGCGACTATGCGGCGCCGCCAATGACCCGCATGCGCGAGTGGCGGTCCGTGGCGCACTGGCTCTCGGATGATCTCGAGGAATCACTCACGGGCGTGAAGGGCATCGCGCGCTCACGGGTGCTGTTCACCCGCAGCAACCGACTCTGGTCGGTCGACAGCGACGGCGAGGGGCTTGTCGCAGTGGCCGATGCCGGACTTCCAACGTCGGGCGCATGGAGTGCCGACGGATCCAGGGTCACCTACTCGACGCTGCGGCCCGCGCAGGTGGTGGTGAAGGATTTGGCGAGCGAACAGGTACGCGCGATCGCCTCGGGACCGGGTGTGTTCATCGCGCCGGTCTTCTCGCCCGACGGACTGAATGTGGTGTACGGTCATGGTGAGGACGACGGCGTGGATATATTTATCGCGCCAACGGCTGGCGGCGGCGGACATCGCCTCTCAGTCGGTCGCGGCAGCGACAATGTCTCTCCCACCTTCAGTCCCGACGGCCGGCGCATCGCCTTCATGTCGGGGCGCTCCGGACATCCCGAGATCTATACCATGGACGCAGACGGCACGAACGTCGAGCTGCTCACGCCACCGGAGTTTGACGCGCGGGCGCATCGCGCGTCGCCGGACTGGTCGCCAGACGGACGGTACGTGGCCTTTCACGCCATGGTCGGGCAGGCGTTCCAGATCATGACCATCAGCCTGCGCGATCGGAGCCTGAAGCAGCTCACGAGTGAAGGACGCAATGAGGATCCGTCCTGGGCGCCCGATGGGCGCCACATCACCTTCACGTCGAATCGCACCGGCGTGAAGCAGCTCTGGGTGATCGATGTCGAGACGGGCCGTTCGCGGCAGCTGACGCGTGGCGCGAGCGACGCACGCAATGCGGCGTGGTCGCCTCGCCTCCTATCGTAGTGAAGCAATCCCCGAGTCACCGTAGGCCACCATACCAACAGGAGCCCCGCATGACCCGTCGCACTCTATATCTCTCGCTCGTTGCTACTACCGTCGCCCTCGGTGCATGCCGCGGCAAGCCTGAGCCCGCCCCGGCCCCTGCGCCGGTCGCAGCCCCAGTTCAGCCCGTGGGGCCCAGCGCCGCGGAAATCGCGGCCGGCGAGGCCGCGAAGCGTCGCGCCGATTCCATCGCCGCCGCCGCGCGTGCCACGGCCGCCGCCAACGCCGCCGCCGCCGCGGACGCCGAGCGGACCGCTGCGTCGATGAAGGAAACGCTTGCGAAGCCGGTCTACTTCGACTACAACAAGGACGTCATTCGCGATGACGCCAGGGGCGACCTCGATGCGAAGGCCGCGATTCTCAGTGCGAATCCAACGGTGACGTACCTCATCGTCGGCCATACAGACGAGCAGGGCACGGCCGAGTACAACCTCGCGCTCGGCCAGCGCCGCGCGGCACAGGTGAAGCGCTACCTCGCTTCCAAGGGCGTCGACGACGCGCGCTTCACCACGCAGAGCATGGGTGACACGCAGCCGGCCGCGAAGGGCACGGATGAACAGTCGTACCAGCTCAATCGCCGCGCCGAGTTCCAGAGCAGCAACCTGCCGGGCGTGATGACTCGGCCCCGCGATTGATGCGCGTCGTTCGGCTGTCGCCGCTGCTGGTGCTCACCGTCGCCGGATGTCTCGCCTCGAAGGGAGATGTGGCGTTGTTGCAGAGCCAGCTCAACACCATGAGCCAGGTGGCCAGCAGCAACGCGGAGGTCCAGCGGGTGCAGCTCGACCGCGCGGTCGCGCAGATCGTGGCGCAAATGGCGCGGAACAATGATTCTCTTCGCGTGGTTGCCGCGCGCCTGGCGAAGCTGCAGGGTGATGTACAGAACGACCACTACGAGATGGGTCGCCAGATCCTCCAGCTGCAGGAATTGAGCGGACAGGGTCAGCGTCGGATCCAGGAACTACGCGCGTCGCTCGAGGAGCGGAATGCGCAGGCTGGAGGTGCTCCCACGCCCATGGACTCGGCGCATGCGGGCGCGCCGGGGCCGGCCCAGCTGTTCCAGAATTCCCTGGACCAGTTGCGTCGAGGAGCCACGGGCGTTGCCCGGAACGGATTTCTCGACCTGCTCCGACTGTATCCGACAACGGAAGATGCGCCCGAGGCCATGCTCTACATTGCGGAGACCTTCGCGGCCGAACGGAACCAGGTGGCTGCGGACTCGGTATACGGAGTCGTCGTTCAGCGGTATCCGAAGTCGCCCAGGGCGGCAACGGCGTCGTACAAGCGGGCGCTTTCGCTCAAGGGCGCAGGCCAGGCCGTCGCGGCCCGGGCGGCGTTCGACCGGATCGTGAAGATGTATCCGCAGTCGGACGAGGCGGCATTGGCGAAAGAGCAACTCCGAACCCTTCGGTAGGTGGCAGTGGAGCAGACGACGACGGTGAAGAACGCGGCCGAGATGCCTTTCCTCGACCATCTCGAGGAGTTGCGGTGGCGCATCATCTGGTCGCTTGGCGCGCTCGTCGTGGGCGTCGTCACCTCCTTCGCGCTGCTTCTGCGGTTCGAGCGGCCGGTGCTGCTCTGGCTGCAGGGCCCCATCCTGCCGTTCCTGCATGGGCGGCGGCTGATGAACACGCATCCCGGGGAAGGCTTCTCGATCCTGATGCAGACGGCCCTCATCGGTGGGATCATCATCGCCCTCCCGGTGATCATCTACCAGATCTGGATCTTCCTTTCCCCGGCGCTGCACAAGCACGAGAAGCGGATCGGTGTGCCGGTGATCGTGGGGGCAGTCTTCCTGTTCGTCTGCGGCGCTGCGCTCGCGTGGTACCTGGTCCTGCCGATGACGCTACGGTTCCTCACCGGCATCGGCGACGACGCGTTCGACCAGATGATCACCGCCAGTGAGTATTTCGGGTTCATCATCTCACTGGTGCTCGCCGTCGGCGCGGTCTTCGAGCTGCCGATCCTCGTGCTGCTGCTGTCGACGTTCGGCCTCGTCACGCCGAAGTTTCTCGCGAAGTACCGCCGCCATGCGCTGGCGGGTTCCTACGTGATTGCCGCGTTCATCACGCCGGGTGACCTGCTTGTGACGAACGTCATTCTGTGTATCCTGCTGTACCTGCTGTATGAGGTGAGTATCGTGCTCTCGTGGCTCGTGTTCCGGAAGCGCGAGCGCGCCCGCCTCGCGGACGAGGCCAACGCGGCGGCGTGAAGACCGCGCTGATCCTCGGGCTGGCGTGCGTCCTGGCGACGGTCGCCGGTGAGGCACGTGCCCAGGTGGGCCGCCCGTCACGCCCAGGCGTTCCGACGGGTCGCGCCATGCCGCCCACGCGACGGGATTCGCTCCGTGCGCCCGGCGATACTACCACCATCAAGGTCGATTCGACCGCGCTGCCGACCTTTGCCCCTCCGGATTCGGTGATTCGTCGGCTGATGGCCAAGCCCGGCTACGACGTCTCCCGGTACCAGGGCGATATCATCACGTTCGACGCGCTCACGCGGGCGATGAAGCTGACGCAGAACGCCCTCGTCGAACGCGACTCGCAGCTCGTGAAGTCCGACACGATCACCTACAACGGATCGGGAAGCTCCATCCGGGTCGGTACGGATCCCTCCAAGCGCAACAACGTCTTTGTCACGCGCGGCCAGGCACCGATCCTGAGCTCCGGCGCGGCGACCTACGACCTGACCAACCGGCGTGCGTCGCTCGCGGGCTTCAAGACGCAGATTCCGCAGAGCGGCGAAGTACTCACGATCACCGGCGAGCGCGCGACCGTGCTGATGACCGCGAAGGATTCGGCCACCGGCACCGGCGGTGCGGACATCTATTTCCGCAACGGCACCGTCACCGCCTGCGATGACTCCATTCCCGACTACTACTTCAAGGCGAAGGAGATCAAGCGAACGGGCTCGTTCGTGGTCGCGCGACCGGCGGTGCTCTATATCGGTGACGTGCCGGTGCTCTGGCTGCCCTTCATCTTCCAGGACGTCCGCAACGGGCGTCGCAGTGGCTTGATCGCGCCCAACATCGGGGTGAGCGACATCGTGCGCAACAGCAAATCGTATCGGCGCAATGTGGAAGGGCTCGGCTACTACTTCGCCATCAACGACTACCTCGACTCCCAGGTGTCCGTCGACTGGCGGAGCTCCGCGGGCGACGCCGGCCTCGTACTCGGTGATGGGGGGTTCGCGCGCTACAATGGCGAGTTCCGCTATCGGTGGCTGGAGCGCTACGTCACCGGCAACCTCGCGCTCAGCGAGACGAAGACGGGCACGGCGAACAACACGGCGCTGACGTGGGGGCACCAGCAGAATTTCACGCGCAACAGCTCGTTGTCGCTGAACCTGAACCTCGTGAAGAACACGTCGCTGCAGCAGCAGTTGACGACGAATCCCTATTCGTCGCTGGCAACGATCGCCTCCCAGGCGAACTACCAGCAGAAGTTCGGCCCCATGCAGATGAGCCTGGGTGCGTCGCAGAAGCAGTATCCCGGCCGCACGCAGCTCGACCGCAACTTCCCCACGCTCAGTCTCACCACGAGCCCGCTCAACCTGGGCTCGTGGCTCACCTGGACGCCGAACCTCAGCTACTCCGCGACACAGCAGCTGGGCATCGACCAGCCGTCGGCGCTCGGGCTCCTCCTGCGCGCCGGCAAGACGACGGCGGGACGCGACACGATCTTCGGCGATACGCTGCGCCGGAGCTCGCGCACCAGCCAGTTGACGTTCGACACTCCGCTGACCGTATTCGGCTACAACATCGGCAACCAGATCAGCGTCAACTCGGCGCTGAACGACTTCGCTGAGCGTGACATCATCACGGACGTCGTGACCGGGGTGCAGACGGATCGCATCTACGCCCAGACGTATCACACCGAGATCAACTACACGCCGTCGTTCACCTTGCCGGCGCTCGCACGCAACAACTTCAACCTCACGCAGTCCCTGTCGCTCGCGAATGTGGATGGCGGGCCCCTCTGCGTTCGCAACGAGCGGACGGGCGGGCAGTTCGTCTGTCAATCGAAGCGTCCCACGTTCGGCCTCTCCGCGGCGCCCACCCTCTTTCACATCTTCGACCAGATCCCCTTCGGCCCGTTCCGCGCGATTCGACACTCCATCGCGCCTACGCTGAGCTACTCGTACGCTCCCGCACGCTCGGTGAGCAACGCGTATCTCGCCGCGCGGGCCATCACGAAGTACAGCACCACGACGGGCGACACAACCGGATACCTTGGTGCGCTCGCACAGAACGCCCTCTCGTTCGGCCTGTCCACGAATATCGAGGGCAAGGTGCGCACGTTCAGCGACTCGAATCCCGAGGGCGGCGAGAAGCTCAAGCTGCTCTCGCTCAACTTCACCTCGCTGGCGTACGACTTCGAGCGCGCGCACTACACGCACTCCCCCATTCGCGGCCTCACGACGCAGAACTTCGGCTACACCGTCCGGTCCGACCTGCTGCCCGGCGTCGATGTGGGCGTCGACTACTCCCTCTTTGCGGGATCCACCCTCAGCGATAGTGCGGTCTTCAAGCCGTACCGTGAGCGCGTCACCGGCTCGTTCTCGTTCAGCAATTCGGCGAATCCGTTCGCCGTGTTTGCGCGATTGTTCGGGAAGGCGGTTCCTCCCACGGACGCAGGCACCGATCGCCTGCAACCCACGCCCGACAATCGCTACGCCGCCCAGGTGGCTGCGCAGCCCGTGGCGGGGCGGTCCGCGCGCAATGCAATGCAGTTGCCGCCGTCCACCGCGGGGTGGCAAGCGTCGTTCACGTTCACGTCGGCGCGACAGCGGCCGGTTACCGGATCGAACGTGGTGCAGTACGACCCGAGCCTCGCCTGCTCGCTGCTCAACACGGCGGTGACGCGACTGCAATACGACGCCTGCGTGGCCTCGGCGCGCTCGAATCCAAACCCGCCGCTGCCCATCGGCTCGGGGCTTTCGGGGTCCACGATCTACGTCACGCCGCCCACGACGTCGCTCGGCAGCAGCCTGGGGTTCAACCTCACGGAGCACTGGGCGGCCTCGTGGCAGACCCAGTACGACTTCGAGGCACACAACTTTGCGAGCCAGATCGTCTCGCTGCAGCGCGACCTGCACGACTGGCGCGCCATCTTCGCCTTCACGCAGTCACCGAACGGGAGCTTCGCGTTCAGCTTCAACGTCTCGTTGAAGGCGGAGCCGGAACTCAAGTTCGACTACCACAAGGCCACGTATCGCAACGAAGGACTGGGGCGATAGCGGGCTTGAATAGTGATGGTGCCGGGCCGACATTCCCCCATGGCTACCGTTGTCACGCTGGATGGCACGTCCCTCACGCTCGACGACGTCGTCGCCGTCGCGGTCGACCGGGTTCCCGTTGACCTCTCGGACGCCGCGCGCGCGCGGATGATGCGCGCGAACGACGTCGTGTCCAGGCTCGTGCAGGGCGGCGCCGTCGCGTACGGTGTCACCACGGGATTCGGCAAGCTCTCCGACATCGCCATCCCGCGCGATCGACTCGACGAGCTGCAGGTCAACCTCGTGCGCAGTCACGTGTGTGGCGTGGGACCTCGTCTCCCCGAGCGCGAAGTCCGCGCGATGATGCTGCTGCGCGCAAACGTCATCGCGAAGGGCTACTCCGGCGCGCGTCCGCTGCTCGTCGACACGCTGGCGGCAATGCTCAATGCGGGACTCTATCCGCCCGTGCCGGAACAGGGGAGCGTCGGGGCCAGTGGGGATCTCGCGCCGCTCGCGCACCTGGCGCTCTCGGTGATTGGGGAAGGCGAGCTGCATCAGGGCGCCGTCACCGGCGAGGCGACGGCACTCCTGCGCAACGCCGGTATCGAACCCGTTCGCCTCGGTCCCAAGGAGGGCATCACGCTCATCAACGGCACGCAGGCGCATACGGCGATCGCCGCGCTGGCCGTGGTCGACGCGCATCGGCTCTGGCAGGTCGCGCATCTCTCCGGCGCCATGACGCTCGAGGCGCTCATGGGAACGCCCGTCGCCTTCGACGCGCGCATCCAGGATGCCCGCGGACAGCTGGGGCAGGCCGCGAGCGCGGCGCTCCTCAGGCACCTGCTCACCGAGTCCGAGATTCGCGAGTCGCACGTGCACGGCGATGCGCGTGTGCAGGACCCCTACGCCTTGCGCTGCATGCCACAGGTGCACGGCCCCGTCCTCGATGCCATCGACTTCTGTGCAGGGGTCATCGGTCGCGAGCTGAACGCCGCTACGGACAACCCGCTCGTCTTTGCCGACACCGACGAGCTGCTGAGTGGCGGCAATTTTCATGGACAGGCCGTCGCGATGGCGCTCGACTTCCTGGCCATCGCGCTCACGAACCTCGCCACGATTGCCGAGCGTCGCATTGACCGCCTCGTGCATCCCGACCTCAATCACGGCCTTCCGCCATTCCTCACGCGTGACGCCGGTGTGAGCTCGGGCTTCATGATGGCGCAGGTGACCGCCGCATCGCTCGCGAGCGAATGCAAGGTGCTCTCGCATCCCGCGAGCGTCGACACCATCCCGACCGACGGCAACAAGGAGGACCAGGTGCCGATGGCCATGGGCGCCGCGTGGAAACTGCGGCGTATCGTGGGCAACGTGCGCAACATCCTCGCCATCGAGTTGATGTGCGCCGCACAGGGACTCGAGTATCGACTCCCGCTGAAGGCGGGCCGCGGTGCCGCCAACGGCCTGCGACAGGTGCGCGAGATCATTCCGACCTTCGTGCAGGATCGCACCTTGTCCGGCGACATCGAGCGCCTGGCCGCCGCGATCGAACATGGGCATTTCACCTCGGCCACGCGCACCACATGAGTGACGCAACGCCGTCCATCGCGCGCGGCGCGCGCGTGGTGCGCGCGCCGCGGGGCAATACGCTCAGCTGCAAGGGCTGGCAGCAGGAAGCCGCGCTCCGCATGCTGATGAACAACCTCGACCCTGATGTGGCCGAGCGTCCGGACGAGCTGGTGGTGTACGGAGGGACGGGTCGTGCGGCGCGGAGCTGGGAGGCCTTCGACGCCATCGTCGCCTCGCTCCGCGCGCTCGAGAATGACGAGACGCTGCTTGTGCAGAGTGGCAAGCCCGTCGGCGTGTTCCGCACGCATGCGGGTGCGCCGCGCGTGTTGATCGCGAACTCGAACCTCGTAGGCCGATGGGCGACGTGGGATCACTTCCGCGAGCTCGAGCGACGGGGCCTGATGATGTACGGCCAGATGACCGCGGGATCGTGGATCTACATCGGCTCGCAGGGGATCGTACAAGGCACCTACGAGACGTTCGGCGCTGTTGCACGCCGGCATTTCGGCGGCACGCTCGCTGGCCGGCTCGTGGTCACCGCGGGCCTGGGCGGGATGGGTGGCGCGCAGCCACTTGCCGCCACGATGCAGGGCGCGGTGATGCTCGCGTTCGACGTCGACGAATCCCGGATCGACAAGCGCCTCGCGACCGGCTACTGCGATGTGAAGGCGGCCTCGCTCGACGAGGGACTCGCGCGCGCCGAGCAGGCGCAACGTGAGGGGCAGGCCCTGTCCGTGGCGGTCGTCATGAACGCGGCGCCGGCGCTCGAGGAGCTCGTGCGCCGCGGCGTGCACGTGGACGTGCTCACCGACCAGACGAGTGCACACGACATGCTGCGCGGCTACATCCCCGACGGACTCGCGCTCGCTGACGCCACTGACCTGCGCGCGCGTGATCCGTCGGCATATGTGGAGCGCAGCACGGCGACCGCGGTGCGGCACGTGCGCGCGATGCTCGCGCTGCGGCGTGCCGGCGCCGTGACCTTCGACTATGGCAACAACGTCCGCACCGTCGCGTTCGACGCCGGCGTGGCGGATGCGTTCGACATTCCCGGCTTCATTCCGGAATACATTCGACCGCTGTTCTGCGAGGGGAAGGGGCCGTTCCGCTGGGTCGCGCTCTCGGGCGACCGGAAGGACATTGACCGCACCGATGCGCTCATCCTCGAACTCTTCCCGGATGACGCCCACCTCGCACGCTGGATCGCACTCGCGCGCGAGCGCATTCACTTCCAGGGCTTGCCTGCCCGGATCTGCTGGCTGGGGCAGGGTGACCGCGCGCGATTTGGCGTCGCCCTGAACGATCTCGTCGCGTCCGGCGAGCTGTCCGCGCCGATTGCCATCGGGCGCGATCATCTTGACACCGGCAGTGTGGCATCGCCGTTCCGCGAGACCGAGGCGATGAAGGACGGCACCGACGCCGTGAGCGACTGGCCCATCCTCAACGCCTTGCTCAACGTGGCGAGCGGCGCGAGCTGGGTGTCCTTTCATCACGGCGGCGGCGTCGGCATCGGCAACTCGCTGCATGCCGGGCAGGTCATCGTTGCGGATGGGACACCCGAGATGCGCGAGCGCCTGCAACGCGTGCTCACCAACGATCCGGGCATTGGCGTCGCACGCCATGCGGACGCGGGATACGAGACGGCCGTCGCGACGGCGCGCCGGACAGGCATCACGATTCCGATGGCGCGCTAGTGCTGTCAGCGCGCTTCAAGCCGTGGCACGTGCCGATGTTCCTGTCAAAGTACGCGTGGCTTTCGATGCGCAAGCGTCCGCTGCTCGTGCACTTCGAGGTCACGCTCCGCTGCAACGCGCACTGCGACTTCTGCGACTACTGGAAGACGCCCGCGGAGGCACGCCAGCACGAGTTGTCGTCGTACGCGGACGCGGCGCGCCACTTCAACCCGATGCTCGTCACCTTCACGGGGGGCGAACCACTCATGCGTCGCGACCTCGAGGCGATCGTCGCCGCGGTTGACGCATCGGTCCGGCTCAAATACACCACGCTCATCACGCATGGCGGCATGCTCTCGCCGGAACGCGCCGTCTCGCTCTGGGACGCGGGCATTCATCAATTCAACATCTCGCTCGATTACCTCGACGGCCGACATGACATCGCACGCGGCATTCCGGGGCTGACCGACAAGATCTTCGCCGCTGTCGACGGCATGCGCACGCGTGGGATCGACAACATCCGCTTCAACACCGTCATCAAGGACGACAACCTCGACCAGCTCGTGCCCATCGTTCGGCGCGCGGCATCGCTCGGCTGCGGCGTCAACTTCAGCGTCTACACCGATGCCAAGAACGGCAATCCCGATCACCTCCTGGCCGCGCCGCTCCATGCCGCGCTCGATGAGGCCATGCAGCGCCTGCTCGACCTGAAGCGCCGGCACCGCGGCGTCATCACCAATTCGGACGCCTATCTCGAGCAGATTCCCGCGTGGGCCCGTGGCGAGATCACCGAGCCCTGCCGCTCCGGCCAGCGTACGATCCACATCGACCCGATGGGGCACGTGAAGCGCTGTCCGGATTTTCCGACCGACTTTCATTGGACGGACTTCCGCGCCTATGAGCCCATCAACTGCAATGCGTGCTTTTATGCCTGTCGCGGCGAGGCACAGGCGCCACTCCGGCTGTCCCGCGTGCGGGACGTGATGGGCCGCCCGCACGCGATCGCATGAGCGCCTTGCTGCAGCTATTCGTGAATGCGTCACAGGTGGTCACCTGTGCCGGCCCCGCGCGCGCGCGCCGCGGAACAGAAATGGCCGATGCCGGCGTGCGCAGGGACACGGCAATCCTCGTGGAGCAGGGCACCATCGTTGCGGTCGACGACGAGCGCGCGCTGCGCCACGCCAACCCGACAGCCGCCATCATCGACTGCGCGCAAGGAGTCGTCACCGCCGGCTTCGTCGATTCGCATACCCACGCGATCTTCGGCCGATCGCGTCACGAGGAACAGGAGCTGCGCGCGACCGGTGTGCCCTACATGGAGATCGCACGTCGAGGTGGCGGAATCCACGCCTCCGTTCGCGACCTTCAGGCGCGTTCGGAAGACGACCTCTACGCGCTGGCCCATCCGCGACTCGAATCGCTTGCGGCGTCCGGCATCACCACGGTCGAGGTGAAGTCGGGGTACGGCCTCTCCGTCGAGGCCGAGACCAGGACGTTGCGGGTCATCCAGCGCCTCGCGGCCTCGCTCCCCATGCGCATCGTTCCCACCTGGCTCGGCGCTCACGAGATTCCGCTCGACTACCGTGATCGTTCATCTGGCCGACGCGAATACATCGATTTGCTCATCCACGAGATGCTTCCGATCATCGTGCGCGAGCGACTTGCGTCGTTCGCCGACGTGTTCTGCGAGCCAGGGGTGTTTACCGTGGATGAATCCCGCGAGATCCTGCTGGCCGCGCGAGCCGCGGGCCTCGGCATCAAGCTGCACGCGGACGAGTTGGTGTCCGGCGGCGGTGCCCGCCTCGCCGCTGAGCTCGAGGCGACGTCGGCCGATCACCTTGCGGCCATCAGTGACGACGGCATCGCCGCGCTGGCCGTTACCCAAACGGTGGCCACGCTCCTGCCTGGGACCATGCTCTTCCTTGGAAAGACCACACAGGCGCCCGCGCGTCGCCTGATTGATGCGGGCGTCCCCGTCGCCCTTGCCACTGACTTCAATCCCGGCACCTCGCCAACCACGAACTTTCCGCTGATCCTCACCCTCGGCGTCAGCCAGCTGCGACTTTCGGCATCGGAAGCAGTCGTCGCTGGCACTGTGAACGGCGCTGCCGCGCTTGGCCTCGCCGATCATGTGGGGCAGGTCACGCCTGGATTTTCGGCAGACCTCGCGTTGTGGGACGTCCGCGATTTTCGGGAGTTGCCGTACTGGTACGGGGCCGCTCGCTGCCGTGCGTCGTGGGCACGTGGCAAACCTTGTCACGACCATGACTTAGGACTAACTTTTCCCCCCGCTCCCCTCACGCCGCATGACCGGGGACGACCCTTGCCGAGCCTTGATCGTCCCTGATGCCAGATGTCGCCAAGCTCAAGAAAAAGGCTGCCGAGTTCGAGCTGAAGAAGCAGTTCGACAAGGCACTGGCGGTCTACGTCGAGATCCTCGACGGCTATAACGCATCGGACGAAGAAGTCGACGTCTCCCTGTTCAACCGGGTCGGCGACCTTTATCTGAAGCAGGGCAGTGTCGGTGACGCCGTCGACTACTACGAACAGGCGGTCGATCGCTATGCCGAGGGCGGATTCCACAACAACGCCATCGCGCTCTGCAACAAGATCCTGCGCAACTCGCCCGGTCGCGCGAGCGTCTACTACAAGCTCGGCAAGATCAGCGCGCAGAAGGGCTTCAAGAGCGACGCAAAGAAGAACTTCCTCGAGTATGCCGATCGGATGCAATCGTCCGGCAAGATCGACGAAGCGTTCCGGGCGCTGAAGGAGTTCGCCGATCTCTGTCCCGACCAGGACGACATTCGGCTCATGCTCGCCGAGCAGCTCTCGAAGAAGGGCCGCACGGACGAGGCCATCGAGCAGCTGCAGTTGCTCTACGTGCGCTATTCGCACGAGGGCCGCGATGCCGAAGCGCGTGCAACCATCGAGCGCATGAAGGCCATCGATCCCTCGGCGGAACCTCGCGCGTTGGGTGACGCGCCGAGCCGCTCGGCGGCAGACCTCGTCTTCCTCGACCTTGAAGACAGCAAGCCCGCGCGACGCGTGTCGCATCAGGCGCAGCAGGCGACACTCGGCCTCGAGCTGATCGATACCACCGACAGGCCGTCGCGGGCTGCCGATATCATCGATCCGCACGCCACCCCGATCATCGCATCGGCCGCTATCCCTGCGTCGCTCCGAGTGGTCGAGATCCTCGAAACGCAGGCGATCGAACCAGCAGTGCTCGACGGCATGGCGCGCTCGGATGAGTTCGAGCGCACGTCCGGTCTTGAAGCGGCCGGCCTGCTGGATGGACTCGAAACCACCTCGTTGGCGGAGAGCGAGGCGCCGACAGCCGCCGGCGACCTCCTCGATTTCGAGCCGACGAGCTTCGGGTCAATGGAAACGGTCGCCATTCCGAAGCCCGTCGATCATCGCGACGACCTGATGGACTTCGATCCGCCGGCCGTCGCGGCACCGGCTGGCCCCGCGGCGGCGCTCGATTTTGGCGAAATCGATCTCGCGCCGCCCGTGATTGATGCGGCTGGTCCCGGGTCACCATGGAGCAGCAGTCCGTCGCTGATGGGACTTCCATTGTTGGCCGATGAGGACGGAGGCGCGCCCGAGGTGGTACCTCCGCCCGAAGCAATGGGCCAATACGATACGATTTCCGCCGATGATGAAGATGTGACAATCGGCGGTGAGCTCGAGCTCATCATGCCCGATACCGTCGAGTCCCCGGCGGTTCACGGAATCGGGGACATCCCGCTGCTCGGCATCGCGCTTCCGCACCCGGGCGAGGCAATCGCCAGCGTGGACGAGGCAGCCGCACAGGCGGCCAGCGAAGGCGAGACGTTCGAGTTCGGCGACGAACAGCGTGCGACGATCGACGACGAGCTCGCGACAATTCCGACGCCCCCACCGGCCAGGCGGCAGTCGACGGTGATCGCCGGCCATGATGTCGAACTGCTGCGGGCGCTCTCCGAAGCCGATCTGGACGACAACGGCCTGCGTCGTCGCCTCGCCGAGGCGATGCTGGAGTCGGGTGATCGTGAGGGTGGCGTTCGGGAGCTCGAGGCCGCGATGGTCGCCTACGAGCGCCTTGATGACCTCGCCGCGGCATCCAAGATCGCTGATGAAATCGTGCTGCTGAATCCCGCTTCGGTGAAGCATCACCAGAAGCGGGTCGAATATGCCTTCCGCACCAACGAGCGCGGTCGGTTGATCGAGGCATACCTCCAGCTTGCCGAGGCGCTCTTCCGCGCCGGCCAGATGGAGAAGTCGCGTGCGATCTATCTGCGCGTCATCGATCTCGCTCCGGATGAGCAGCGGGCACAGGCCGCGCTGGAAAGCTTCCCCGCGCCGGAAGTAAGCCAGGCGCCCCCCGCTCCAGCTGCGAAAACGCGCCAGACGGGGACGTCGCGCGGCAGCGCATCCGCACCCGCGCATGCCGTGTCGCCGATGACGCCATCGCCCACACCGGACGACGAGTTCATCAACCTCGGCGACTGGCTCCGCGATGACGAGGCGCCGAAGGACACGCGCATGATCGTCGACGAGGAGGAACCGACCGGCGACGAAGAGGCCGACTTCCAGGACATGCTCAAGAAGTTCAAGCAGGGCATCTCTGAAAACGTCGACGAAGAGGACCACCAGAGTCACTACGATCTCGGCGTGGCCTACAAGGAAATGGGCCTGCTCGACGAGGCGATTTCCGAGTTCCAGAAGGCGCTCCGCGCGCCCGCCAACCGAGTGCCGACCTACGAGGCGCTGGGTCAGTGCTTCATCGAAAAGGAGCAGTACCCGATGGCTGCGACCATCCTCGGTCGGGCCCTGAATGAGCCCGCCACGTCGGAGAACCAGTTGATTGGCGTGTTGTACCTGCTGGGTCGCTGCGCGCAGGAGCGCGGACAGCGCCAGCTCGCCATCGATTATTACCAGCGAGTGTTCGTGGTCGACATCCAGTTCCAGGACGTGAGCGAACGGCTTGCGGCCGTGGAAAGCACCGTTTCGTGACGAGCGCTGTGCTGCGCGCCCGCACGCCACCCACGGCCGCCCTCCGCGAGATTCAGGCGCCTGTGCGCGACCGCCTGGAAGAAGTGGTGCTCGAGATGCGACGCGTGGTCACCTCGGAGCTGCCGCTGATCGAGCAGGTGAGCAGCCACCTCCTCCAGATTCGCGGCAAGATGTTTCGTCCCACGCTGGCGTTGCTGGCGAGCGAGACGGCTGGCGCGGCCGAGGATCGGGTCGTCACCCTGGCGGCCGTGCTCGAACTCATGCATCTCGCGTCGCTCGTGCATGATGATTCGGTGGACCACTCCGCGATGCGCCGCGGCCTGCCGACGGTGAACTCCCTGTTCAGTCATCAGGTGAGCGTTATCATGGGTGACTTTCTCTACTCCAGGGCCCTCGAGGCGCTCGTGGCGCTTGGCGACCTCGACCTCATGCGGGTGCTGACGAACGTCTCGACGCAGCTGACCATCGGGGAGATGCGCCAGCTCGCAAACGTGGATGCCCTGGCATTCACGGAACTGGATTACGAGATGCTGATCAAGGCCAAGACCGCATCACTGCTCAGCGCCGCCTGCGAAACGGGCGCCATGTGCGGCGCTGCGCGATACCGTGGGGCACTTTGCCGCTACGGCGAACGGCTCGGCATGGCGTTCCAGGTCGCCGACGACATTCTCGATTACACGGGCAGCTCGTCCGTCACTGGCAAGCCAACCGGGCTCGACCTGAAGGAGCACAAGGTGACGCTTCCCTTGATCGCCGCCCTCCCGCGTCTTTCGCGCTCGGCGCGGACTATCGTGGAGCGTCTGTTCGCCTCGGCGGCGCCCGAGGATGACCAGGTGCGTGAGGTCATCACACTCGTGGCCGAGCAGGGCGGTATAGAGGACGCGCGCCGCCGCGGCGAGCAATTTGCCCGGGAGGCAGAGGAGGCCCTCGACGCGTTGCCGGATACGCCGGCGCGCTCCGCGCTCACGGATGCTATTGTGTACGTCATGGATAGACGCTCCTGATGCCGCCACGCGGACCTTCCAGACAGCGACCGGGGTTTCATGCGGTGACGCTCGCCATCGGCTTCGTCGTCGGCGGCGCCATGACGCAAGTGGCACGCAAATTCCTTCCACCTGGTGCGGTGAAGGAATTCTTTACCACTGGCGTTCAACCGTCGCTCGGTCCAGTGTCCCTTGATCTGGTCATCATCAAGTTTTCCCTCGGCCCCGTGGCGCTCGATGTCAGCCTGTTGAGTCTGCTCGGTGTGCTCATCGCGTATCTCATAGCACGATCGCTTTTCTAAGGAGACATCATGTTCGGCAATCTCGGTATGGGCGAGTTGATGGTCATCCTCGTCATCGTGCTGGTCCTTTTCGGCGCGAAGAGGATTCCAGAGATCAGTGCCTCATTCGGCAAGGGTATCCGGGAGTTCAAGAAGAACGTCAACGACGTCGAGCGCTCGATCACGGAACCGGAGCCGCGCGTGGAAGCGCGTGCCGACTCGCGCCTGGCGCCCGGTGATCCTGTTATTCGTCGGGAAGTGGCAGACGAAGTACGCCCCGAGCCCAAGCGCCTGATCTAGCGGATCGAGTGATGGCGGAATGAAGCAAGGGCACACCAGACTTGTCTGGTGTGCCCTTCGTGCTTGGAGCCTGTTTGAGTCAGCGGTGGCCTGATCGACTCACGATGCCGCCTGCTTCCGCAACTGCGCGTTCAGATCCTTGCGATGGTCCTTGATCGTGGCGTTCTTGCGCAGGTCGTCGAGGTACATCTGGACCCACTGCTCACGCATCTGCCGCAGGCGTCGGGAACGCAGGTCGGCCTTCTGCGCGTCGAAGATTGTCTTGTCGCTCGGCTTCCGTGCATCGGTGCGGGTCACGAACACGCCGTCTGACTGACGGATAGGCCCGATCACCTCATTGAGCGGCGCGACGAACGCGGCGCCAATCGCCTCACGCAGGCTGCCGAATTCCTTCACGGCACTCGCGCGCGTCACCATGCCGGTATGCTGGAGGGGCAGGTTCGCGGCGGCTGCCGCTGCCTCGAGTGACGACGACTTCGCGGCAGTGACCAGGCTCTGCGCGGCAGGAATGGCCCGTTCCACCGCACGATCCTCGGCAACGCGAGCACGCACGGCACCCTTTACGGCATCGAACGTCTTGCCGCCTTCGACGATCGAGTCGAGGCGCGCGACGTAATAGCCATCATCCGCGTCGAACAAGTCGCTCGATTCGCCAACACGCGCACCGCCGAATGCCCAGGCGCTTGCGCTCGGGACCTGCTTGCCGTTGTACTGCGCGGGCTCGTTCTCGACGACCTGGATATGGAAGGGTGTAAGGCCCATGGTCCGCGCTGCGTCGTCAAATTTCTTCGGTTGGTCCGAACCGGCGACCAGCTTCGCCAGCTGGTCCGCCGAGCGGTCCACTCGAGCCGTGGACGAGTCGCTCGGCTGGATGCGCAGCAGGATGTGCCGCACCGAGCTGGTGTCGCCCTTCCGTGAATCCACCTTGATGAGATGATAGCCGAACGGCGTGAGCACCGGGCCCGAGAGTTCGCCGGGCTTGAGCGCCATGTACGCCTTCTCGAAGTCGGCGACCATCTGCCCCTTCACGACCTTTCCGAGGTCGCCGCCGTTGGCGCCCGAGATGGTGTCGGTCGACTCACGCTTCGCGACATCCTCGAACTTTGCCCCGCCAGCGATCTCCGTGCGGAGTCGCTCGATCTTGTCGCGAACGGCCGCTGTATCAGCGGCGGTCGTGACGCGCGGGATGTGCATGACCGTGAGCGACGCAGAGCCCGGGCGATCGAATTCGGCCTTGTTTGCATCGTAGTATTTCCGCAGGTCCGAGTCCGCGATGTTGCTGTCCGCCGCCGAAGGCTTGGGACGAAACACCACCAGGCTGATCGACGCGCTGTCGTTCGCGTCGCGCCAGGAGCGCCACAGGTCCGCATCGGTGACATACAGCCCACTCGTCACCTGCTCGAAGAGCTTCTCCTTCGGCACTTCGGTACGGAAGTACTGCTCGAGCGCCGCGAGCAATCCCGACTGGCGTGCCTGTGCGCTCGCGAGCAGCCGCTGATACTTGGCAGGATCGAAGCGACCGTCCGTCTGGAGATCGGGCGCCGTACGAATCCAGCTCGGCGGCGCGAACCGCGCGTAGTCGCGCAGCTCCTCGTCCGACACCAGGATGCCACGACGCTTGTACTCCTGCTGGAGCACGATGTCGGTCACCATGTCGTCGTACGCCTGATTCTCGATGCGCCGCTGCTCGTCCTGCGTGAGCGTACGGCCGGACTGCTGCTGCGTCTGCTGCACCAGCTGCTGTGCGCGCCGCTGCCAGTCAGTGTAGAGAATGTCGGTTCCGTTGACGCTCGCCACCGCAGTGGACGTGGTCACGGGGGCCGAGCCCATCAGGCCCGACGTCTGGAACAGCAGGAAACCGCCGACGAATGATATGAGCAGAACCCACATCACGACCTTGGCGGAGCTCCGCATTGTTTGGAGCACGGGGTAGAACTCCTTCGAGCTGCTGGAAAAACAGGAGGGGGAAGCAGCAAAAGTTACGCGACGACAAGGGCTAAAATCAAGTGATGCGCGCACTTCTGATTGACTTGTCCCACGTGTAGGATACCTTTGATCCTCGCATCCACCCGCGGCGCGACGCCACTGAGGCTTTGATGGCCAGTACCACCCGCATCGACGAATTGAAGAAGAAGTTCGATGAAAATCCGCGGCGATATTTCGCGCCGCTCGCGAACGAATTCCGGAAGTCGGGTGAGATCGACCAGGCGATCATGATCTGCGAAGAGTTCCTCCCGCAGCAGCCCGGTCACATGAGCGGTCACATCGTGTACGGGCAGGCGCTCTATGAAGCGGGGCGGCTTCCCGAGGCACGCAGCGTCTTCGAGACGGCCCTCGGGCTCGATCCCGAAAACCTCATCGCCCTGCGGCATCTCGGCGACATCGCGCGCACGCAACACGATACCGCGTCAGCCCGCAGCTGGTATGTCCGCGTGCTCGACGCCGATCCGCGCAACGACGAAATCCAGTCCCTGATCGCCGGCCTGGACGCGGCCGATGTCGGCGATCCCGTCGTGGACTTCATGCCGGCTGCGGCCGCGACACCCCCTGGCCTCGGCCTGGACGTCGAAAAGGATTCGATGCCGTTCGACCAGACGCCGACCCGCGAGGTCGTGGCGCGCCCGTTCGATCGGCCTCCCACTGCGGACGTCACCGAAACGCCATTCGATCAGCTTCCCACTCGCGAAGTCGCCGCGCGACCCTTCATCGACCTGTCACTCGCTGACACCGCACCCGCAGGCGTGCCGATCATCACCGCTGTGCCGACGTCCACGCGGCCCAACGAGCCGGAGGTGCTCGACGGCCTCACATTGCACGGCTTCGGAGACGCCTCGCGTAACGAGGGCGAGACGTCGGACGCAGCGCCCGCCGAAGGCTTCGAGTCCGCGGAATTTACCCCGCCGAGCGAGCACGTTCCGGCGGTCGAGTTGGATGCCAGCCTCGATAGTGGGGTGCCCTCGTTCTCGTCGCCAGAACATCGAATCGAAGCACTCGATGGCCTGGAGGGTAGCGGTGGACAGCCGCATGATCGCCACCAGGAATCGGACGGGAGCGGCGCCGGGCTCGAGCCGCTCGACCTCGAGGGCGGCTTGCTGCCGCCTGCGGAAGCAGAGGCACCGCCCGCCATGGGTGCTGCGCCCCCGTTCAACGAGCCCTCGCCGCCCGCGGGTCTGCTCGACTTCGATCTCTCTGCCCCGATCGCCTCGGACGAACACGATCACCGGGGGGAGGGCGGGCAGCGCGAGCACGACGAGCGGGAAGGGGCGGGCAGTGCGTACGACTCGGTTCCCACCGAACTGCCTCCTGAGGTTATCGCAGCGGAAGCCGCGCTGATTATGGCTGGGGAAACGCCGCCGCCCTCCGCGCCAGAATACCGGACGGAAACCGCCGCGCGTCCGCCGTTCGTCACGGAGACCATGGCCGAGCTCTATCTCGCGCAGGGTTTTCGCGATCAGGCACTGGCGGTGTATTCGGACCTGCTTGCCGCGAATCCGGGTGATGCCCGTTTGTCGGGCATCGTTGCCTCGCTGGCGCCGGCACGGGGATACGCCAACGCGGGACCCAACGTGCGCGAGTTCTTCGCGCGGATCGCGAGCCGTCAGCCTGGCGCCATGGCGGCGTCGTATCAACCGCCATCTGATGATGATTTCGCGACAGCCAGCGGGCCGCCAGACGATTCTGACGTCGCGTCCGAGCCCGAGGCGTTAGAGCCTCATGCGTTCGTGCCCGAGGCGTTCGCAGTTGAGCCCACGCCTGTCGCCGCGAGCGCACTCGCCGAGGTGGCGCCGGCGATCGAACGCGCGGCAGCCACGCAGCAGGCGGAGGGATCGATCGACGCGCTCTTCGGGAATAGAAGCACCGGCACGTCGGAGGATTCAGCGGCTGCCGCACTCGCGCAGGCTTTC
>JBBQFW010000029.1:0-22403 GCA_038322445.1 Gemmatimonadales bacterium
TTCGGCGCGCGCATGCGATCCGGACTCGTAGACGCGTACCCGCAACACGTGGTCGCGCGAGACGAGCGACCGCTCGGGCGTGTCGTAGCGGCGATCCTGGAGCCGGCCGGTGAAGACGCGAGTCGCGCCGGCGCGCTCGACGGCCGCACACCGCTGTTGCAGGTCATCGACGACGCTCTTCAGCTCCACCTCACGCATGCGCGTCCCCGACGATTGCCTGCACGACTGCAGCGGTGTCGGCGAGGTCCGCGAACACCACGCCTTCGGCGCAGTCGGTGAGCTGTTGCACGGAGTACCGGCCGGTTGCGACACCGATCGCACGCGCTCCGATGCCATTGCCGCAGCTCATGTCGGCGGGCGTGTCTCCGATGACGATCACCGCGTCGCCGGCGACGGCATGCCCAAGGAACGCCTCGGCTCGGGCACGCGCGATGGCGGGCAATTCGGGGCGCGCGGCGTGATCGGACCCGAATGCACCGACCCTGAATCGATCGGGATCGAGACCGACGGCTCGCAACTTGGCGTATGCGCCAGGCTGGATGTTTCCCGTGAGGAGTCCCAGGAGGACGTCGTCGCGCTGCTCGAGCGCCGCGAGGAGGGGCAGGATGCCGGGAAAGAGATGATTCGTGTCGTCGATCCGGGCCAGCTCTGCCAGCAAGAGACCCAGGTAGCGCTCGAGCGCCCGCGGCAATCGCTCGGTGATCGTCGCGTCATCGAGGCCGGCGCGGACCATGAGCTCGCGTACGATCTGCGGGTCGGTCTTGCCGTCGAACTCGTGGCCATCCGGAATCGCGGTGCCGAACACTTCCTCGAGTGCCTGTTGCACGGCGCGCCGCCCCGCCCCGTCGCTCCACAGCAACGTCCCGTCGATATCGAACAGGACCACCTTCATCGACGAACGACCTCGCGCAGTGGCGCCGACGTGCGCGTGAGGAGCAGTCCACCAACGATGCAGAGCGCGCCCATCAGCTGCAGCGCGCGAGGGGTTTCACCGAGTAACGGCCAGGCAGCGAGCATTGCAACGAGGGGCTGGAGATTCGAATACATGGCGGCGCGCGTGGGGCCGAGCACCCGGACGCCGCGGTACCAGAACAGGTAGGCGACGACGAGCGCGAGCAGGCCGCTGTAGGCGACAGCGGCCCATCCCAGGGAGGGCACGGCACCCCAGTTGGTCGACGCGATCGATGGCGCACCGACGATGAGCAGCGGAACGATGCCGCCGGTCATTGTCACCGCGGAAAGCGTCAGTCCATCAACACGCGTCGTGATCGGCCGGAGATAGACGGAATACACTGACCAGCAGAGCACCGAGCCGAGGATGAAGGCGTTGCCGGCGAAGGTCGACTTTCCGGCGGCTGCATTCGCCGCGCCCGTGACCACGAGGCCGATGCCGAGGAGCGACAGCGCAATACCGCTCATGCCGCGGAGGCCGGCGCGATCACTGCCGCGCAGCCAGCCAAGCACCTCGATGAACGCCGGCGATGCCGCCACGAGTAATGCCGCATCGCTCGCGCGCGTGCGCGCGATGCCTTCGACCCACAGGATCTGGTAGAGCCCATTTCCCAGGACGCCGAGCGCGAGCATGATGAGGATGTCGCGACGGCCTGGCAGCGGCAGCCGGCGGGCCAGGAAGATCGCCCACAGCACCACGACGGCGAGCATGACGCGCATGCTGGTGAATGCCAGCGGTGCGAAGACACCGGTCGCGAACTTGACGACGATGAAATTGAGGCCC
Source organism: Gemmatimonadales bacterium (assembly GCA_038322445.1). GTDB lineage: Bacteria > Gemmatimonadota > Gemmatimonadetes > Gemmatimonadales > Gemmatimonadaceae > AG11. The sequence goes on from JBBQFW010000029.1 coordinate 1,736, forward strand.
CAGATCAGGGCCATGCACAGCAGCAGGAGGTCGGTGAGTGACAGACCGGATGTGGCGGGCCGTGCGTGCTCGTCGGTTCGCTCGACGAAGGTGGAAGAAGCCATCCCATCAACTTAGGCAGCAGGCAAGGTGTTTCAAACCGCGGCGCCCGCTTCTAGTATTCACGATGCACATGACCTTTGCCCTGTTCGCCGACGCCGCGAACGTGTCCCAGGAAGGAAAGCTCAACATCCTCGGCGTCTTCGATGCGCTGCAGGTCGGCTCGCTTCCATCGCTACACCCGCGCGCAACGCTCGTCGTCCACCTCAAGGGATCACCCGCCGATGCCGGCGCGCACCGCGTCACGCTCCAGTGGATGAGCCCGAGCGGCAACGAGCTGTGGAGCAGCGACGGCGAGCTCGGTGTCGTCTCGCCGCCGAACGGCGTAGTGGAAATGGACTTCCCACTCATCGCGCAGCTGGATCTCCCACTCGACGTCGCGGGTCGCTACGTGATGCGTGTTGGGCTCGACGGAACGACGCACGCCGAGGTGCCCGTGCAGGTGCGTCCGGTGGCCGCGGCACCGACACCACGCACGCCGGTGTTGATGAGCTGAGCGGTCGATCGTCTGCGATCGCTTGCCATCGACGCACAGGCAGGCGGAGGACGGCGGACGCAGATTCGCGCCAGCGTCGCAAGCGCAGAAGGGCGCCGAAACAGCAAACCGGCAGTCATTTCATAGTGCAGTTGCAGCGTCTTCTGCGTTGCGCAGCCTGCGACTTTCTGCGTCCGCGAAATGGATTCCCGCGTTCGCGGGAATGACGCACGATCGTCAGCCGGAATTCAGGATGCGACGCACAGTCACGAAGCGCTCATGCAGCTTTCGCACGTACGGATCCGCATCGTCGTCCAGCTGTTCCACCGCAAAGCCACCCCGACCCAGCGCGAGGTGCACGAGACGGCCGTGTCCCAGCGAGATGGCGACGTGCGTGATGTACTGATCGATCCGATCGGAGAAGAAGAGCAGGTCGCCGATACGTGCATCGAGCAGCGGCCCCTCGACCTCTACGCCCTGCTGTGCCTGCTGCCACGCATCACGGTTGAGCTGCGTGCCGTGCAACCAGTAGGTCGATTGCACCAATCCCGAGCAGTCGCAGCCCCACGGCGTCACTCCACCCCAGACGTAGCTGGTACCCGCGAAATACGACAGCGCGCTGCGCGTGATCGCGCCGACGTCGCTCGGAAAGCGTGCGTCCTTCTCCCCCAGCTTGATCGCCTCGCCGCTGACGACCCGTTCACCGTCGAGCAGGTAGGCACCGAGCGGCATCTTGCGCGTGCGCCCAGCGGACGACGTCGTCTCGCAGCCGAGCGAGATGTGCGTTGGACGCACGCGCGGAGGAGCGGCCGCCACCGAGTCGCGAGAGACATAGCCGCGATGCATCCAGCCTTCGTACGCATCCGGACCACGCACGCGATACCAATCGTCGCGCTCCTCGCAGACCTCGAGCACGCGCCCCGCAAGCAGTTGTGAGATGGGCGCGCTCGCCACCCTGGGCTCGGCAAATAGCGTTGCCAGTGGTGCGATCACTATTACCGGCGCGAGTTCATCGCTCATCCGCGAAAGATCTCGCCCGGCGCGCTCGTGCGCACCGCCCGGGCTATCGCGCGCTCGAGTGCCAGCACGGCGAGGGACTCCACCTGCGCCTGCGGTGCGCCGATGCCATCGGAGAGCGGTGCCGCGGCGAATACAATGTCGCCGTCGAAGGCCGTACCCACCGGCGTGATGCGACGATAGAGCGCGGCGGATGCCGCCTGGGCCAGGGCGCCGAGCTCCGCCCGGCCGATCTCCGCATTGGTGGCCACCATGCAGAGCGTGGTATTGCGGCCGGCGAGCGATTCGAAGCCCGCGGGCGCGTCGTCCGCGAGCGCGATGAACCGCGCGCTGTCGAGCCAACCTGGTCCATCGCCGCGCGCACCCGCGATGATGGCGCCGGACGCATCACGCACATCGCCGAGCGCGTTCACCACGGCCAGGGCGCACACGTGCAGCGCAGCAGCGCTGGCGTGTGCGGCGCCGAGCCCGCCCTTCATGGCACTCGCGGCGCCACGGATCTTGCCGACGGTCGCCCCCGTGCCCGCACCCACCGAACCCTCGACCACGTCCGCGTAAGCGGCACCGCACGCCTCGTATGCCATGGCCGCCGTGGGGCGCGCGTTGAAGCGTCCGAGCGGCGCGAGGTCGAAGATGACCGCCGCAGGCACGATGGGGACGACGCCTTCCCCCACGTCGAACCCGCGCCCGTGCTCTTCCATCCACGACATGACACCCGCGGCGGCATCGAGCCCATAGGCCGACCCGCCCGCAAGGAAAATCGCGTCCACACGGTCCACGAGGTGCGCCGGCTCGAGCAGGGCGAGCTCGCGGGTGCCGGTGGCGCGCCCCACGACGCGCGCGGCGCACTTGAACGGCCCATGCGTGCCGCGGATCACGGTGCAGCCCGTTGCACCCGCAACGTCAGTGGCGTGGCCCACCACGAGACCGCAATCGGCGAACGATGTCACCGCGGTACTACTCGAGCCACTTCGGCATCGGCAGCTCGGCGTCGCGGCACGCGCGGCACTTCACGACACCCCGGATGTTGCAGATCACGCAGATGAACGTGCCACATCGCTCGCACGGATACCCCTCCGACGCGCGCTCCTCGTTGCCGCACGCCCGGCAGATCATTGCGTCAACCTCGTGCAGCTCGGTCACAGCGCCTCCGCGTGCGTGGCGTATCCGTCTCGTTCGGCAAATCCGAACTCCCGGATCTTCTTGATCAGTGTAGCGCGCGAGATGCCGAGTTCGCGAGCGGCGCGCGTGCGGTTGCCGGCATGCGTGCGCAACGTCCGCTCGATGTGCGCGCGCTCCACCTCCGCCAGCGAGCGGGGGACATGCACCTCGGCATCATTGCCGGTACCGCGGACCTCGGGCGGAAGGTGCTTCACGCCGATGGCCGCTTCGCCGCGCGCGAGAATGAGGGCACGTTCGAGCACGTTCCGCAGCTCGCGCACATTGCCGGGCCACGGGTAGCGGCCAATGCGCTCGAGCGCTTCGTCCGTCAGGGCCGTCGGTGTATCCGGAAGGCCAGGCCGCAGCTCGGCCACGAGTGCCGCCACCGTTTCGCGGAGGTCTTCCGGCGGCCGTGCCCGCAAGGGCGGCAGGTGCAGCGGCATGACGCTGAGATGATAGTAGAGATCCTCGCGGAAGCGTTGCTCGGTGACTTCCGTCGCGAGGTCACGCACCGTGGCCGCGATGAGGCGTACGTCGATGGGAACCTCGCGTGTGCCTCCCGTGCGTCGCACGCGACGCGCCTCCAGAGCGCGGAGCAGCGTGGGTTGCAGGCTCGCCGGAAGTTCCGAAATCTGGTCGAGGAACAGCGTACCGCCCTCGGCAGCCTCGAACAGTCCGGGGATCGGACCGCCAAGCGCCGTGTCCACGCCGAACAGTTCCGTGTCGAGCAGCTCGACCGGCCGCAGGCCGCAGCTCACCTCGTGGAACGGCCGGCCCGCGCGCGGGCTGAGCGCATGAATGGCGCGAGCCACACGCGCCTTTCCCACGCCGTTCTCCCCCACGAGCAGCGCCACGGTGCGCTCACTGCGCGCCAGCATCTCGATCTGCTCGGCCAGCTCGCGCATTGGGAGCGAGGAGCCGAGCAGCATGTCGGCTCCCGACCGGGCGTTGCGCGCGAGCGCGCCCCGCCCGAGCTCGCGGAGGTGCGCCTTCTCGAGCGCGCGATCGACCACGGCGCCGAGATGTGCGAGCTCGACCGGCTTGGTCAGGTATCCTTCCGCGCCCGCCTGCATGGCGTGGACGGCGGCGGGGATGTCGCCATGGCCGGTGATCATGATGACGACGGGCCGCTCCTCGCGCGTGCGCTCGAGGACCTCGAAGCCGGAGATATCGGGCAGGAACACATCGAGGAGGACGACCGATGGATGCTCGGCCCGCACCAGCGCGACCGCTTGCTCGCCGTTCTCGGCGCGGAGCACATCGTGTCCCGACCGCGCAAAGAAGCGCGCGATCGCCGACCGGATGTCCGGTTCGTCGTCGACGATGAGGATTTTCGCCATCAGCCCGTTACGCTTGCCACGATCGCTGCCAGGTCTTCCAGTTGGAAGGGTTTGCCGAGCACTCGTCGTCCCGCCTCCGTGAGGAACCCCCGCGCCGCATCACCCTGGAGATCGCCCGTCACGAACACCACCCGCCCCGCCATCGCCGGCTTCCGCTGACAAAGCTCCCGGTACAGGGCCTCGCCGCCAAGTCCCGGCATGCGAAGATCCATCAGCACCACATCATACTCGTTTGCCACAAGGAGCGCCCGTGCCGCCGTGCCGCTGTCGGCGACCTGCACCTCGTGGCCGATGGAGCGAAGGAATGCCGAAATCGCGGCGCGCATTGCCGGCTCGTCATCCACCACGAGTACACTGCGGCCGATGACACCGGGTTCCTCGACGACGGTGTTCATGGGTGCGGCGCCCAATGGCGGGTCGACACGCGGGATCTCGACCGTGAACGTGGCCCCCTCGCTCGGCAGCGACTCGACGCGGATGCGCCCCCCGTGTTCATGGACGATGCCGTCGGAGATCGATAGCCCCAGCCCTGTCCCCTGTCCTACGGGCTTCGTCGTGAAGAACGGGTTGAAGATCCGGTCGATGCGTTCGCTGTCGATTCCGGGCCCATTGTCGGCGATGCTGAGCAGCATGTCCGTTCCACTGCGCGACATCGCGGTGCGAATGACGATTCGGCGGTCGCCGGGGATCTCGGCGAGCGCCTGCTCGGCATTCACGAGGAGGTTGAGGATGACCTGCTGCAGCTGGAACGAATCGGCCCATGTGGTTGGTAGATCCGGATCGAGCTGCGTGACGACCTGCACCCCCGCGGTGCGTAGCGCGTAGCGCCGCAGCTCGAGGGTATCGGTGATGATGTCGTTGATGCGCGTGACAGCGCGCTCCGCCGGTTGTTGCCGCGCGAACGTGAGCAGGTTCGACACGATCTTCGCCGCGCGCTTCGCCTCGGTGTGGATCGTCTCGGCGGCGCGGCGCGCGTCGTCGTCGAGGGTCGTCGGTCGCGTGAGCAGGATCTCCGCAAAGGCCATCACGCCGGCCAGGGGATTATTGAGCTCGTGCGCGACGCCGCTGACCAGCTGCCCCACCGCCACCAGCTTCTCCTGCTGGAGCAACTGCTCGGCGAGCCGGTGCTCGTCGGTGATGTCGCGGAGGATGCCGAGTGCACCGACGATCTCGTCACCTTCGATGACCGGTGACGTGATCACCGATCCATGTCGCACGTCGCCCTCGTGGCCGCGGTAGCGAATCGCGCCGCGGGATCGTGCCCCCTCGAACGTTTCCGTGAGCAGGCGAGCGGCCGCCGGAAGGTCACGCGGATCGAGTAGCTGCGCGAAGGGCTCTCCGATCAGCGATGCGCGCGTCCGGCCCACGCCACGCTCGAGCGACCGGTTCACGGCGGAGAAGCGCCCCTGCCGATCGACCGTGAAGATCGCATCCGAGGCAGACTCCACGAGGTTCCGGTAGCGCGATTCGGATCGGGCCACCGCATCACGCGCCTGGCGCTCGTTGGTGACGTCCCGCAACGAAGCGACGACGCCCGTCACCTCGCCGAGCTCGCGCAGCGGCGCCGTGGAGATGGCAACGATGCGCCGGTGGCCATCCGGGCGCATGATCACGCCCTCGTAGCTCTGCGGTTCGCCGGCCAGCGCCCGGTCCTCATACTCTCGCACTTCCGCGCGCTGATCCTCCGGGATGGCCTCCTCGCCGCGGACGCCGATCAGCTCCGCGCCACGCCCCAGCAGTTCGTGTGCGGCGACGTTCGCGAAGATGATCGATCGATTGCGGTCGGTGATGATGATCGCGTCGCGCGACGTTTCCACCACGAGGCGATAGCGCTCGGCAAGGGCACGATGCGCCGTGACGTCGTCGAACGTGACGACCGCGCCGCCGAGTGGATGCGGCGCGGCCGTCATGTCGAAGATGCGCCCCCATCGCTGGTCGTTGTGCGTGCCGCGCGTGACGCGACCGTCCGCGATGGCGGCGAGATGGATGCACTCCCCGCAGACATTGTCGTCGCCGAACAGTGCGTGGTGGAAGTCGCGGCCGAGCACGTCCTCCTCCGTGTCGACCTTCATCAGGGCGCGGGCCTGTGCATTCGTCCGTTGAATGCGCCCGCGGCCGTCGAGCAGCACCATGCCGCTCCCGATGGAATCGAAGGCGACAGCCCACTCGCGCGTTGCCTCCGCGACTTCCTCGAAGAGGCGCGCATTGACCACGGCCACCGACACCTGGTCCGCGAGACGCTGCAGCAGCTCGGCGTCCTCGATCAGGAACGGCGCGTTGCGATTGAACACGCTCAACGCCCCGACCGGCCCCTGCACGCTCATCAGCGGCACGACGATCGCGTTGCGGATCCGCGCCTCCGCAGCACTCGGCATGAAGGTGTCCGGGTCGTTGTGCACGTCGTCGCGGATGATGCTGCTTGCCGTCCGGACGGCGCGCCCGAGCATGCTGCCGTGCAGCGGCAGCCGCGTGCCCTCGAGCGACTTGCCGGCGCCGAGGCCGGCCGTCACTTCGAGCATGTCGCCGCGCAGCAGCGCGATGGTCGCGCCCTCGGTGCGCAGCAGCACGGACGCATGGCGCAGGATGAGCGGGAGCACGCGATCGATGCGCAGCGATTCGCCGACGGCGCGGACCACGTCGGCGAGTGCCTCCGCCTGGCGTCGCTGGCGCAGGCTCTCCGCGTAGAGGCGCGCATTGCTGATGGCGGCAGCGGCCTGCGCCGCGATCGTGACCAGGAGGTCGGCATCTCCCTGCTCCAGCGATCGCCCCGAGGTGGACTCCACCACGAGCGCGGCGACCGTTACCGGGCCGATGACGCAGGGGACTGCCATGGCGCTTCCACGCTGTTCGTCGGTCTGCGACTTTGCGGCGGCCTCCGCCAGCGTGCGCAACGGCATGGGAGTGAAGATCTCGTCGATCTCCTTGCCTTCACTCCGGAAAATGCGCGGCCACGGTGGACCCGAGACGCCGGCCACGAGCACGACGACGGTGCGTACCGGCAGCACCATTTCGATCTGCGCCGCGAGTGCGCGCAGCAGCGCCGCCTCGTCGAGCGAGCGCGCCAGCGTCTTGCCTACCTCGTGCAGACTTTGCAGTCGCCGCGCGCGTCGCTCGGCGAGCTCCATGAGCGACGCATGCTCGAGCATTCCCGCCACCTGCTGCGCGAACAGCTCCACCGTGCGCACGCGCGTCAGCGTGGGTCGACGGCGATCGATGGGGTCGTCGAGGCTCAGCGTCGCAATGATGCGACCCGACGTGGCTCGCAGCGGCACGAGCAGCGTATCGTGGCGAGACCAGCTCGGGTCGTCCCCGGTGGCCAGCGTGCTTTCCACGCTACCGCCGAACTCGTCGATCACCCACGGGTCGCGGCCCTCGAGGTAGTACGAGTTGCTGATACGAAAGCGCTCGATCGACGCAAGCCGGCGCAGCCAGGTCTCTCCCGATTCCGGCGTGGCGCGAAGCCGTTCGTCATCGGCGTCCGACAGGCCGGCCGTGACGATCGTCGTGGCATCGAGATGCTCATCACGCAGCGTGATGGTCGCGCGACCGAATCCCACGCGCCGAATGGCCTCGACGAACACCCGAAGCCGCGCGTCCATCGACGGCGCGCGCGCTACCTCATCGAGCGCCTCGTGCAGCAGCAGGAGATGATCGCGCTCCTGCTGGAGCTGGTGGACGTCCTCGAGCGGAATGGCGCCGGCGTTGTTGGCGATGAACGTGCCGCCACCTGCGTCACTCACGTGCGGACGCGCGCGAGGTCATTGCCGGCCTCGTCTCACTCACCGGGCTGGAACGAGCAGCCGAGCGGCCAGCGGCTCGATGCTTACGTCGGACGGCGTGAGTCCGAGGAGCTCGCCGTCTGCCTGCATTGGCAGGACGGGATCGGTCTCGATGTGGAAGTGCGTGCCCTTGCGATACAATAAGGCGTGGTCCGGCCGGAAGTCGCGCCGCGTCACGCGCCACATGATGCGGACCGCGTCCCACAGGTGGGACGGTGAAAAGATGCAGCAGTCCAGCACGCCGTCATCGACAAGGATGTCAGGTCCGAAGGAGATGCGATCCTCGAGGATCGCCCCGAAATTCGCGAAGAGCACGGCTGCCGCTCGTCGCTCGATGATTTCGCCGTCGACCTCGACGCGCGCGATGAAGAAACGGCGAAAGACAACCGCTCGCAATGCCGCGCGTGTCGCGATGATCGTGTAGGCGAACACGCCGAGACGGCGCTTCATCCAGGGCGGGGTCTCCGCGACCATCGCCGCATCGATGCCGACGCCGGCGGCCACGGCGAATCGATGTCCCTGCACGACGCCGAGGTCGATCTGCCGCGTCTCGCCCGCCATCAACGACCGTACGGCACGCTCCACATTCCGGGGAATGCCGAGCGCGCGCGCGAGCAGGTTGCCGGTGCCGCCCGGCAACACGCCGATCGGAATGCCGCTGCGGGCCAGCGCGCCGGCGACTTCCATCGCCGTCCCATCACCACCGAGGGTGAACACGACGTCATAGGTCGCCCCGTGCCCGCGCGCCAGCTCCGCCGCGTGGCCCGGCCGCTCGGTGAGCATCACGTCGCACTCCGCTCCGGCGGCAATGATTGCCGCGCGCGAATCCTCGACGTAGCGACCACCGCGTCGCGACGCCGGGTTCGCGATGAGCAGCGCGCGCTTCAGAACGCCCAGGAGCGGAAGACGGAAAATCCCCATTGCTGCGGCGTCGCCACGAATCCGCGGACGCGATCGTTGCCGCAGCGCAGCGCGCTGGCCGCCGGCTCGCGTCCGGCCCGCAGCGCCAGCCGGTCTGGCGCAAGCAGTGGGAAGCGATACTCGAGCTTCCCCTCGATCGCATTGACGAATCCGTTCACACCCTGCTGCGACGTATCCTCGCTGCCACGCAGCTGGCAGAGCCCCGTGCTGAAGCTGAGGAAAAGCCGGTCCTTGATCTGCTTCTCCCCGCCCAGGCGCGTGCTGTAGAGAAAGCTGCGAAATGGGCTCGACGCGGCATCGCCCCCGGCGAGCGGGTCGATGGCGGCACCCGACTGGATCTGGATGAGGTCCACGAATCCTCCCAGTTGATCCCGCAACGCGCGACTCACGGTCGCATTCACCGTGGGCAGGAGGAACTCGGCGGCACGCTGCGACGCGGCCACATCCAGTCCTCCCTGCTCGAAGCTCGCCCGGCCGGTCACGAGATAGCTCACCAGGTCCGATGGCGAGAGATACGCATCGGTGCTCGACAAGTCGAGCGCGGGCTGCGGATAGAAGTTGCCGAAGATGCGCGCCTTGATCCCGATGTCGGCCCGGTTGCCCTGCTTCACATTGTAGAGGGCGCTGACGTCGATCTCCGGGTTGAAGTCCGGCGTGCCGAAGAACGTGATGCGCCCGCTCTGAACCTGGAATTCGCGCTGCACGGCAGTGAGGTCGAGCGTGTAGGTGCCGCGATCCGCGCTGAGTGATCCACTCAAGGCGAGCTTGTAGCGCGCCGAGTCGCCCGCTGCGCCGCGCGCGAGGGTGGATCGCGTCGTCTCGCGATCGTCGCGCGTACGCGTGACGTTGAGAGAACCGCCGAGCTTGATGTTCGCCTCGCGCGAGCGAAGCCAGACGTCGTCGCCGAGCCGCACGGACACGCCCTTGAGGCGCAGGTGCTCGACGAGCGCGCCCGGCGGTTGCGGCATGAGCGAGCGATTGTGGACGTCCGTGGTGTCGAACAGCTGCGCGAAGTCCTCGGGCGTGATGTCGACGACCTGCGTGCGAATGAGCTCGGGAATGTAGATGGTGCCGCGAACGACGTTCACCGCGCCGCTGAGCGTGGCGGCTTCCGGCGTGCCGGTAAGCGTGAGTCCCGAGGCGTCCGTCGACACGTCCAGTCGCGCCAGACCGCGCTTGTCCACCGCGCGCAGGCTGTTCGCGTCGAGGCGGACATCGAGCACTGGATTCCTGAGGTCGCGATAGACCACGGAGCCACGGAACGTCGCGGAGCCATTGTTCACCGGCGACACCATGCGCAGGCTGCGAATGGTGAGGGAATCGTGCAGGGCATCAACATCGATGGCGCCGTTGATCTGCGCGAGCTTCACGCCGGCGTCCGGCACTTCGAACGCGCCATTCCGGATCGTGGCACCGCCGCCGATGTGTGGATGATCCGGCCGTCCGCTCACCAGGAGGTCCAGCGCCACGTGACCCGTGGCATGCTGCATCTTGGTCGACAGCGCTTCCAGCATGGCGAGGTCGACGCTGTCGGCGTGGACGCGGCCACGGAGTGAGTCGTCCGTGGCCTCCACCGAGAAGAGTGTGACCTTCGCCGGATAGCTCAGCGTGGCATCCAGCACCGACCGCCCACCACGGATCATGTTCGCATCAAGCCCGATGCGATCCGCCTGGTAGCCGGCATTCAATTGGACGAGATCGGTGGAGAGTCCGTCGTACCTCAGGTCGCGCACGTTCGCGAGCCCGGTGATCATCGGCGCGAGGCGGGTGCCCGTCACGTCCGCCTCGAACGACAAGTGACCGGCCAGTTGGTCCGGCAACCGGGCGAGGACGCCGAGATCCGGCAACGGGATGGAGTCGGCGCGCAGGCGGCCGCGTACCGGCGCGGTGAGCGGCGCATCGACGAAACCACTGAGCAGCGCTCCGTGCCCGTTGCTGACGAGGAGCGTGTCGACCTTGAGGTCGGCGTCCGACCGCAGGACGTTCACGGGACGCTGCAGCGCCCATCGCGACGCGCCCATCGAAACGTTCAGCGTGTCCACGCGCACGGCCGTGGTGTCGTGCAGGAAGCGCAGGTCGCCGGCGGTCCGCAGGCCACTGCCGCTTGCCGCCCGCGCGCCTCCCGAAAAACTCGAGTGCGTGCTGCTCAGGATGTGCACCGCAACGCCCGCGGTGTCGAGCCGCAGGCCACCAGCAAGCATCGAGTCCGCATGAATTGCCACCGAACCAGACAGGTTGCCGAGGACGTCGCGAATCTCGAGCGAGCCTGCCATGAGGCCGGCGCGCTGGCCGAATGCGGCCAACGACGTACCCGTCATCGTGCCGCGCACATCGAGCGAGTCGATCCATCCGCGGACCATGGCCCGCAGGGCGAGCGACCCCGAGAGCGTGTCCACGACACCGGGCGTTGAGCCCACCGTCTTCGGCGCGAGATACTGGCGCAGCCCGCCAAGCGAGTCGATGTCCACGGCCAGCGCCAGCGAATCGCCTTCGGCGTTCCGGGTCAGCCCGATCGTTCCGCGCGCGCGCAGGACACCAGCGTCGCCGTCGGCGCGCGCGGTATCGATGTACACCACCCCGCGGTCGAAGCGCACGTCGGCAAGGCCATGCGATATGTGGACGCTGTCGATCGTGGAGGCCGTCAGGCGCACCGACGCCGGCCCCTTGAGGTTGGCGAGGGAGTCGCCCTTGAAGTCGATGCGATAGGTGCCGGCGAGTCGCGACGGTGGTGACGTCAGCCCCACGAGCGCGGCGACGTTCAATCCATCGAAGGAGCCCCCGCCGGTCGCGCCATACGAACCCAGCGAGTCCGCATCGACCTGTCCTGCGTACACGATATGACCCGCGGGGCCCGAAAGGTCGGCCTGCACGCTCAGGTCGGGCGCAATGCCGCTGACGTGAATCGGGCCGGAGAACAGGCCGCGCAACGGCATCTTCGGATACGACAGCGCGAGCGTGGTCAGCGACAGCGGCGACGCCTGGAGATCCAGGTCGTAGCGCATGAACTGCGTGCCGTAGGTGATCCGTCCGCCGCCCGTGGCGTGCGTGGGCTCTGCGGGTCCGTCGGTGTGTGTGAGGTCTGCCTTCGACACGCGCACGTCGAGCCACGACGAGTCGAGCACCGCACTTCCCCTGATGATCCCCGTGACGCGCGGGAATGCGGGATAGATCGCCACGAGCGTGCGAAGATCGAAGCCTTCGGTCTGCGCGTGGAAATCATGGAAGGCGGTAAACGCGGGGAGGAGAATGTCGAGCTCTCCCCGCCCCTTCAGGCGCGACACCGCACCCGCCACATGCGCATCGCGAAACACGAGGTCCGACGCGTCGACGTAGAAGTGGGTGAGCGGTCCGCCTCGCGCCGTCACCGTCCCGGTGAGTGTCCCCTGCCAGTCGGCGGGAAACGGCTTGCCGTTCAGCGTGCGGAGCAGGTCGAAGTCGACCGGATCGGCTTGCAGCTTCACGTCGTGGACGCCGAGCACGGGACCACCCACGTCGAACGTCATGGTGCCACGGAGGTGCGACTTCGTACTCCGCACATCCATGTCGCGGAGCACGTAGTCGATCCGGGTGAGGTCGCGCTCGTTGACGATATCGATCTTCATCGTGCCGCCGCCGGTGGTCGGCAGGGTCGGATACACCCACCCGACGTCGACGAGCTGTGCCGAGTCGGCAATGATGTGCACGTTGTACCGCACCGGGAGGTCGCTGCCCCAGACGACCTTGCCGTTCGCGGATCCGGTCGAGTGCGGAAGATCCCAGTGCGAAGCCACGAACCAGGCGGAGTCGCCGAGCACGCGCGCCAGCGCCCGTACGTTGCGGAAGCGGAACGGCGGCGTCGACTCCAGCGCGTGCACGGTGTCCACGACGGCGATGATCCCCGCGCTGTCGGGATCGGCGATGCGCAGGTGCGACACCGCCGCATAGGCATTCGTCCAGCGATAGGTCTGCGTCAGCCCCTCGGCCGTATGCCGGATCTCGTGGTCGGTGCGACCGACGTTCGCGCGGATCGCGCTGTCACGCCCTGCGCCATGCAGCGTGTCGTCCGGATGCCAAGGAATCGTGACCCGGAAGCTCCCACCCTTCCGGATGTGCAGCGAGTCGAGGATCACGAAATCGCCAAACCCTCGCTCCGGGCTCCTGGGCTTCGCCTTGCCGGGCACAATGCCGAACATCCGGCGGAAGTTCCAGCTCCAGTTCTCATGCTGGCGCAGCACAACGTTCGGGTGTTCAACGTCCACATGGCGGAAGTACAACCGCCGATCCACGAGGTCGCGCGGATCGTACTGCAGGCTGACCTTGCCGGTGGCAACGACCAGCGAGTCCTGGTCGTCGCGCAGCTCCAGCGAATCGATCGTCACGCCGGTGACAAAGTTTCCGGTGATGCGCCCGATGTGCACCTTGCCGTGGATCGATGCCTTCACGCGCGCCTCGACCGCCCGACTCATCGCCCGCTGTCCGTACTCCGACTGCGTCGCAAACATGCCGACGCCCACGACGATCGCCCCCAGCGCGACGAGCACGCAGAGGCTGACGAGGGCGATGAAGTTGCGGCGCGTCATGCGGCGGAAGTGATCCGGCTCAGAAGTCGGGGCCGATGGAAAAGGTGATCGTGAGCCGGCTGAAGAACGACGTGGACTGCCCGGGACGGAACGTGGCCGGACAGCTGCTGCTCGACTGCTGCTCGAGGTCGCCGGTGGCGTTCGTCACGGCAGCAATCGTATTGCCGGGGCTGACACAATACAGGGGCGCAAACCCCTTCGCATTCGGCGCCTGGTCGTAGTAGATCGGCCCGGCCGGTCGCGTGAAGGGATTGTACCCCACATTCGCCTGGAAGGGCCCCACCGGCGTGAACACGCGAATACCGATGCCGGGTGTCCACTTGAGGTCATTCAGCCACAGCGCAGACGCCTTGTGCTCGGTCGCGCCTGGGAACCGGCCGCGCTGCCAGACGTCGCCGGCATCCGCAAACAGCGTGAACTGCACGAGGTCAGGATAGAACGGACTGCGCATCCGCGCCTCGAAGTTTCCAACGATCAGCGAATTGCCGCCCACCGGCACCACGCGCCGCACCCGCGCCATGTCGGTCACGGCGAGAAACGACGTACCGGCCGTCGCACCGGGCAGCGTATCGAACGGGCTTTCGGAGATGTAGATCAGGTCGCCGAGTTCGTTCTGCTGGAAGCCGCGCACGCTCGCCGCGCCGCCGCCGTAGAGTCGCTCCTGCGGCGGGATGTACCCCACGGCGTCACCCAGGGAGAGCGTTCGGCCGACCACCGCACCCAGTCGCACCCGGGCGGCAAGCGTCATCCAGCGCTGCGCCGGTACATAGATCGACGCATCCAGCAATCCCTTGATGAACTGAATGTCCTTGTCCGACCCGATCTCCTTCGTTGCACCACGCAGGTCGAGGCGCAGCGCGGTGCCAACATGCGGGTTGATCGGATTGTCCGTCCGCAATCGTTCGAGGTGGGCGCTCGCCACCGCGAGCGGCCGGTTGCGATCCGTGATCAGGGCGCGCGATTCCGCATCGCACCGGTTGAACACCGCGCAGAGCAGTGCCGGCTGCGCCTCGGTTCGCCCGTACTCGAGTGAATACGCGAGCCGGAGTGGAATGTCGCGGGCAATCTCCTTTGCTACCGACGCCTCGCCGCCGACGAGCGTGGTGCGCAGGAACGCCTGATACTCCCCACGGCGCTCGCTGTACAGCGACAACGTAGGCGATGTCCGCGTGCCAAAGAGTGACGGTAGCCGCAGCGTCGCACCCGTGAAGTAGTTGAGCTTCACGCTGAACGTGTCCTCGCGAATCGCATTCGCACACAACCCGCCATTCGCCAGGCGCGTGGGTTGGCCGTATCCGATCTTCGAGACCTGCGCCGACAGCTCGAGCCGTCGCGCATCGCCCAGGAAGTTCTTGTCCACCACGCCCACCCGCGCCTTGAAGCAGTCGAGTACGGCCCATCCTTCTTCCGTGTCTATCTGGCGCATGTAGTTCTCGCCCACGACCACGTTCACACCCGCGAGCGAATCGCCATGCGTTGCCGTGCTGTCCGCCGATAATCCGACCTCGACGTGCCGGAACAGGTCGGTCTGGTAGAGGGTGCGCTGCGCATCGATGATCTCGCGTTCCCGATACAGGTCGCCCTCACGCAGGGCGACGAACTGCCGGATCGACCGGTCATTCAACCGACGCGGCGTTCCGGGGAGGGGCTCATCCGAAATCCAAATGGCGCCGATGTGGACGAGCGCACCCGGCAGGATGTCCAGCTTCACCGCCGCGATGCGCTTGGTCGCCGAGTCGACGCTGAAGCCCGCCGCCACGTCGCCGCGCGGATAGCCCGTGTTCCGCAATCGCGACTTGATGGAATCAATCGCCGCCTGGATGGTGGAGACGTCGAAGATCATGCCGCGATGCAGGCCGAGCGATGCGGTGTCGGCAATCGCGGCGATGTTGCTGTCGAGACCCGAGAGACGCAGGGTGTCCACGCGCGCGGGTTCGCCCTCCTGGATCAGGAACGCGACCTTCACCCCGCCGAACCCATCGAGCACCGGGACGACGGTGGTGTCGACCTTCGTGGTGTAGTAGCCATGCCGGCGATAGAAAATCCGCAGTCGGCCAACGTCGAGGCGAAGCTCGTCGCTATCCAGGCACCGACGCACGCCACTGATGCGAATCAACCGGCGGACGAACTCGGAGGGCTTCGTCGCCACGCGCAGCGCAAGCTCGGTCTGGCTGAATGCATGCTCCCCGTGAAACTCGAGCGACCGGACCTCCCGATCGCCCGCACTGCACTCGCTGGCCTGCGCGCGAAGCCCGGGGAATGGCGCCACGACGATCAGAGCTGCGGCCATCGCGACACGACGCCACGCGACCCCGCAGCCCCACCCCTCGATCATCCCGTCGCTCGGCCCGAAGTGTGATGCGCGGCGTGACGACGGTCTTCGGGAAGGAGGGGCGTGCGCTCCAGGAACAACCGGGCGACATAGAACGCCGCCAGGCCCGTCACGATCCCCGCTCCGATCGCCGGGATCAGCTCGCGCGCGTCCAACTGGCGCCTGTATACGTACCGTTCGAGGCGTGCCGTCTGTGGTGATGGAGGGGTGGACCGCTGTGACATGCGTGGCTCGGCGAATGGAAAGTGCAAGGGGGACGCAACTTGCAGCTACAGACAGCACACGCCCGCTCGGCAAGTGGTCCGGCGGGCGCGAGTGCTGATTGACGCATCTCCGTGAGTCGCGTAAGTTCTCGCGCCTTTGCACCCCTGTCAACTGCTTACGCCAGAACATCATGCGCCGTTGGATCGCCCCGTTTCTGGCCCTGCTTGCATTCGGTTGTGGTGGGAGTGGTGACGGCCCGAGCCGACGCACGATCATCGACTCGCGCGACAACTACGATCCGCGCTCGCTCGATCCCGCGCTGTCCACAGACGTTCCCACCGGGCGCGCCGTCGGCTACCTCTTCGATGGACTCACACGCTTCACGCCCGACGCGAAGGTGGTGCCCGCGCTCGCCACCCGCTGGGACGTGAACCCCGACGGCAGCGTCTACACCTTCCACCTCCGCCAGGGGGTGACATTCACCGACGGCACGCCTTTCGTGGCGCGGCAGGTCGCGCTGAGCTGGCGACGCGTCCTCGACCCGAAGGTGAAGGGCGGGCGCGGGTGGCCGCTGTATCCCATCAAGGGCGCGAAGGAATTCGCCGATGGCAAGGCGACGACCATCGAGGGTCTCGCGACGCCGGACGATTCCACCATCGTCGTCACGCTGAAGGAACCGTTCGCGATCTTTCCGAAACTGCTCGCAATGCCCGTCGGCGCGATCACGCCCGACAGGATCCCCGCGAACTTCGGCGAGAACCCGGTTGGAA
Source organism: Gemmatimonadales bacterium (assembly GCA_038322445.1). Classification (GTDB taxonomy): domain Bacteria; phylum Gemmatimonadota; class Gemmatimonadetes; order Gemmatimonadales; family Gemmatimonadaceae; genus AG11. Next base: position 18,393 of record JBBQFW010000029.1, read on the forward strand.
CCGGGCCGTGGAAGCTCGTCGAGTGGAAGCACGACGACTATCTCCTCTTTGCCCCGAACAAGGGATACTGGGGCGGCGCGCCGAAGGCCGACTCACTCAAGGCCCGCATCATCGCGGAGCCAAGCACCGCCGTGGCAGAGTTCGAGAGCGGCAACGTCGACGTGCTGCAGATCCCGCAGGGTGACATCCGGAGCTGGGAGGAAGACGTCGACCGCAGGAAGCTCCTCCGCTCCACGCCCTCCCTCGAGCTGGTCTACGTGGCGATCAACACCACGCGCGGCCCGCTCAGGGACTATCGGGTTCGACAGGCGCTCAATCACGCCATTGACCGCCGGGTCCTCGTCCGCAATCTCATCGCCGGTCGCGGCGAGCTCGCGGCCGGCGTCATTCCCCCCGAACTGCCCGGCGGCGACAAGACGCGCATCGGCTACCAGTTCGACACGCTGCGCGCGCGGCAACTGCTCCGCGAAGCGGGCTACCCCAATGGCATCGACCTGGACCTGTGGACGTCGACGAATCCCATCTACGTGCGCATCGCCGAAACCCTCCAGGGGTACTTCCAGCTGTCGGGCATTCGTGTGAAGCTCATCCAGCGCGAGAGCGCGGCGGCGCGTGAGGCCGCACGGAAGGGCCAGGCCGATCTCTTCGTGAAGGACTGGTACGCCGACTACCCTGATGCGGAGAACTTCCTGTACCCACTGTTGTTCAGCACCAACAAGGGCGTTGGCGGCAACGTGTCGTACTTCGCGAACGCCCAGTTCGACAGCCTCGTGGCCACGGCGCGGCGGGAGCAGGACGAGACCAAGCGCATCGCCCTCTACAAGCAGGCCGACGAGCTCGCGTTCCGTGAGGCGCCCATGATCTTCCTCTACTTCTACAACGAGCTGTACGCGGTGCAGCCGTGGATCCGCAATTTCACCCCGCCAGTCATCTTCAACGGCCAACCGTGGACCACCGTGACGAAAGTGCCCGGCGTGAAATAGCATGACCGCCTTCATCATCCGCCGACTCCTCCTCTCCATTCCCACGCTCTTCGGCGTGCTGGTCGTGGCGTTCCTGCTCCTGTATGTCGCACCCGGCGATCCGGTGATGGCGATGGTTGGCGAGCGTGCGGACGAAGCGACGATTGCGCGCCTGCGCGCGGAGCTGCGGCTCGACGATCCGCTCCCCGTGCAGTTCGGCCACTACCTCGGCGGCATCATCAAGGGCGACCTCGGCAAGTCGTACATCACCAATCGCCCTATCAGGAAGGACATCCTCGAGCGCTTCCCCAAGACGCTTCAGCTCGCGGGCGCCGCGATGCTGCTGGCCACAGTCCTCGGTGTCACGCTTGGTGTACTCAGCGGACGCAGCCCCGGAAGCGCCATCGACCGGTTCGGGCTGGCGATCGCCTACCTCGGGATCAGCTTTCCCGTCTATTGGGTGGGACTGCTGCTCATCCTGCTCTTCGCGGTCACGTTGCACTGGCTTCCGCCTTCCGGCTTCGGCGGCATCCGGTATCTCGCCCTTCCTGCGCTCGCGCTGGGAATGCGGTCGATCGCGTTCCTCGCGCGGATGACGCGATCGGCCATGCTCGATGCACTCGGTGCCGACTACGTGCGCACGGCGCGCGCAAAGGGGCTCAGCGAGTTCGTCGTTGTGGCGCGACACGCGCTGCGCAATGCGATGATCCCCATCATCACGGTGCTCGGACTGGACTTCGGCGCGTACCTCACCGGCAGCATCCTCACCGAGACGATCTTTTCGTGGCCGGGGCTTGGACGATACGTCGTGAACGCGATCGCGCGTCGCGACCTTCCTGCCATCCAGGGATCCGTGCTCTTCCTGAGCGCGGTGTTCGTGCTCGTGAACCTGATCACGGACGTCGCCTACGCGAAGGCGGATCCGCGCGTGAGCTACAATTGAGTGACGGCGCAACGCTCGACGGCTACCAGCGGGCCGCGACGCGCACCATCAACCCCGCGCTCGATGACCCGCAACGCCTGCTCGACGCCGCAGCCGGCTTGGCGGAGGAAGCGGGCGAAGTACTCGGGCACGTGCGCAAGCACGTCATGCAGCGGCGGCCGCTGGATCGCGATGCCGTCGTGAAGGAGCTTGGCGACGTGCTCTGGTGCATCGCCATCGTTGCGGCCACTCTCGGTGTATCACTATCGGAGGTCGCGAGCATCAACGAGCAGAAGCTTCGCGAGCGCCATCCCGACGGTTTTGAGTCGAGGCTTCCTTCCCGCGCGTGATGTTCGCGGTGCACGCCCGCTCAGATGCCTGCTCCTTGCGCCGGATTCACTCTTCTTCCGCTCCACCGAGGACACACGATGAAGCTCATTCGATCCACCCTCGCGGCCACGCTCATCGCCGCCGCTGCATGCGCTACCACGCCGGCGCCGGGTACCGGTGCGGCGCCGTCCGCTGAGCGCGTCACCCGCAACGCCGATGTCATCACGACCGAGGAGCTCTCGGATCCGGTGGTCGCGGCACAGGACGCGCTGACGGCCATTCGTCAGCTGCGTCCTGCCTATTTCCGCACGCGCGGACCGATGACCTTGCGCAGCGGCGGCGACCCGAACGCAGCGCCCGGACAGGTACAGATGTCGCAGGACTTCGGTCCGCTGCATCCGCTCAGTGAGCTCGCCGGGGTCGGCGTGCGCACGCTGGTTGAGGTGCGCTACCTCAATGCAAACGAAGCACAGGCCCGCTTCGGCATCAATGCAAACGGCGGCCCGGTGATCGTGGTACTGACCTCAAAGCAGTAGGCGCTGTGCGCGCGCGCAGTTCGCAGTTCACTGTCGGACAGTCAGACTGTCAGACTGTCAGACGGTCAGACTGTCGCAGGCCAGTGTCAGTCGTCTTTTTGCCCGAAGATGGCCATGTTGCTGGAGTGCCCCGGGGCGACCTTCTTCTCGGGGTACATCCAGTGTACCGCCTGGTTCACCGCCGTTGCCGCCTCGCCAAAGCCGCACGCGATGAGCTTGAGCTTTCCGGGATACGTCGTGACGTCACCGGCGGCCCAGATGCCGGTGCGACCCGTTTCCATCAGCTGATTCACCACGATCTCGTCCTTCTGGAGCGTCATCCCCCAGTCGGCGATCGGGCCGATGTCGCTCACGAAGCCGAGCATCGGCAGCACGACGTCGGCCTCGATCTCGGTTGTCGTCTTCGCCTTCACGTCACGCAGGACGAGGTGCGTGAAGCGCTCGCCCTCCGGCTTGCAGAGGACGTCGCCGATCTCGTGGAACGTGAACATCGAGGCGCGCCCGGCCTTCACATCGGCGTCAAACTGCGAAACCGTCGCGCCGTGCGCGCGGAAGCGATCGCTGCGATGCACGAGCGACACGTGCGTGGCGATGCCGGCAAGTTGCGTCGCCCAATCGAAGGCCGAGTCGCCACCGCCGATGATCACCACCCGCTGGCCGGCGAACTCCTTCGGGTCCGTCACCACATCATATATCCCCTTGCCGTACCACGGTTCGGCGCACGACTGCGGCAGGCGTCGCGGCGAGAATGCCCCGATGCCCGCGGCGATGACGATTGCCTTCGAGGCAAACTCGCCCTTCTCGGTGTGGAGCACGAAATGGCCGTCGCGTTCCTCGAGCCCCGTCACGCGCTCACCGAGATGCACGGGCCCCTGGAACTGCGCCGCCTGTTCGGCGAGCGAGCGCACGAGGTCCTTGGCGAGCACCTTCGGGTAGCCGGCGACGTCGAAGATGAACTTCTCCGGATAGAGCGCCGCGAGCTGGCCGCCAAGCTCTGGAAGCGCATCGACGATCTGCGCGGTTGCCCCACGCATGCCGGCGTAGAAGAGCGCGAACAGCCCGGCGGGGCCGCCGCCGATGATAGTGATGTCTCTGGGTTCCATGGAAATCAAAATGGGCGCACGGCGCACGCACCGCTATCCGGGTGGCTCGGAAAGCGGAGGAACGACGCACGCAGAAGCGCACGGCTGGGTGGAAGGCCCAATGGATATAGTGAAGGTATTTGATTTTGACAGGTTCCCGTGAAACAGCTTGACGGTGT
>JBBQFW010000030.1:0-21808 GCA_038322445.1 Gemmatimonadales bacterium
GGGGGTGTTCGGTAAGGTGCCGGCTGGTGAGACGTGGTGCGGCTTTCCAGGGCGGCCCCATCGTGAAGCACTGCGCGCGCAGGCCGCGATGTTCCGACTGCCCGCACTCATCCGTGCCCTCGAGCGCATCGTCGGTCGCGACGCCGCCTCGAAGCAGGATTGAATGCGAAAGACCATCGCCAGAAGTGTCACCGTGACGGGCGTCGGGCTCCACATGGGCGTCGATTGCACGCTGGAGTTTCATCCGGCGCCGAGTGGAGCGGGGATACGGTTCGTTCGACGGGACCTTGTGGGCGCGCCGCCCATTCCGGCACTCGCCTCGCACGCCGTCCTGACGGAGCGGCGGACACAGCTGGGCGAAGAGCCAAACGCCGTGCACACGGTAGAGCACGTCCTCGCTACGGTGGCCGCGCTGGAGATTTCTGACCTGCTCATCTCGCTCGACGCGCCAGAACCGCCCATCATGGATGGGAGCGCCGGCCCGTTCTTCGAGGCGCTCCGGGCGGCGGGGGTGCAGGAGCAGCCGGGTTTCCTCAGTGTGGCGCGGTTGCGTGAGCCCGTGCGCATGACCGATGGCGAATCCGTCTACGAAGCGTACCCTTCGGAAGAGTTCGAGCTCGATGTCTCGATCGAGTTTCCGCACCCGCTGATTGCGTCGCAGCGGTATTCGAGTGTCGTCAACGTGAAGACGTTTGCGAAGGAGCTGGCGTTCGCGCGTACATTTGGGTTCGTCAGTGAAGTCGCGTCGTTGCGGGCGAAAGGGCTCATCAAGGGTGCCTCGACGCAGAATGCGGTGGTGCTGGATGCGGACGGCGTCGTGGAGAACACCTTGCGTTCGCCAGACGAGTTCGTACGACACAAGATGATGGATTGCGTCGGGGACCTCGCGCTTGCCGGTGTGGGCATCAAGGCTCGCATCGTGGCGCATAAACCAAGTCATCGCGGCACGGTGCTCTTCGTGCGCGCGCTGCAGGCATCGCTAGCGCAGGAGATACAAGTGATCGGCATTGAAGAGATCATGCAGGTACTGGCGCATCGCTACCCGTTCCTCCTCGTGGACCGCATCATCGAGATGGATCCGCCGAAGCGCGTCGTCGGGCTGAAGAACGTCACGATCAACGAGCCCTTCTTCCAGGGCCACTTTCCCGGTCATCCCATCATGCCGGGTGTGCTGATCGTGGAGGCCATGGCGCAGGTCGGCGGGATGCTGCTCATGGGCGCGGTGCCCGACCCCGCGAACAAGGTGGTGTACTTCACGTCGCTCAACAACGTGAAGTGGCGCAAGCCGGTCAAGCCGGGTGACCAGCTGCGCATGGAGCTGGAGATGTTGCAGGTTCGTGGGATGATGTGTCGCATGCAGGGCGTGGCCAAGGTCGACGGCGACGTGGTCTGCGAAGCCGAGATGAGCGCGATGGTGCGCGACCGATGACCGCGGGCATTCACCCGACCGCACTCGTGAGCGCCGATGTGCAACTCGGAGCCGATGTGGAGATCGGCCCGTTCGCGATCGTTGGTGAAGGGTGCACGATCGGCGACGGGTGCGTGATCGCCGCACGCGCCACACTGGAGCGCAATGTGATTCTTGGCGCGAACGTGAAGGTTGGTTCGGGATCCATCCTGGGTGGCGACCCGCAGGACCTCAAGTTCCAGGGCGAATACACGACCGTCGAGGTGGGTGAAGGCACGACGATCCGGGAGTACACCACGATCAATCGTGGCACGACGCAATCCTTTCGCACCACGATAGGCAAGCAGTGTTTCATCATGTCGTACGTGCATCTCGCGCACGACTGTCACGTCGGTGACGGTGTGATCCTCGTCAACAGCGTCCAGCTCGCGGGGCACGTCACCGTGGGCGAAAAGGCGATTGTCGGCGGGGCAAGCGCCGCGCACCAGTTCGTGAAGATCGGCAAGTACGCATTCGTTGGGGGATGCTCACGCATCTCGCAGGACGTGCCGCCCTTCATCAAGGCCGTCGGTAATCCGATCAAGCTCTATGGCCTCAACAGTGTCGGCCTGCAGCGCAACAATTTCCCGGAAGAGGTGGTGCGGGAGCTCAAGCGCGCATACCGGCTGTTCTTCCGTTCGGAGCTCAACGTGACGCAGGCGAAGGAGCGGGCGGCCACCGACCTCGCCGCGTATCCGGAAGTGCAGGAGCTGCTCCGCTTCGTCGAGGAGAGCGGCCGCGGAGTCGTCGTCTGAGCGCGCGCGTGCGGACCGGCGTGATCGGTGCCGGTGGTCTTGGGCTGCACCACGTGCGCATCCTGCACGACATGCAGGGCGCGGATTTCGTCGGCTTCTTCGAGTCGCGGCCCGAGCGCGCGCAGCAGGTGGTCACTGAACTTGGCGTCAAGGCGTTCAACACCCTCGATGAGCTCCTGGATCGCGTGGATGCCGTCACGATCGTCGTGCCGACGCCCGGCCACTACGCCGTCGCACAACAGGTCCTCGCGCGCGGCATCCACGCGATGATCGAGAAGCCGCTCGCCGCCACCCTGGAGGAGGCGGACGAGATGCTGTCGCTCGCGCAGCAACACGGCGCGATCCTCCAGACCGGACATGTCGAGCGATTCAATCGCGCGATTCGCGCCGCGCTGCCGTACGTCGACGCGCCGCGCTTCATCGAGAGTGACCGGCTCTCGCCGTTCAATCCGCGTGGTTCCGACGTGGCCGTCGTGCTCGACCTGATGATCCACGATATCGACCTGGTACACACGCTGGTTGGCGGAAAGGCGTCGTCGGTGAGCGCGGTCGGCGTGCCGGTGCTCACGCCGTTCGTCGATATCGCCAACGCCAGGCTCACCTTCGAGTCCGGTGCGGTCGCGAACATCACGGCCAGCCGTGTGTCACGCGAGCGCATGCGCAAGATCCGCATCTTCCAGCAGAGTGGGTACCTCTCGCTCGACCTCGCCGCGGGCGCTGGGGAATTCTTCCGCCTGCGTGGCGACGTCGACGTCGCGGCACTGACGACGGCGCCGCTTGCCCTCGAGCAGTTCGTCGAACGCATTCCGGTCGAGGCGGAGGACGGTGAGCCGCTGCGACTCGAATTCGAGAGCTTCCTCGCCGCGGTGCGGGGCGAGTCCCCCGTGGTCGTCACCGGCGAGGCCGGCCGCGAGGCGCTGGCGGTGGCACTCCAGATTGTCCGCGACATCGAGCGCACCATGCCATCCGCGTCCAACCGCCCGATGACCGGCACGCGTGCGTGAGATCCTGTTCGTGGCCGGAGAAGTGTCCGGCGAACAGCATGCGGCTGGGGTCGCGCGGGAGCTCATTGCCGCTGGCGCGCCCTACAACCTGATCGGCGTCGGTGGCGATCAGATGCAAGCGGCCGGCATCCGTCTCATCGAACACGTATCGAACCTGGCGCACGTGGGCTTCGTGGAGCCCATCAAGCATCTGGGCCAGTATCGCCGTCTCCGTCGCGACCTCGCGGCGCACATCACGAGTGGATCTGTCGCGCTGGTGATTCTCGTCGACTACGGCGGGTTCAACATGAAGATCGCCGAGGTCGCTGCGCGGGCCGGCGTGCCGGTGCTCTACTACATCATGCCGCAGGTGTGGGCCTCGCGCGCAGGACGCATGAGGAGCCTGGCGCAGACGGTCACGCGAGCGGCGGTCATTCTTCCCTTCGAGGAGCAATTGCTCCGCGCGAACGGGATCGACGCGACCTTCGTGGGACACCCGCTGCTGGGTCGCGCCGAAGCGAGTGAGAGTCGAGCCGACGCGCGTCGCGCGATCGGGATCGACGACGAGGACCGGCTGCTCGCCCTCTTCCCGGGGAGCCGGTCGCAGGAGATCGCACTGCATCTCGATCTCTTCGTGGCGACCGCGCGTGAGCTGCAGCGGCGGGATCCTGCGCTGAAAGTCGTGGTGAGCGCCGCGCCACATGTGCGAATCCCGCCCGGGCAGTGCCCGTACCCCATCCTCTCTTCTTCTTCGTTCCGGTTGTTGCGCGCTGCCGACGCGGCCATGTGCAAAAGCGGCACGACGACGCTGGAGGCGGCCGTGGCGCTCTGTCCGATGGTGGTGGCGTACCGCACGGACCCGATCACCTACGCGATCGCCAGTCGCGTCGTGAAGATTCCCTACATCGGGCTGGTGAACGTGGTGGCGGGACAACGCGTGGCGCCCGAGTTCATCCAGAACGAACTCGTTCCCGCCACGGTCGCTGATACGCTGGAGCCGCTGCTCGATCGCGGCAACCCGCTTCGACAGGCGATGATCGACGCACTTGACCGCGTGCGCGGCTCCCTGGGAGAACCCGGAGCGGCTGCGCGCGTGGCGGCGATCGCGCTTGCGCTCGCGAATGACGCGCCGAGCGCGCGCGCCTCGTGAGCTCTGACCGCAAGGTCCGCTGGACGGTACGACTCGGCGCTGCGTTGCTGCGACTGCTCGCGTCGACCTGGCGCATGCGATCGCACAACATCGAGCCGCTGCACGCGGCGCGCGCGGCCAACCGCCGCGTGATCTTCTCGCTCTGGCACGGCGAGTTGCTGCCGCTGCTCTGGCAGCATCGGGGCGAGAACGTCGCGATCGTCATCAGCGAGCACAAGGACGGCGAAATCGTTGCGCAGATCGCCGAGTCGCTGGGCTATGCGACCGTGCGTGGGTCGTCGTCGAAGGGCGGGAGCCGAGCGCTCATCGGGTTGATGCGCGAGATCGACGCGGGGCGCGATGGTGCCATCACGCCCGATGGCCCGCGCGGGCCCGCGCGCGTGTTTGCGCCGGGTGCGGCCGTCGCGTCGCAGCGCACGGGTGCGTACATCGTACCCATTCGCGCCGCGGCCTCGCGCGCGTGGCGCCTCAAGAGCTGGGACAAGTTCATGATCCCGAAGCCGTTCGCGCGCGTGGACGTCAGCTATGGACTGTTGACCGTGGTCGAAGCGGACTCGCCGCGCGCGGCAGCGGAGCAGGCACCGCAACTTCAAGCGTTGCTCGACGCGACGCCCGGTTCGTACTAGCGTGAGCGCGCTCGACACGATCTGGTACGGCCAGAACGCGGCAGCGCGGGCCACGCGCGCCGCGCTGGCGCCGGCGAGCTGGATCTACCGCGCCGGCCTCTACGCCAACACGCGGAAATTCCGCAATGCATCGGCGGTGCAGGCGTCGCCACTGCCCGCGTTGAGCATTGGCAACCTCACCGTGGGTGGCACGGGGAAGACGCCGATCGCGGCGTGGGCCGCTGGCGTGCTGCGGTCACGCGGCGCGCGACCGGCGATCGTGATGCGCGGCTACGGCGACGATGAACCGTTGGTGCACAAGAAGCTGAATCCCGATGTGCCCGTGGTCGTGAATCCTGATCGTGTGGCTGGCGCGCGTCAGGCGATGGCCGACGGGGCGGATTGTGTGATCCTCGATGACGCCTTTCAGCACCGCCGCATCGGGCGCACGTCGGACTGGGTCCTTGTGAGCGCGGACCGATGGTCGAGCGACCTGCGCGTCCTCCCTGCCGGTCCGCTGCGTGAGCCGGTCGAGGGCCTCGCGCGCGCGGACGTCCTCGTGGTCACGCGCAAGCACGCCACGCGCGCCATCGCGGAGGAAATCGGGGAGGATCTCGTCGCCCGTTTCCCCAACCTTGGCCTGGTGGTCTGCCACCTTGCGGCGGCCGAGCTACGCAGTGCGACGTCGGATACGCATGCACCGCTCTCGTGGTTGAAAGGCCGCCGTCTGCTCGTCACCGCTGCCGTGGGCGATCCGGGTGCCTTCGCTGCGCAACTCCGCAGTGCGGGCGCGATACTGCGCATGCGGACATTTGCCGACCACCACGCCTTCACCGCTCGGGACATCGCGGAACTTGTCGGGCTCGCGAGCGGACTGGAGGGGGTGGTCTGCACACTCAAGGATGCGGTGAAGCTCGGTCCGCTCTGGCCTGCCGTGGCTCCTCCGTTGTGGTATGTTTCGCAAATTGCCGTGTTCGAGCGCGGATCGCCGCTGCTCGACCGCGCCTTCGATGCGGTGCTGGCTGCGCGCCACGCCGGATCGTCAACCGCCGGCCCAGCCGACCAGAGTTCCCTCAAAAATGGCCACCGATCTTCGATTGCCGACAGATAGCATCGTCATGCCGGACAAGGACCGCTTCCTGAACGAGGAAAATCCGTTCGAGGCGATGATGAGCCGGTTCGACCGTGCCGCACAGCTCCTCGACCTGGAGCCTGGCTTGTACCAGGTGCTTCGCCACCCGGAACGACAGATCATCGTATCGGTTCCGGTGATGATGGACAATGGGGAAGTGCAGGTCTTCGAGGGCTACCGCGTGCTGTACAACACGTCGCGCGGACCGGCGAAGGGCGGCATCCGCTTCGACATGCGCGTGAACCTCGACGAGGTGAAGGCGCTCGCCGCATGGATGACCTGGAAATGTGCCGTGGTGAATTTGCCCTTTGGCGGTGCAAAAGGCGGCGTCATCTGCGATCCCCTCAAGATGAGTGTCGGCGAGCTCGAGCGTCTCACCCGCCGCTACACGGCCGCGATCATTCACACGCTCGGACCGGACTCCGACGTGCCCGCGCCGGACGTCAACACCAACGAGCGCGTGATGGCGTGGATCATGGACACCTATTCCATGCATCATCGCCACACGGTGACGGCCGTCGTCACTGGCAAGCCAGTCGAGATGGGGGGGTCGCTCGGGCGCCGTGAGGCCACGGGCCGCGGCTGCATGATCGTCACGAAGCAGGCGCTCAAGCATCTCGGCATGAACATCCAGGGTACCACCGTCGCCGTGCAGGGCTTCGGCAACGTGGGATCCGTCGCTGCCGACCTGCTGGTGAAGGAAGGCTGCGTCATCCGCGGCATCAGTGACCGCACCGGTGGGTACTGGAAGCAGGACGGCATCGACATCCCCGCCGCGCTGAAGCACGTCGCGCAGCATCGCAGCCTCGAAGGCTTCACCGGCGGCTCCCCGCTCTCCAACGACGATCTCCTGACGTCGGACGTCGACGTGCTGCTGCCAGCCGCTCTCGAGAACGTGATCACCAGCAAGAACGCCGCAAAGATCCGCGCAAAGATCATCTGCGAGGGCGCGAACGGACCGACCACCGCCGGCGCTGACAGCATCCTGGCCGAGAAGCAGATCTTCGTCATCCCGGACATCCTTGCGAATGCGGGCGGCGTGACCGTCTCCTACTTCGAGTGGGTGCAGGACCGCGGCGGGTACTTCTGGTCGGAGGCGTCCGTCAACGAGCGGCTCACCGACATCATGACCCGCAGCTTCGCGGACGTGCTCAACCTGTCCATGCTACACAAGGTGGACATGCGCACGGCAGCCTACATGCTGTCGATCAGCCGGGTGGCCACGGTGCACCGGCTGCGCGGCGTATACGCGTAGCACGCGGTGCGTGTCATCATCGCTGCCGTAGGGAAGCCGAAGGACCGGCACCTCGCGGCAGCGATCGAGGAGTACGAGACGCGGGCGGCGCGGTATTGGCCGCTCGACGTGATCGAGGTCCGCGAAGGGAGTGGTCGCGGCATCGATCCCGGGCTCGCGAAGGACCGCGAGGGCACAAGATTGCTCGAGCGTATCCCGACCACCGCGATGGTACTCGTCTGTGACGAGCTCGGGGACCGGCTGACGTCCGCCGAATTCGCCACGGTGGTCGCTGGCGCAAGGGATAATGCGCGGGACGTTGCCTTCATCATCGGTGGTGCCTTCGGGGTTGCGGCGAGCGTTCGCGGGCGCGCCACCCGGACGATTCAGCTGGCGCCGTGGACGTTACCGCACGAGATGGCGCGTCTCGTCCTGGCAGAGCAACTCTACCGAGCAGGGACCATCGTGCGCGGCGAGCCCTATCACAAGTGAGGGTTGACGCGCACCGGTCGATCGACGGCCGCCCCAGCGACAGCGTATCGCTCACGAACCGCGTTCGCTCAGGTTATCATGGAGGCTTCCTCTACCACGTTCCTGGGCAATGACCGACGTTCGCATCATCACTGGCGTACTTGGCGGGTCGGCATTTTCGAGATTGCTGCAGAGTGGCGACGCGCCCGGTGGATGGCTCGCCGCGCCGGTGCGCTCGGCGGCCGAATGGCGGTCCCGCGCGCAACGTCGCTCCCGCGAGCGGAAGTGGGAGGAGTGTTGGGCTGAGCTCGAGCCCGCACTGGACGTCACGGGGGCCGCCGCCGAGCGGCTGCAGCGCGTGCGCAGGGAAGGGGGAGTCGTCGTCAGCACGGGGCAGCAGCCGGGCCTCTTCGGGGGCCCGGTCTACACCTGGAGCAAGGCGATGGGTGCGCTAGCCTTCGCCAACGCCATCGAGCGGCACACGGGCGTCGCCACCGCGGCGGTGTTCTGGGCAGCCACGGATGACGCCGATTTCGCCGAAGCCTCCTCCACAGTCGTGGCGATGCCAGGCGGCGCTGAACGGCTGCAGGCCGATAACGCGCCGACGTCTGGCGTTCCGATGGCGCTCGCCCCGCTCGGCGACGTGGGCGCCCTCATCGCACGGCTTCGCAGCGCCTGTGGCAGCGTGGCGGACGCCAGGGCCCTCCGGGCAGTGGAAGAGACGTATTGCGACCCGTCCGCCTCGGTTGGCGGCGCCTACGTCGCCCTGTTGCGACGGATGCTCGCGCCACTCGGCATGCCGGTGCTCGATGCGTCGCACCCCGCCGTACGCGTGGCATCTGACCGCACGTTGCGCGATGCGTTGCGACATGCTGGGGCGATCACGCAGGCGCTCGACGCGCGATCCCGCGACATCAAGCAGGCGGGATACGCAGCGCAGGTGGAGCACGTGAAGAATCTGTCACTGGTGTTCGATCGCCGCGACGCGATCAAGAGCCGCATTCCCGTCAGCCTCGCCGATCAGCTGGCCGACGATGGCGACGCGTGGCTCACGCCGAACGTTCTCCTGAGGCCGATCGTCGAGCAGGCCATCCTGCCCACGATCGCGTACCTCGGCGGGCCTGGCGAGCTGGCGTACTTCGCCCAGGTGAGCGCTGTTGCAGATGCCATGGGCGTGGAGTGTCCGGTCGCCCTGCCGCGGTGGTCCTGTACGCTCGTCGAGCCGCAGGTTCAGGTGCTGCTCGATCGCTTCGGCGTCACTCCCGAGGAGCTGTCACAGCCTGACCGGCTCGAGGGCGTGGTCGCACGGGCAGCGATGAGTGACGACACCAGCACCGCCATCGGCGCCCTGCGTGCATCGGTAAGGGCGCTCCCCGCGGCCCTCGCGGCCGAAGCGGAACCGCTTGGCCTCGGTGCTGCAGTAGAGGGCTCGATGCAATCACTCCTGCACCGTGTGGATCGACTGGAACGCCGGCTCGTGGCTGGAATCAAGCGTCGCGAGCATGAGCGACTGCGCGACGTCGCTACACTTCGCGCGCACCTCAATCCGCTGAACACGCGGCAGGAGCGTGCGCTCAACCTCGTCCCCACCTTGACTCGACAGGGGTTGGATCTTCTCGGTGAGATGCGCGAAGCGGCGTCCGCGCACGCGGACGCGCTCATCGACGCGAAGTCGGCGTGACCGAACCAGCCTCAGGCGCGGCGCCCCGCAGCTCGGGTCGGAGTTCCGCCCTGATTGCCGCGGGCATCTTCCTGTCCCGGCTGCTTGGGCTTCTCCGTCAGAGTCTCATCGCACGTTACCTGGGTGCTGGTTGGGTTTCGGATGCGTTCAACGGCGCCTTCAAGGTTACCAACTTCCTGCAGAATCTCTTCGGAGAGGGGGCGCTCTCCGCGTCGTTCATCCCCGTGTATGCACGGGCGCTCGAGCAGGGCGACGAGAAGGAAGCGGACCGCATCGCTGGCGCAGTGGCCGCGCTGCTGGCAATGATCGTCGCGGTCATCGTGCTGGCGGGCATCGTCTTCGCGCCCACCGTGGTCAAGCTCGTCGTCGGCGGCTTCACGGGCGACACGCTGGCTCTGACCGTTCGCCTCACGCGCATCCTGTTCCCGGGTGCTGGCATCTTCGTGATGAGTGCCTGGTGTCTCGGAATCCTCAACAGCCATCGGCGCTTCTTCCTGTCGTACGTGGCGCCGGTCTTCTGGAATGTCGCGATGATCGGCGCGCTGGCGGGTTTCGGGCCCCGTGTGCGCGATGTCGAATTGTCGGTAGTGCTCGCGTGGGCCTCTGTCGTGGGGGCGGCCCTGCAGATGGGCGTGCAGCTGCCGTCGGTGTTCCGCTTGCTGAAGCACCCTCGCTTCGTGCCCGATTTCCGGTTTCCCCCGGTGGGCGACGTTCTGCGCAACTTCGTCCCCGCGTTCATCAGTCGCGGTGTCGTGCAAATCAGTGGTTTCATCGACACCTACATGGCGAGCTACCTCGGCGTTCACGGGATCGTGACGCTGTTGCAGAATGCCCAGAACATCTACCTGCTGCCGATCAGCCTGTTCGGGATGTCGATTTCGGCGGCAGAGCTTCCGGAGATGTCCCGTGACAGTGGTGTAGGCCCCGAAGCGCTTGAGCGCCTTCGCGTTCGCCTCAACACCGCGCTTCCGCGAGTGGCCTTCTTCGTGGTTCCGTCGGCCATCGGCTTCCTCGTCCTCGGTGAGGCCATCGCGGCCGTGCTCCTGCAGCACGGAAAGTTTTCCGCGACGAACAGCATTCAGACCTGGGCCATCCTTTCCGGCTCGGCGGTCGGCTTGGTGGCCAGCGCTCTTGGGCGGCTGTATTCCTCAACGTTCTATGCCCTGCGCGATACGCGAACCCCGCTATGGTACGCCGTCGCGCGCGTCGTCCTCACTGGTACACTCGGCTACCTGTTCGCGTTTCCTCTTCCGCGCTTGCTCGGACTTCCGGCGTGGACAGGCGCTGTCGGGCTCACGGCATCGGCAGGCATCGCGGGCTGGGTGGAGTTCCTGCTTCTTCGCCGCGCCATCACGGCACGCATAGGTCCAACCGGAATCGCGCGTTCCCGCCTCGCGCGCCTCTGGCTCGCCGGGCTCGCGGCCGGCGGCGCGGGGTGGGGTGTCATGCGCGTGGTGGATCCTGCGCACCAGAGCCTGCGTGGAATCGCGGCACTCGGCACGTTCGCCCTCGTCTACGGAATCGGAACGGTGCTGCTCGGCGTACCGGAAGCACGAGGCATTTCCGACCGTGTGCTGCGGCGACGCACCAACGCCTCGTAACTCGCAGGCAGCGTCGCGCCCACGTCTGCGTAAGCGCAAGGGAGCACCTAGGAGCTGGTCGGCCGGCCAGCCTCAGGCTGTTCGCCGTAGTATTGACGGGCGTCGCTGCTCGCCGTCGAGTGACTGCCCGAGGCGAGTGTCCCACTCTGTCATCGGGTATATTGCGAGATGGCCGTACCCGACGCGATCCTCGAAAAGATTCCCCATCTACCCGAGTCGCCGGGCGTGTACCTCTGGCGTGACGCCGAGGGCAAGGTGCTGTATGTCGGGAAGGCGAAGCGCCTGCGGTCACGCGTCCGCAGCTATATCGCCTCCGACCACGTCGAGAGCGTGAAGACGCGCCACCTCATGCTGCAGGTGCGAGGGCTGGACACCATCGTCGTGTCGAGCGAGGCGCACGCGCTGATTCTCGAGGCCAATCTCATCAAGGAGTACAAGCCGCGCTTCAACCTCGCGGTGCGTGACGACAAGTCGGATCCGTACATCAAGGTCCCTGTCCAGGAGCCATTTCCCCGCGTCTGGGTCACGCGCCGGCTGCAGAACGACGGCGCACGGTACTTCGGTCCCTACACGGACGTGGGCGCCATGCGGCGCTCGCTCGACGTGGTGAAGCGCCTCTTCACGGTGCGGTCGTGCAACTACGACATGCCCGCGCAGATGCCGGAGCGGCCGTGCCTCGACTACCACATCGGGCGCTGCAAGGCACCCTGCATCCTGGCGCAGACGCAGGGCGAGTATGCCGCGATGATCGACGAGGTGCTCGACTTCCTCGCCGGCAAGCCGGACGAGGTCGTGCGCAAGATCAAGCAGCGCATGGCGCTGGCCGCCGAGGCGCTCGACTTCGAACGCGCGGCCAACCTGCGTGACGTGCTCGCGCACCTCGAGACGATGGAGGAGCCTGCGGTCGTCATGGAAGTCGAGGGCGGCGATCGCGATGTCATCGGCTATGCGCGCGACGGCGACGACGCTGTGATCGCGTTGATGCGTATCCGTCAGGGGATGCTGCTGGCGCGCGATCACCAGTTCATCGCGAACACGGAAGGCGAGATTGACGCGGACGTGCTCGAGACGTACCTCGCCGGGCCGTATCGTCTCCTCGAGGAGCGGGCGCAGGAGCTGCTCATTCCGTTCGACATCAGCGAGCGCGACATCCTGGAGCAGTCACTCGAGCGCACGAAGATCCACGTGCCGCAGCGCGGCCCGAGGCGCGAGCTCATCGAGCATGCGCAACAGAATGCCCGTCACCTGCTCGAGGAGGCGCGCCTCACGGGTGACGAACCCACCGAGGAGCGCGCCGGCGATCCGGTGTACGAGCTGCAGCGGCAGCTCGGCCTGCAGAAGGTGCCGCGCTCCTTCGTTTGCTTCGATATCTCCCATGCGCAGGGTACCGATACCGTCGCGTCGTGCGTGTGGTTCCAGAACGGCCGTCCGTATCGCGGTGAGTATCGCAAGTTCAAGGTGAAGACGGTGGAAGGCATCGATGATTTTGCGTCGATGAAGGAAGTCGTCGGCCGGTACTTCAAGCGTCGACTCGACGACGAGCGCCCGCTGCCCGATCTCGTCCTCATCGATGGCGGAAAGGGCCAGCTCAACGCGGCCGCCGATGCCTTGCGCGAACTTGGACTCGGCACGTTGCCGATCGCGAGCCTGGCCAAGCGCGAGGAAGAGATCTTCCTCCTCGGACGGAGCGAGTCGCTGCGACTGACTCGCCGGTCGCCAGCGCTGCGCATGCTCCAGCAGGCGCGTGACGAGGCGCACCGGTTTGCCATCACGTTTCAGCGGAAGCGGCGCGCGGTCCGGACCATCACGTCCGAGCTCCTCAAGATCCCCGGAATCGGAGAGAACAAGCGACGCCTGCTCCTCACGACCTTCGGGAGCGTGCAGGGGATCCGTGATGCATCGCCTGAGCAGATAGCAGCCGTGCCGGGATTTTCCCTCAAGAGCGCCGCGAAGATTCTCGACGGTCTCCGCCGCACCGATGCGCTCGCTCCCGGCGTTGCGGTGCCCGTGAGCGGGAATGCGATAGGTTCCTCGCACCCTGTTGTCGACGCACTCACCCACGACGTCCCTTCCGCGTGAGCTCCTGGCATCTCGACTGCTCGGCCTGCGACCACTCGCAGGCCGGCAATGCGCTGGCCTCCGTCTGCCCGGTGTGCGGTCAGCCGCTGCTGGTGCACTACGACACCCCGTTCCCGGCTCGCAGTGCGTTGCTCTCGCGCTGGGACATGTGGCGCTATGCGCCCGTCTTGCCGCTCCTCGACGGAGAGGCGCCGGTCTCGCTCGGCGAAGGCACCACGCCCATGCGGGAGCTCCCCGCGTTCGCGGCTGCCATTGGCGTCGCGCGACTGTGGGTCAAGGATGAAGGGCTGAATCCGACCGCATCGTTCAAGGCCCGTGGCATGAGCGCCGCCGTGACGCGAGCGGCGGCGTTGAACGTGCCTGGCTTCGTCGTCCCGACAGCAGGCAACGCGGGCGCGGCGCTCGCGGCCTACGCGGCCGCGGCGGGCATCCCCGTGCGCGTCTACGCGCCGCGTTCGACCCCGCCCCCCATCCTCGCGACGATCGCGGCCCTCGGCGCGGACCTCCAGCTCGTCGACGGCCACATCGGCGACGCGGGAAAGCAATCGCGCGCCTACGCCGCGGAGCATGGCTTCTTCGACATGTCCACGCTGCGCGAGCCGTATCGCATCGAGGGGAAGAAGACGATGGGCCTCGAGGTGGCGGAACAGCTGGGATGGCGCCTGCCGACGCACATCATCTATCCGACGGGCGGCGGCACCGGATTGATCGGCATGTGGAAGGTGTTCGGCGAGATGCGTGATGCCGGTTGGCTTCCGGCGGACACCATCATGCCCCGCATGGTCGTCGCGCAGGCCGACGGATGTGCGCCCATCGTCCGGGCCTTCGAGTCGGGAGCGGATCGCGCCACCCCGTGGGAGAATCCAACGACCCACGCGAGCGGACTGCGGGTGCCCGGCCCGCTCGGCGATCGCTTGATCCTGAAGGCGGTGTATGCGAGCGACGGGCTCGCGGCCTCCGTGAGTGAAGAGGTTATTCGCGCCGACACGCTTCGCCTCAGCCGAGCTTCCGGCGTTGACGCTGCTCCGGAAGGCGGTGCGGCACTCGCGGTCCTCGAGAAGCTGGTGCACGAGGGTCGTATCGCGGCCGATTCGGAGATTGTCGTGTTCAATACCGGAAGCGGCGCCTCCTACCGCTTCTGAGCGATGCGTATCGCGATTCTCGATTGTTTCAGCGGCATCGCCGGAGACATGACGCTCGGCGCACTGCTTGGTGTGGGCCTCGATCCCGAGTGGCTTCGTGCCTTGCCGGCCCGGCTTGGCTTGCCGGATGTCGTCGTGGAGATCAGGGAAGTGCTCCGCGGGGAGCTCGTGTGCTGGAAGGTGGACTTCCACATTCCCCCGCAGCCCCACGGTCGCCATATCAACGAGATCCGCGCGTTGGTCGCCCGCAGTGGCGCGCCGGACCGCGTGCGCACCAGGGCCGATGCGGCGTTCTGGTCGATCGCCGAGGCGGAAGGTGAAATACATGGCATGCCGCCGGAGGAGGTCCACCTTCACGAGGTCGGTGCGGTCGACGCGATTCTCGATGTGGTGGGCGTCATCTGGGGAATGGAGCAGCTCGGCATCGAGCAAGTGCGTTGCGGCGTCCTTCGAGTCGGTGACGGCACGGTCCGCGCCGCGCATGGCCTGCTGCCCGTGCCCGCGCCCGCCACGCTGAAGCTCCTGGAGGGTCACACGGTGAGTCCGGGTCCGGAGGGAGCGGGCGAGCTCGTGACGCCCACCGGCGCTGCTCTCGTTCGTGTGCTCTCGGCCGGTCAGCCGCCGGCGCTCTACACGCCGCTTCGCAGTGGCTACGGCGCGGGCACCAAGGACTTTCCGGGTCGCGCGAACGCGCTGCGGCTCATCGTGGCCGAGATCGAGGAGGCGGGACCAGAGGCGACGCGTGAGCAGGTGGCCGTGCTCGCGTGCGACGTGGACGACATGTCGCCTGAATACCTCGCGGCGGCAGCGGAGAGCGCACGAGCCGCCGGTGCGCTCGATGTCACACTCCTGGCCATCACCATGAAGAAGGGGAGAGCAGGGACGCGTATCGAAGTCGTGTGTCGTGCGGCCAACGCCGATCGCCTCGAGCGCCTGCTCCTGGCCGAAACGACGTCCATCGGCGTACGCCGACTTGTGATGACGAGGCTCACCCTGCCGCGCACGGAGGTGGTCGTCGACGTGCTGGGCCACCCGGTACGCGTGAAGGTGTCCACCCTTCCAGACGCCACGATCCGGGCAAAGCCGGAGTTCGATGATGTCCAACGAATTGCTCTAGCGACTGGACGCCTGCCCGGAGATATTTACCAGCTTGCACTTCGCGCGGCGGAACGGCGCTAGAGGCGCCGGGGTACGTCCAGCAGAACGCTGGCAGAGGTGCCGGCCACCGCCCGATTACTCAGGAGATGACCAATGGCCCTGTTCGTTAAGAGATACCTCGCGCTCGGCGTCCTGTTGCTCGCCTCGTCGGTCGCCGGAGCGCAGGCCGCTCCCGCGAAGCCCGCGTGCGACGTGGGCGAAACCGCAACCGGCAACGCGGCGCGCGCGACGCTCAGCGTCAACCTCGCTCGTGAAGCCACTTCTCCCATCGTGGCTGCCACGAACCTGAAGAACGCCGTGAAGCTGCTCGAGACGGTCGCCCCAGCCGACAACGCCGTCACGAACGCGTATGTCATGGGCGAGGCCCTGAGCCTCTGGGCCAATCAGCCTGGCACTGGCCTCACGCCAACGCGCGGATCGCTCGGCTTTGTCTCGAACCCCGCGAGTATGGTTGATATCCCCACCACCATCGACTCGCTCTTCCGAATCGTGGAAACGGCGAAGCCGAACTGCATGGACTATACGGCCTATTGGCGCGCTGGCCAGAAGTTCTACCTCGACCTGGTGAATGGCGCTATCAACGCCATGAACGCCGACAAGCTCGATTCGGCGGAGTACTACGCCACTCAGGCCAACAAGCTGTATTCCGCGTCTCCGTACGGCACGATGATCCTCGGCGGCGTCTATTCGAAGCGCGGCAACACCGCGAAGGCGCTGGAATACTGGAGCAAGGCCGCAGACGCCGCGAAGAGGGATACCAGCTATCGCGACGTACATCGCCAGATGCTCGCGAGCATGGGCAGCGCGTACCTCGACGCGGGTGGCGCAGCGTCGAGTGCAGACAAGGTCGCGGCCTACCGTAAGGCCGCGTACGCGTACAGCCAGCTCATCGCCATCCAGGGCACGAAGGGCCAGTACCTCAAGGGTGGCCGGCAGCAGCTCGAAACCGCCTATCTCATGGCGGGTGACACGGCCGCCGCCGCGAAGGTGTGGGCACCGTTGATCGCGAGCCCGGCGGAGTATGAGTACGACGACTTGCTCAACTCCGCGGTGAACGCGGCACGCGCGAACCGTCCGGCGGACGCCGCGAAGCTCTTCGAAGGCACGCTCGCCCAGAACCCCTACAACCGCGATGCATTGTTCAACGTCGCCGTCACGTACCTCACGTTGGAGCAGAACGACAAGATCGGACCAATCGCCGATCGTCTCGTCGAGGTGGATCCTGGGAATCCGGAGAACTACAACCTCGCGGCGCGCGCGTACCTGGCGCTCGGCAAGAGTGCCCAGGCTGCGAAGAAGGCAGCGCTCGCCGGAGCGTACAACGACACGACAGTGGCCTGGTATAACCGCGGGAACAAGCTTCCCATTGAGGTCACGTTCACCGAATTCTCACCGAACGACAAGAACGTGACGATCGGCGGAAGCGTACTCGACCGGCGCGACAAGATCGAAGCGAACGCACCGCAGGCGGCTGCGCCGGCACGACCGGCGAAAGGCGCGAAGGCGAAGCCCATGCCGAAGCAGGAGGCGAAGACGTTCGCGCCGAAGCCAATTACCCTCTCCTTTACGGCTCTGGACAAGGCAGGTCAGGCACTCGGGACGGAAAGCGTAACCACCGAGCCGCTCTCGCCTGGCCAGCGCGCGCGCTTCAAGTTCACGATCAACGCCCCGAACGTGGTAGCGTACCGCTACAAGATCGTCGACTAGGGCGGTTTTATCGGAAAGGTGCCCGCCACTCGGTGGGCGCTTTTTTTGTGCCTTCTACATGACAAAGAGCGACACGCGTGGACGCGGAAGTGCTGAATTCTGCTTGACTTCGGTGCCTGTATCTCCTATTTTGGTTGAGGGTGGTCACAGCCGACCACATTAGCTTTCGCAGGGGGAAGAATCACGCACAGTGATCTTCCCCCGTCGCTTCGGTAGAGGTCTGGAATATCATGGTTCGGGTCAGTCGCGTTCTTCCAGGCAGCGTATGTGACGAGATGGGAGTGGTGGTGGGCACCGAACTGCTCACCGTAAACGGGCGCGAGCTGGCCGACTTCCTCGACTGGGAGTTCCTCACTGCCGACGAGGAACTCGTCATCGAAGCACGCCTCCCTGACGGGGAGGCGGTGATCTACGAAGTCGAGCGGCCGGAAGGTGAAGCACTCGGCGTGGAGCTCGAACCGCCGACCATCCGTCGCTGCGCAAACCGTTGTGAGTTCTGCTTCATTGAGGGATTGCCGAAAGGCTTGCGCAAGTCGCTCTATGTGCGCGACGACGACTATCGCCTCTCGTTCGCCTACGGAAACTTCGCGACCCTGTCGAACGTGAAGGAGCGCGACATCCAGCGCATCCTCGAGTACCGGCTCTCGCCGCTGTACGTCTCGGTCCATGCCACCCCGTGGGAAGCACGCAAGGTGCTGCTGAATAATCCGCGAGTGCCGAACATCGTTGAGCAGCTGACGCGACTGGCCGAGGGCGGGATTCAGTTCCACGGCCAGATGGTCATCGTACCGAACCTCAACGACGGCAACGTCCTCGAGGCGTCTTTGACCGACCTCTGGAACCTCGGCGATGCCGTGCTGAGCGTCGCCCTCGTGCCGGTCGGCGTCACCCAGTTCTCGCACCTGTACGACGGCAAGCCGATGGACGCAGAAAACTCCGGCCGGATCCTCGCCGCCGTCGAGCGATGGGAAGAGCGTGCGCTGGCGGAGCGCGGGGATCGGTGGGTGTTCGGATCGGATGAGCTCTATCTGCTGGCGGGCCGTCCACTGCCGGACGTAGAGCACTACGGCGACTTCTCGCAGATCGAGAATGGGGTCGGCGCGGTCACGTCGCTCCGGCAACGTGTCCAGGCTGGCCTTGGCGATCTGCCGCGGCTTGACGGCAAGCGCATCGGCGTCGTGACCGGTGTGTCCATGGCGCCCCTCATGCCCGAACTGCTGCACGCCCTCACGGCGCAAACCGGCGCGGCGTTCTCCCTCATTGTCATGGAAAATTCGCTGTTCGGGCCCACCACGACCACCGCCGGGCTGCTGGTCGGCGCCGACATCCGTCGCGCCTTGGCCCATCGTGACGACCTCGATCTCGCGCTCATTCCGGCGGAGACGATAAATGATGATGGACTCTTCCTCGATGACGAGCGCTTCATTGCGCTCCGTGAGACCCTTCCGATGCCGGTATATCCCTCGTACGACTTCATAGACGTGCTGCGACTCGAAGGCGAGCCGCAGCTTCCCGGCCGGCGCGCAGCATGAGCGTCCCTGTCGTTGCCATCATCGGCCGCCCGAACGTCGGGAAATCGGCCCTGTTCAATCGCATCATCGGCGACGAGGAGGCCATCGTTTCGGATGAGGCGGGCACCACGCGCGACCGCCACTTCACGAAGGCGGAATGGAACGGACGCTCCTTCTGGCTGGTGGACACCGGTGGCCTCTCCGACGATCCGAATGCTCCAATGGACAAGGAGATTCGGCAGCAGGTCGCGACGGCGGTCGAGGAGGCGGACATGATGCTCTTCGTCGTCGATGCGAACGTGGGACTGCACCCGAGCGACCATCGCGTCGCGGAGATGATCCGCACCACCGGCAAACCCTGGTTGCTCGTCGCGAACAAGGTCGACGATCCGAGCCGGACGGACTTCTACGACTTCTACAAGCTTGGCGCCGGCGATCCCTTTCCGGTCTCGGCCCAGAACGGCAAGAACTCCGGTGACCTGCTCGACGCGGTCATCGAGAAGCTGCCCGAGTCCGTGCCCGAGGAGGAAGACGCGCTGCGTATCGCTGTCGTCGGGCGGCCGAACGTGGGGAAGTCCTCGTTCGTGAATCGCCTGCTGGGCGAGGAACGCCTCGTGGTGAGCGATGTGGCGGGCACCACCCGCGACGCGATCGACACGCCGATGGTCTACCATGGCCGGAAGCTGATCTTCGTCGACACCGCCGGACTCCGTCGCCAGACGAAGATCGATGACGGCATCGAGTTCTATTCCTCGTTGCGCGCCCGCCGCGCCATCGAGCGTGCGAACATCTGCGTCCTCCTGATCGACGCGACGGAAGGCGAGTTCCATCACCAGGACCTCAAGATCGCGCACCTCGCGTGGGAAGCGGGACACGGGCTCATCATCGTGGTCAACAAGTGGGATCTCGTCGACAAGGACGACAAGGCGACGCACAAGTTCGAGAAGACGGCGCACGAGAAGGCGCCCTTCCTCAAGCACGTGCCGTTCCTGTTCACGTCCGCACTCACGGGGCAGCGTGTCACGAAGATCCTCGACGTCATCCAGCTCGTGGATGAACAGTCCCGCGTTCGTATTCCCACGTCAGACGTGAACGTGCGTCTCGCCGAGTTGCTCGCGCGCCGCCAGCCAAACCAGGCCGCGGGTCGCGAGGTGAAGCTCAACTACGCCACGCAGGTGAGTGTCGCCCCGCCGACGATCGCGTTCTTCGGCAACCATCCTGACCTGGTGGAAGAGCACTACGTCCGCTTTCTGCACAACGGATTTCGTGAGACGTATCCCTTCACGGGAAATCCATTGCGTATCCTGATGCGTCGCAAGAGCGGCGCGAAGGCGGAAGCGTAGCCGTGCACCCGGCCATCGCATTGGCGTTGGCGTACATCTCGGGATCCATTCCGTTCGCCTTGCTCGCGGGCAAGGCAAACAGCATCGACCTGCGCAAGCAGGGCTCGGGCAATCTCGGCGCAACCAACGTGTTCCGGACGCTCGGGTGGAAGATCGGCGTTGCCGTCTTCCTGGCGGATGCGGCGAAGGGCGCATTGCCGGTGCTCTTGTTGCCGCCGCGGATCGACAGTCCGCGCGACCCGGTGCTCTGGGCCATCGCGACCGGCGTTGCCGCCATTGCGGGTCATGTGCGCCCTGTGTTCCTGAAGTTCGGCAAGGGAGGAAAGGGTGTGGCGACCGCTGCCGGTGTGTTCCTCGCGCTCGCACCAGTGCCGATGCTCGTTACCTTCGCGGTATTCGTGGCGATCGTGCTTGCGTCTGGCTACGTGTCCTTGGGAAGCCTCGTCAGCGCGGTCCTGCTTCCTATCCTCCTGGCGGTCACGCTGGGGTTCCGGTCGCCGCTGTTTGTCGTCAGCACGATCATCGCGGCGTTCGTCTTCTGGACGCATCGCGCGAACATCGGGCGACTTCGGCGCGGCGAGGAAAATCGCTTTGGCAGGCGGGGCAGGGCATGACGCGTTGCGCGGTCCTCGGTGGTGGGGCGTGGGGAACGGCCCTGGCCGACGTCCTCGCGCGCAACGCGCACGAAGTCGTGCTGTGGGCGCTCGAGCCCGATGTCGTCGCATCGGTGAACACTGCCCATACCAACGCACGATTTCTTCCGGGCTTTGCGCTCGCTGAAAACCTTCGTGCCTCGACCGACCTGACCGAAGCACTGCAGGACGCTGCGCGCGTGTGTGTGGCGACGCCCGCGCAGCACCTCCGATCCGTGATGCAGCGGTCCGCGCTGGCGATTGATTCCTCCGCCATCGTCTGCGTCGCCTCCAAGGGCATCGAGCGAGGGACGCTTGCATTGATGTGCGAGGTTGTCGCCGAGGAGTTGCCCGGACGTTCGGTGGTTGCGCTCTCCGGGCCGAGCTTCGCCGCGGAGGTCGCCGGTCGTCAACCCACCGCAATCGTTGCGGCATCGGACAACCTGATCGCCGCCGAAGCTGTGCAGGAGGCCTTCAGCAATGCCCACCTCCGGATCTATACTCACGACGACGTGGTTGGCGTCGAGCTGGGCGGCTCGGTGAAGAACGTGATCGCGGTGGCGGCCGGTCTCGTGGAAGGCGTGGGGCTCGGCTTCAACTCCCGCGCGGCGCTCATCACCCGCGGACTCGCCGAGATGACGCGACTCGGTGTCGCGCTCGGTGCACACCCTGCGACGTTCGCGGGCCTCGCGGGCCTTGGCGACCTCGTGCTCACATGTACCGGTACCTTGAGCCGCAATCGCGCCGTCGGGATCGCGATCGGGAAGGGAGCCACCCTCCAGGCTGCACTTGCCGGAAAAGAAACGGTGGCCGAGGGCGTCGCCACCACACGAAGCACGCTCGCCCTCGCCATACGCGAGCGTGTCGAGATGCCGATCGTCGAAATGGTGCACCGCATCCTGTTCGATGGCCACTCGGCGCGCACGGCAGTGGCGGAACTGATGGCACGGGAGCTTCGGTCGGAGCAGGACGCATGAGCGCTGCCGAGCCGGTTCAGGAATTCTTCAGCATTGGCGAGGTGTGCGAGCTCACCGATCTCAAGGCGCATGTCCTTCGCTACTGGGAGAGCGAGTTCCGCTTCCTGAACCCCGCGAAGAATCGGTCCGGCAATCGCGTATATCAACGCCGGGAGATCGAGTTGATCCTCCTTGTGAAGCACTTGCTGCGCACCGAGAAG